>JAZAJX010000053.1:0-59569 GCA_036230225.1 Pseudomonadota bacterium | reverse complement strand
GCTTTGTGAATCCGGACTCACCGCGTGAGGCCTTGCTGTATCGGGATATCCGCTGGGGTATGTTCGCCATGATCAGCCTGGTGGCCTTGCTGTTCTCTGGCGTGGGCGTGGCCATGGTCGTCCATCAACTTCGCCCGTTCCGGCAACACCGATAACCTGCATGTTGTCAGGAGCATTTCAGGGTGGAATGCCTATACCACCCGAAAATGCTTGCGCAAATTATCGTTCACCCAGCCACCCAAGCGCTCACGGCCAATGCTGTTGATGAAGTCCCGTACTTCGTCGGCGTAGGCGCCGTCCTCTTCGAGAATATGGTGCAACAACCAGCGTTCCAGCAGTCGCAGTAGCTCCTGAGCCACCGCGTCCCCCGCTTCGTGACGACGCAGCAGGGATTCGATATGGAACGTGAACTGGCGGTGTTTGTGATGGTGGTCATCGAGATTCTTGTAACCGGCCCGCTCCATCAGCGCTTCCTCGAAGCTGAAGTGGGATTCGGTGTAATCCACCAGGTCGTAGAGCACGCGGGCCACCCCCAGCTGGGCATCGGGTTGATCCATCAGGCGATCCAGGTCGTTGATGTAGTCCACGATGCGTTTGTGCTGCTGATCAATGACCAGAATGCCCAGTTCATAGGCCGGGCCCCATACGATGCGCATGATCCGTCTCCGGTTGATGGTGCGGCATTTCACGCTAGCAGGGCTGGCAAACGGGAATGTAGATATAGATCAATGTTTGAACAGCTTGGCGAAGCCTCGATTCAGCGCCCCTACAGACGGTGGAGGGTAAAAGCTGGATAATGGCGCCCCTAGCTCACCATTTCTTAACCCCGGTAGCCCCGCCATGGAAATCAACGTCAACTTCCTCGACAACCTGCGCCTGGAAGCCAAATTCGACGACTTCACCGTCATCACCGACCAGCCGATCCGCTACAAGGGCGATGGTTCGGCGCCTAGCCCGTTTGACTATTTCCTGGCGTCGTCGGCCATGTGCGCCGCCTATTTCGTCAAGGTGTACTGCAAGGCCCGGGATATCCCCACGGACAATATCCGCCTGTCCCAGAACAATATCGTCGACCCGGAAAACCGCTATAACCAGATCTTCCGCATCCAGGTGCAGTTGCCGGAGGATATTTCCGAGAAAGACCGCCAGGGCATTCTGCGCTCCATCGACCGCTGCACCGTGAAGAAGGTGATCCAGACCGGACCGGAATTCCAGATCGAGGAAGTGGACAACCTGGACGAGGACGCCCAGGCGCTGCTGATGGTGAAGCCGGACGCGGAGCACCGTACCTTTATCGAGGGCAAGGACCTGCCGCTGGAGCAGACCATCGCCAACATGAGCGCCATCCTCGAAGACCTGGGGATGAAGATCGAGATCGCCTCCTGGCGCAATATCGTGCCCCACGTGTGGTCACTGCATATTCGCGATGCCGCCTCGCCCATGTGTTTCACCAACGGCAAGGGTGCTACCAAGGAAGCGGCCCTGTGTTCGGCGCTGGGCGAGTTCATCGAGCGGCTCAACTGCAACTTCTTCTACAACGACCAGTTCTTCGGCGAGGAGATTGCCCACAGCGACTTCGTGCATTACCCCAACGAGCAATGGTTCCAGCCCGGCCCCAACGATGCCCTGCCGCCGGAGATCCTGGATGACTACTGCCGGGCCATCTACAACCCGGAGGGGGAGCTGGGCGGTTCCAATCTGATCGACACCAATTCCGGTCGCGCCGATCGCGGCATCTGTTCGTTGCCGTTTGTGCGCCAATCCGATGGCGAGACGGTGTACTTCCCCTCCAACCTGATCGAAAACCTGTTCCTCAGCAACGGCATGAGTGCCGGCAACACCCTGGCTGAAGCCCAGGTGCAGTGCCTGTCAGAAATCTTCGAGCGGGCGGTGAAGAAGCACATCATCGAGGAAGAAATCGCCCTGCCGGATGTGCCGCAGGACGTGCTGGCCAAGTACCCGGACATTGTCGAAGGCATCCGTGCCCTGGAAGAGCAGGGCTTCCCGGTACTGGTCAAGGATGCCTCCCTGGGCGGTCAGTTCCCGGTGATGTGCGTAACGCTGATGAACCCGCGCACCGGTGGCGTGTTTGCCTCCTTCGGTGCCCACCCCAGTTTCGAGGTAGCGCTGGAGCGCAGCCTCACCGAGCTGCTGCAGGGCCGCAGCTTCGAAGGCCTCAACGATGTGCCCGCGCCCACCTTCAACAGCCAGGCGGTCACCGAACCCAACAACTTCGTGGAACACTTCATCGATTCCACCGGGGTGGTGAGTTGGCGTTTCTTCAGTGCCCGTGCCGATGAAGCCTTCTGCGAGTGGGACTTCTCCGGCAGCAATGACGAGGAAGCCGCGCGCCTGTTCGGCATTCTCAAGTCACTGGACAAGGAGGCCTATGTAGCGGTGTACGAGGACCTGGGCGCACCGGCTTGCCGGATTCTGGTGCCGGCCTTTTCCGAGGTGTACCCGGTGGAAGACCTGGTGTGGGACAACACCAACATGGCGCTGGACTACCGGGAAGATATCCTCAACCTGCACCGCCTCAGCGACGACCAGCTGGCTTCCCTGCTGGCCCGGCTGGAAGACAGCCTGGTGGATGACTATACCGACATCATCACCCTGATCGGCATCGAGTTCGACGAGAACACCGTGTGGGGCCAGCTCACCATTCTGGAACTCAAGCTGCTGATCAACCTGGCACTGCAGCGTCACGAAGAAGCGCTGGAGCAGGTAGAGATGTTCCTGCAGTACAACGACAACACCGTGGTACGGGGCCTCTTTTACCAGGCCATGCGGGCGGTGCTGGAAATCACCCTGGACGAGGAACTGGCCCTGGAGGATTACCGCCACAACCTGGGCCGCATGTTCGGCCAGGACACGCTGGATGCGGTGATCGGCTCGGTGGACGGCAGCGTGCGTTTTCATGGGCTGGAACCGACCAATATGCAACTGGACGGCCTGGAGAAACACCAGCGGCTGGTGGACAGTTATAAAAAGCTGCATGCGGCCCGGGCCAAGCGGGCCGGGTTGGCCTGATCCTGACAACCGGGCGACAGCCATGACACGGAGCAGGGTATGTCACGTCTTTTGCTGATCGTGCTGGCGTTCCCTCCCGGTCTGTGGGCCACCGAAACACCCCGGGCCGTCTTGCATCTGTCACATCCCCCGGGTAGCTGCACCCTGACTCTCCTCGATAACGGCGGCGGGCAACTGCACTATGGCGCTGCAGCCCGCAGGGTGACTTTCCCGGCAGGCACCTTTGCCGTGCCGTCGGTGCGGGCCCGGGCACTGTCCCTGGTACAAACCAGACCCACCGACGGCAGTCAGCATGCTCCCGATTACGCCACCGTGCTGTTTCCTCCTGACAACCAGCCACGGTGGATCACAGCGGTCAGCTGGGTACGGCAGCAACTGGAACAGGGCTGGCAGGCACGGAGGCCGGCACCCCCTGCCAGCGCGGATGATGTCCGGTGGATAAAGCAGGCCTGCGATTTTCCTGAATCCGATAGGGGGCCCAATGACACACCCCCCGCGTGATCAAGCGTTCGCCACCACGTCAATCACCACCTTTCCCCGGCACCGGCCACTGCGGTTACGCGCGTAGGCCGCTTCGCTGTCGGCCAGCGGGAAGACACTGTCGATGATCGGTTTGAGTACGCCGTCTTCCACCATGGCGGCCAGGGTATCCAGATCCTGGCGGTAGGATTCCACCACCACGGTGTCCGCTTTTTTACCCACCAGGCGGTAGAGTGGGGTGGCAAACATGGACATGCCCTGGCCACCGGTGGAAATGAAATGCCCATCGCGGCCCAGCAGGGCCGCGCAGCTAAGCGGGGTTTCATAGGAGGTGACGTCGAAGACGATATCGAACTCGCCCGCTGTCTTGCGGTAATCCCCGCGGGTGTAATCAATCAGCGCATCGGCGCCAAGCTCACGGACAAAATCCAGATTGCGGGTACTGCACACCCCGGTCACCTGTAATCCCAGGTGTTTGGCGATTTGCACGGCCAGGGTACCGACACCACCGGAGGCGCCAATGATCAACACTGACTGGCCGGCTTTGGCTCCCCCCTTGCGCAATCCCTGCAGTGCCGTGAGTGCCGCCAGGGGCAGGGAGGCCGCTTCCTTGAAACTGAGTGTCGAGGGCATTTTCGCCACCCGGTGCTGGCTGATACGAGCCTGTTCTGCCAGCGATGCCGTACGCAGGCGCATGTCCATGCCGTACACCGCATCACCCATCTCGAAATGCCGCACCTTGCGCCCTTTGGCGATCACTACCCCGGCCAGATCATCCCCGAAGATCGGCGGTAACCGCTTGATCCCCACCGGCGTCGCCGCCACCGCCAGGTGATAGTTGAGTTTCCAGTCCTTGGGATTCACGGACGCGGCGTGCACCTGCACCAGCACATCCTCATCCCCCAGTCGCTGGGGAGCGGCGGTTTCCGTGAGGGCCAACCTGGCGTTGAGGCCCCAGCCGGTGGTGGTGATGGCTTTCATGCTCTTTCCTCGTGGATGAAGTGGTTACGGTGTCGGGCAACGTTATCGCACCCCCATTCGATGCTCTCAGGCCCTCACCGAATGTAAGCCACGGCTTACATAAATCAATGATGATTTGTATCAGAATCAATGCCGGTGTTCCCCACTATCGGGGACATCCTATTCCTCAACCCGGGAGATAAACATGGATGTTTATAAGGTGAAACAGGATGACGGTTCTATCCACACCGTTGTTGCCACGATTCCAACGGAAGATGTGATCGTAAAGTCCACTGTCGATTACATCCCGCAATATGTCACAGACATCTACGGGAAAACCGCCAGGGTCGCCAAGGATGTCACCCTTGCCAATTTATTACGTAGCCTGCGAAAAGAATTTCCTGACCATGAATTGGTCAGTCTTGGAACACCGGTCAATTTTGATATCGCACCAACACATTTGACCCGTGTCGAAATGCAGTTTGACAATGAAGAACAGGTACAAGCCTGCCTCAAGGAGATTAGTACATCGGACATGATGATTCGGTCCAGAATCCAGCCCGCCTGGGATTGGCAGTCTCCAATGCTTAACAAGCTCAATGTCATTTTGCATGTTGGATGGTACGACACGGTTTATTTCATGCAATTCAAAGATATATTTCTGGGGCAGATGCATTGTCGCTATTCTGCAAAATTCGGCTTCGATCCCAAAGACGCAAAGATGACGCATTTTCGATATAGCGACAGGGGGGAGCTTGAAGAAATCAATGACTGGAACGAAGGGGAAAAGTATGCAGAATCCATTAAGGACAAGGTGGAATTCATGCGAATTTTCCGCGACGGGACGTCGGAATCCACATAGGCCGGGCCGGGACATGCTTCCTTCCGAGCCTGATTGTCGGGACAGCGAGAATGAAAACAGGCCGGATTAGCGACCTCCCTCCCAGTACGGTTAAAAGCAGCCGTACTGGCGAGGTCTTTACCTTGACACGTTTTTTGACAGAAGGAACGTCAATCACCGATTTTTCTGTCACCCACGAAACACTTTCCCCCGGGCACCGTAGTTCATCACCCCACTTCCATTCCCATAAGGATGAGCTGTACCTGGTTCTCGAGGGCGCGCCAACGGTTCACTACCACGGAAAGCAACGCCTCTTGTCCGCAGGCGATTTTGTGGTTTTTGAAAGTGGCTCCCAACACGCCCATTACCTGAGCAATGACACCACATCCCCCGTTCAGTTGTTGATGATTGCCTCTTGTCCGGAGAAAGACGACGTCCACTACCGTCATTCAGAAACCTGAGAGCGCTACCAGCTATCCTTCACTGGCTTCCTTAGTTGCTTGACCTTTCCCCTTTGGTTTTTTTTGTCCATTCGTTTTTTCTGACTGGATCGTGTTGGGCGTGTTGGCTTTCTCTTTTTTTGTTCTACCGTCACGCTTTGGATTAACTGCGCCAACCTTGAAAGGGCATTTTCCTTGTTCATTTCCTGGGTACGGAATTGCTGGGCCTTGATCACCACCACCCCCTCTGCAGTGATGCGCTGATCGCTCAGTGCCAAAAGGCGCTCCTTGTATGTCTCAGGCAACGAGGACGCGCGGATATCAAACCGCAGGTGAATAGCAGAAGACACCTTGTTAACGTTCTGTCCTCCGCTCCCCTGAGCACGGATCGCCTGCATGTCGATCTCGTTATCGGGAATCGTGAGGTTACGGGTGATTTGCAGCATGGAGCTACTGTAGCGGCTGCAGGGAAAGAGGAGCAAGGGGCGCTTCTACAGAGGCGCAGGCCGGCTGATGAATCGAGGAGGTGCCCGGGTCGGGAACGCCTGCAGCCAGATTACATCGCTGCAGGCGTTGGGTGACCAGCCTAGTTCTTCACATCCCGGTCATAGTTCAGCCGTTTGGCCGCATCCAGGGTGAGTAACTGCATGAAGGCTTTGGTTTCCGAATCGGACCCGGTGGGCGTATTGCCGTCGGTGCCGCCGAACACGTACTGGGGCACCTTGCGCTGGGCGAAGGCTTCCGCCCAGATTTTCTGAATCTGGATTTCCGCATCCAGTTTCTGGGCCAGAGCGTTATCCGCCTGCAGCACGGCTTTCTTCTGATAGGCCTCGGCATCGGCCAGGGTCCGACGGGTTTCCGCTTCGATGCGCGCCTTTTCCAGCTGAATCTGTGCCGTCTGCTTTTCGATTTCCGACTGCTCTTTCTGTTTCTGCGCTTCGGTGATCGCCAGTTGTTTTTCGGTTTCCGCTTCGGTGGTGCGCTGGATCTGATCCACCTTGGCCTTGGCCTGACGCTCGGCCACTTCCCGTTCCCCGCGGGCAATGGCCAGCAGACGCTGCTCTTCTTCCTGCACGCGCTGCTCCCGAGCAATGGCGCGATCCGCGGAGGCTTTCTGCTTGAGTTGCATGCGCTCCACGAAGCGCTGGTTCGGATCCATCTGGGTCACCCGGGCTTCCACCACGGAGACACCATAGTCGATGAAACGCTGGGATTTGCGCTTGGGTACCCCGGTATCATCCATGATCTTGCGCACCACAAACACCACCTTGGAATCGTCACCGTAATCCTGCTGGTCCGTGCCCATGGCCACATTGGCGCTGCCCTTGATGTCGCCGACACGCTTTTCGCTGTATTCCTCGCGACGCACGATATAGATACCGTTGATCATCTGGTTCTCGAACTCGGTGTTGAACTCGGTACGACCGCCAGAGTAGTACTCTTCCGCACTCATCAACGACGCGTTGGCCTGCAGGGTTTCCTTGAAGGCGGGAATCAGTGCGGTACGCAGCAGGTTTTCCGGGGTGCGATATTCATGGGCCAGACGCAGGAAACTGTCCTGGTCGGTGGGAATGGTAAAGCGCACGGTGGCCTGGGCATTGGCGTCCACCTGGTCCAGGAACATGATGTTCTGGGGCGGCAGGGCAGCGGAGGTCTCCGAGCCTTCCACCTCCACGTAGTCCAGAGTTTCGCTGCCGCCGCGCACGGCCTGAACGGTCAGCGCCCGTTTCCAGGAATTCCAGCGACCAAAGAAGAAAAACTGGTACCCCACATCGCTGACCACTTTTTCCTGACCGGTGATGGTTCGTACGTGGTACACATAGCCGGGCTCGGCATAGAAGATGGATTTGTTGGCGACCACCACCAGTACCAGCACACTGATCACCGCGATGACCAACCCCTTCACCGGCAGAGCGCCGTTGAGCTTGTCCTTGAGCATGAATGTCCCCCAGAGAGTAAATCGCAAAGAGGGATATTCTAGAGGGCGGTCCGGGAAAGGGTAGTGGGCAATGTCTTACATTGACGAACGGAGAGAAGGCCCTGCTTTCCGAGCGAAAGCAGGGCCCAGGGTCAGCTCACGGGTACCGCGAAATGGATCATCACGTGTACCTGCAGCTCCCCGACCAGGAAACCGAGCAGGGCCCCCACGGTGATCAGGATCCATTCATCCTGCTGAAACGCCGGCCTGAGAAGCCCTTCGAACTCTTCCTCGCTGAGCTCCTGCATTTTTTCCACCAGCAGGTTCTTCAGGTCCATGGCCTCTTCCGCATAGGCCTCCATGTGAGTGAGGGTTTCCGGCAGATGCTGCATCACCTTCTCGGAGACCGAGCGCTTCATTTCCTGGTATTTGGTGCTGCCCACGGCGAACACCACCAACGGTTTGGCCAGACCGGCCTGTTCATCCAGGGTCCGTTGCACCTGCTTCTGAACCAGCCCGAACAGACGATCAGACATGGGGCCGGTGAGGATGGCGCCGATCACCGCCGCCGGCGTCACGATCTCGGTGGCAACCAGTTCCCCGTAGCGCGCGGCCACCTGCTTGCGGCGACGCAGGAACAGACCCTGCCATTCGAACAGGCCCAGATAACGGACCGGCTGTTTCGGATTGAAGATCATCTTCAGGGCCAGCCAGTCGGTAAACCAGCCGGTGAACAGACCAAACAGGGGAATCACCCAGATGTTGTGAGTCAGCGCCCAGACGATGGCCTGGACAATGCCGATGGCAAAACCGAAATAGATGCCCGAGTTACGGATGAACTTGAACTCCACATGGCCCGCTTCCAGAAATACCCGGTTGAGCAGTTCCTTGTCCCGCACCAGCGCACTGATTACCAGATCCTTGAGATCGAAGACCCGGGTGATGTTGCTTTTGATGTCCGTCATGATCTGCTCGACCATGTGCGGTGCTTCTTTCTGGATCCGCTGGATCAGCAGGTTTTTGACTGACTCGGGGGCAGACTCCCACAGCCCCGGCTGGTATTCGGCGGCCACTTCGCGGGTGATGTCCTCCACCGACTGGATCAGCGGCTCACGGATTTCCTTTACCACCCGCTGGGGGTCAAGCTTGTTGAACACATCTTCGGGCTTGAGCAACCGCTCCATCATCAGGTCGCAGGCAATGCTGGCCATGGTGGCCGCCTTGCGCGGCACGATGCCCTGCCAACCCAGAAACGGACGCCAACCGATGAAGTTGAGCGGCTTGAACATCATCTTGATAGCCACCACCTTGGTGTAATAACCAATGGCAGCCGCCACAAACGGCATGGCCAGATACAACAGCCAGTTGGCCTGAATATCCGCCAGAATCAGATTGATATCGGTAATCACTGGCTACTCCTCGCTCGCGGCTTCGTCGCCCAGTAGCGTCCACACCTGGCTACCCACCGGGCTGATATGCAGGGTCTCACGGCGCATTTTCAGCTTGGGGGTATGCGCGCGCAGGGAGGCTTCCGCCTTGCGAAAATCGCTGTCCCCCTCCAGCAGCTCGTAGTCGGTCCGCTGGTCTTCGTTGAAACCGGACGCCACTACCAGACCACGGGCAAACAGCCGGCTCAAATAGAAGGCGATGAAATCCGTGCACTGGATGCCGGCGGCGCGGCCGATATTGGAATGGCGGTAATGCACTTCCCCCCGGGACAAGCGTCCACCGGTATAGAGCGTCAACATGGGGAAATGACTGCCATCGGACAGCGCGGCCAGTAGCCGGGCCTCATCGGCGGTGGTGCCGGCCAGTACCTGACCGACCAGCATGGAACGGGCCTGCTGCTGGGTCTGCTCCATGGAGACTTCCAGCAGCTGCTGGAAACTCTCGGCAGAGCCCTTGAGGGTACCCGGCGCATCCAGGCCTTCCAGCCGTTGCTTGAGGCCCTGGAGCACATCCTGCTCCACCCGGTGCAGGCGTTCATCCGCCCGCTGCACCGGGGGTAACTGATACAGCAAATGCTGCAATCGCGCCCGCAGGGCAGCGGGCGAGAGTGGGGAATCTGACACGGTATTTTCCTGTTCTTATTGTGGTTTCGGGTCCCTGTGTGTGTTCCCGGCGAGTCCATCCTGAGTGCCTGACACGGCGTGCGACAGCGGTGGAGCCCCCTATACAAAGACCGCTTTGTTATCGAGTGTGCGCGGTTTTCGTTTTTGTGCAAGTTACCATGCGTATGTTTTACGCAACGCCCCCCGGATCAGGGACGTTCGCGCAGTGCCAGCACCCGCTGGCGCAGATCCTCGGCTCGCACCTGCTCGGCGGGCACCGCCTCTCCCACAGCCAGTTTGACCCGCGACCAGAACCGTTTCGGCAAGCGTGTCAGGGCCTTGCCGCCCTTGTGGCTGAAGAAGCTGCCCCACAGACCGGACAGAGCCATGGGCACGACCGGCACCGGGGTGTCCGCCACAATTTTCTCGATGCCGGCACGGAATGCATCCACGTCGCCATCCTCAGTGAGCTTGCCTTCCGGGAAGATACACACCACTTCCCCGGCCTCCAGTTCTTCACGGATACGAACGAAGGCCCGTTCGTAAATGGCCGGGTTACGGCTCTTGGAATCAATCGGAATGGTCTTGCCGGTCCGGAAGATATAGTTGAGCAACGGCATGTCATAGATTGGCTTGAACATGACAAAGCGCACCGGACGACGGATGGCACCGGCCAGCAGCAGGGCATCCACATAACTGACATGGTTGCACACCAGCATGCAGGCTCCTTCATCGGGGATATGCTCCATGCCCTGGTGTTTCACCCGGTACATGGTGTGAGTGAGCATCCATACCAGCAGGCGAATCAGGAATTCCGGCACCACCGTATAGATGTAGCTGGCGACCAGTACATTGGCCAGGGCGAGCACCAGGAAGAACTGGGGCACGGTCAGTTCCAGCATTCCCACCAGCACGATACCGGCTACCGCGGAGCCCACCATCAGCAGGGCATTGAGAATATTGTTGGCGGCGATGATCCGCGACAGGTGTTTGGGGTTACTGCGATGCTGAATAAAGGCAAACAGCGGGACAATGTAGAAGCCCCCGAACACCCCGATACCCAGCAGATCCATCAAGACCCGGTAGCCGCCGACCTGTTGCAGGAAGCCGGCGACACTCACCTGATCAAATGGCACCTGGCCATTCCCTTGCAGACCCGCGTAGGAAAAGAACAGGTCGATACCAAAGACACTCAGGCCGATTGAGCCCAGCGGCACCAGCCCCAGTTCCACCCGTTTGCCGGAGAGTTTTTCACACAGGAAGGAGCCCAGTCCGATGCCGATGGAGAATGTCCCCAACAGCAGGGCGTAGAGACCGTCGGTACCGAGCAGGTAGTCATCCACGTAGACCTTGAGCTGGGTGGTATAGGCCGCACCCAAAAACCAGAACCAGGATATCCCCAGCACACACATCCATACGGATTTCACTTCCCGGGCATAGCCAACGATATGCCAGGTTTCCTTCCACAGGTTCCAGTTGATTTTCAGTCGATCATCCGCCGCCGACGCCAAGGGAATCCCCCGGGCGGCCAGATAGCCCAGCAGGGCCAGGCCCACCACCGTCACCGCCACCACGCCGTCGCCCACCCCGTCCATCTTCAGCAACACTCCGGAGATGGATCCCAGCAGAATCGCCAGAAAAGTCCCCATTTCTACCAGCGCATTACCGGACACCAGTTCCTTGTCATCCAGATGCTGGGGAATGATGGAATATTTGATGGGACCGAAGAAGGTGGATTGCAGCCCCATGCAGAACAATACGCCAAGCAGGAAGTAGACCGCGTCGAAGAAGAACCCCACCGCCGCCGCGGACATGATGCAGACCTCCACGAACTTGATCTTGCGCACCAGGGAGGCCTTGTCGTACTTGTCTGCCACCTGGCCGGCGAGGGCGGAAAACAGGAAAAAGGGCAGGATGAACAGCGCCAGCGCCACATTGTTGAGGGTGTTGACGCTGACTGCCGTGACCGCACCGGAGGCGATCAACAGAATCAGGGCCTGGCGAAAGACATTGTCGTTAAAGGCCCCGAGGAACTGGGTAAAGAAGAAAGGCCCGAAGCGCCGTGACGCCAGTAGAGAGAGCAACCCTTTTTTCATTTTTTCGCCTTTTTCTTCCTTGGTGTGAGAGGAAAGCTACGAGCTACGACGCGGATCAATGTTATTGCCTAACTGACTATTAATCTCCGCGCATCTTTTTTCAGCGCGAAACTTATGCCCTTCAGAAGACTCAGGATCTATCCCGTGTTGAAGCTCGCAGCTAGTAGCTCGTAGCTTATTTTTCTCCTGCCCAACTGTTCAGATAGTTTTCCAGCAACGAATCCAGCATCGCCTGTTCATCCACATCCCCCGCCACCGCCAGCTTGTTTTCCACCGCCAGTACCGCGATGCCGTGGACACTGCTCCACAGGGTGCGGGCGGCCAGATGGATGTCGCTGTCAGAACGGTTGTCCGCCAACCGGCCCATCTGTCGTTCCACCCCGGCAAACAATCGGGCAGTGCGCTGCTGGTACCAGTCCGGCACCGGGGCCGCTTTCTGCATACGATGCATGAATACCATCTGCCACAATGCTGTCTCCTCCCGAGCCAGGGCCAGGTAAGCGCTCGCCATGTGATGCAGGGCCTGTTGCGGGGTACCGGTATTGACGATTTCCACCTCTGCCAGCAGCGCATCCAGCGTTGTGGCGTTGGCGTGGAGGATCAGATCATCCAGATTGGTAAACACATGGTAGAGCATTCCCGGGGTATAACGGATACGCTCCGCCACCTTGCGCACACTGAGCTTTGCCAATCCCTGTTCCGCCACCAGCTCGCGCACCGCGTCAACGGCTAGCGCCTGCAGTTCTTCACGGCTGTGTTGATTACGACGTGCCACCTGCTATTCCTTTCTCTACCGTGTCGGCGCGCCTCTCAAGACGCGACAATCCCATCGCAAGCGATCCAACGGATGCCGGATCGCGCACCGCCGGCGGGGTTGGCGACGCTCACGCATTACGTCAGGTCACCGCCAAGCCGGGCCAGAATGACCCGCGCGCGTTCGGTCTGACTGTCACCGATGCCGGCCTCGGCCATGCGACGATCCAGACTGTCCCGCTGAGCCTCTCCTGACTGCCATTCACAATGGTTCTCACTTTGCCACAACAAGCGACATTCTTCCTGCCGTTGTTGAATGTGTTGCAGCGTCTGCCTGCTGTCACTGAGTCGCTCTGCCAAGCCTCGGCCCTGCCTATCGCGCTGCTGGTGCTGGCCGAACAGCGCCTCCTGGCTGCGTGCCAGTGACTGTTCATGACGCAGACTTTTGAGCTGATCGGCCGCCTGTTGGAGAAAGCGCTGGTATTCTGCCTCCTGCTGGTTCAGCGCAATGCCCTGTTTTTCCAGCCGGGCCTGCTGCTGTTCCAGTTCCGCAAGCCGTTTCCCGATATCCAGGGCCAGGGAGTCCTGGTCACCTGCCATGGCCTGCCGAGCGCCGCTTTCGTAGTAGCGTATCTGAGCGGCCAGTTCCTCGCTGCGACGCCGGTTGAGTTTCTGCTCTGCCATCAACCGTGCCAGCTGTCGTCGAGCCTCCCGCAGGGACTGTTCGGTGTCATACAGCTGCTGATCCAGCAGCAGCATGTCATTGGCGTTGACGATCTGCTCCATGCTCACGCGGGCCTGGCCGCGCATCAGGGTTTTCAGTTTGTGCCAGGCAGTGGCCATGATCCTTCTCCTTGTCGTTATTCCGTGTATTCCTTGAGCAGACGTTCCGTCTTGGCCTCGCTGATACGATTGATCAGGCGTCGGGCCTCATGATCGTCGCGCAAGGTCTTGGCCAAGGTGATGGTGGAACCGACCACAAACATGATGCCCATCACCAGGTAGCCCTTGATCCACAGGTCTGTGGGCAACCACACAATCCCCAGAATCATCAGGCCCACGCTGATGCCGAACGCCGCCTTCACATAGAACAGCCAGCCACCGGAATGGCGCTGAATGGCACTTTCATCCATGGGTTTCCCTCCTGGTATCGTCGTTTTATTTAACATCGTTTAATAAAATACCTTTGCTAAACAATGTTCAACAAAAAGGGTGTTACCGGGTATGTCACCTACCGTTCAAGGGAAAAGGAAGAGGGCGTCAGCCGATCGGCGCGCCCGGGCGTCGTCCCACCGGACGGGCAGGGTTACCCGCAACAATGGTCCAGGGCGGCACATCGCGGGTCACCACGGCTCCCATGCCGACCACCGCGTGGTCGCCAATGGTGACGCCATCCACGATGCCCACCCGGGCTCCGATCCAGACATCCTGCCCGATTCGAATACCCAGGGAGGTCACCGGCTGTTGTCGGACCGGCCGATCCGCGGCCAGGCCATGATTGAAGGCATACAGGGTGCAATAGGCAGCGATACGGGTGTCATCACCGATATGAATGCCGGCGGCCCCGCCATCCAGGGTCACGTGGTGGTTCAGACTGACCCGTTTGCCCAGCGTGATCGGGCCATGCAGCACACAATCGGCAGCGATCTGGCTGCCATCACCCACGATGATGTCGCGACCCGGCTCAGCCAGAAGCACCGCTTGAGGCGCCACGAAACACGCCGCCCCGAACCGTACCGTTTCCAGCGCCATCAAGTCCTGCTGAATATCCCGCTGCCAGGGCTCCGCCCAGGCCCGATGTTTTGCTTTCAGGCGACCGTACAACCAGGGCATGTAGGCCAGGCGTTTTTTGTGTTGCTCGCGATAGTCAGGGTGAGTCATGGAATTCAGTTACACGTTGAACGTTAAAAGTTTCAAAGCGCGAGAATAGTACTAGGGAACCTCTGAAAAACTCCTTGCGTACTCAGTCTTTCAGGCTGGTTCGCAATCTAGGCGCGCTTTTGAAGGTGTATGTCCATCCATCGAAAAAGCGCAACAACGAGTGCGGGCCAGCCTGGAAGACCCGAAGGGCGCGGCCTGAAGCGCACATCTGCTGCGCCTTATCTCTCGGAAAGGGAACCACCCTGACCATCGAGACAAGACGCAACAGCTGCACGCTTCAGGCCACGCTGAGCATGCAAGGAGTTTTTCAGAGGTTCCCTAGCTAAACCCGCAAGCCGTGCCCGCGCAACACCCTCATCGTTAAACGCGGGCCGGCAGGTTCTCAGTTGGCGCATGCCGTGTTCGCGTTGCAACTTTCAACGTGTCACTGTCCTTTAGCAGCCAGACCGTAATGCAGTAGCATTGTCCGCAAATCATAAGGAGAAAGTGGCATGAAACAGCTTTGGGTTCTGGTGGGGCTACTGGTATTGAGCGGCTGCAAGACCATGGAAGCGGCCATGCCCTGGGTGGACATGGGCAACCAGATGGCCAAGAACGCCGGCTATGACACCGACGCCAAACTGGCCGCCGGCATCAAGGATGCGCTCATCACCGGCACGGATCGGGCCAGCGCCCAGCTTTCACAGACGGGGGCCTTCAACCTGCAGCTGCCTGCCGCCGCTCAGCCGGTAGCCAATACCTTGCGCCAGTTCGGCTTTGGCAGTTATGTGGACAAGGTGGAAACCGCCATGAATCGGGGGGCAGAGCAGGCCGTGGCGGAGGCCGCACCGGTGTTCAAGCAGGCCATCAGTCACATGACCGTCAATGACGCTCTGGGCATCATCCGTGGTGGTGATACCGCCGCCACCACCTATTTCCGGGGGGAGACCGAGAGCAGCCTGCGTCAGCGTTACCAGCCGATCGTGGAAGACAATCTGCGCAAGACCGGGTTTTATGATCAGTACCAGAGCTTGCTTGCGGTATACAGTAAGTTGCCGCTTACCAACAAACCGGATTTGAACCTGGAAAACCATGTGATCGATAACAGCATGGACGAGCTCTATACCCGCATCGGCGAGCAGGAAGCGCTGATCCGCCAGAACCCCATGCAACAGGGCAGTGCCCTGATCGGCGCGGTGTTTGGTGGCAACACCCAGCCAGCGGAGTAAGTTAGCATGTCCAAATTGCTGGGTGGGCTGACAGGCCTGGTCCTGTTAGCCCTTCGATTTGGTGCTTTAGCCTTTAGTAATGCATGGGAGAATGCCGGGGATACGGCATGACATGAAGCCCAGGAGGCTCTTCTCGCTCACTATGACCGGAGAGGGCTGTTCCCCGCTTCCATGAGCCTGTCAGCTTCTCGTGTCTGGGGATTTTTGGGGGCCCAAACTCTCATAGTCCCGTAACCAGGAAGGCTGCAAGGTATTCTTTTATCGTTGGCCTCTTGGCCCGCACCAGGGCATCGACTGCATAACCGGAAACCAGCATCACGAAGAATAGCGGCTGAGGCGTGAGCCGTAGGCGCTCATGCTTGCACGGCGATTGCCACGTTCGGGATGAATCGCCATGCAAGCATAGGCTCCAACGGCGGGGTCTATCCGAGGGTTTTGCCTTTCCCTTGCAACGTTACACTTTCAACTTGTAACTGCTCTTACGCCACCCGGGCCGCCGTGATCTGCGCAAAGCGGCCCAGGATAGTGCTGGCATCAGCACATTCACGGACTTCCGGCAGGTGACTGTCCACCTGCTGAGGGGTCAGCCCGGTGCCCCGCAGCGCTTGCAGGTAGGCGCGCATCACGTCGGCACTGAACTCCGGATGAAACTGGACTCCCCAGATGCGGTCGCCATAGCGGAAAGCCTGGCAGGCATCGTGCACGTTACTGGCCAGCACCGTGGCACCGGCAGGCGGAGTCAGCACTGACTGACGGTGCACCACTTGTGCCCACGGGTGCCCCGCCATGGCGCCCAACAAGGCATCCTGCCGGCCGGCCGCCGTCAGCCGTAGGGCCACCGTGCCCACTTCCAGCCCCATGGGGTTGTCCGCTACCTCACCGCCCAGGGTATGGGCCAGAATCTGGTGACCGAAACACAGTCCCAGCACCGGCAAAGACACCGCCTCATGCGTCAGCGAATAAAGCCAGCGCGTCAGGCGTTTCATCCAGGGTGCCTGATCCGTCACCATGGCATGGGAACCGGTAATCACCACCCCGGCCAGCCCCACGGCCGCCGGCAACGGATCTCCCTGTTCCACATCCACCACGGTCACACCGGCTGTCATCCCCAGTCCCTGCTGTATCCAGCGATCGAAGTCACCGTAATGATCGCTGATCTGGGCGTACGTGCTGCCGGCCTTGATGATGGCGATGGGTTTTGTCGTCGTCATTGCCTGTCCACCGTGCTGTCCTTGTCGGGGTCAGGGTTATCTGAGCAAGGGCTGTACCAACTTTTTCAGCCACCCGCGGCCGGGTTGTAAAACCTGTCGCCAAGGTACCGCCAACGGGGTGGCATCAGAGCAATTCCCGATGACGGGGACAGGTGGTGAGATGGTCGTTGACCATGCCGGTAGCCTGCATGAAAGCGTAAACAATCGTGGGCCCGACAAAACGGAAACCGCGTTTCTTCAGCGCCTTGCTCATGGCGTCTGCCTCTGGTGTTGAGGCGGGCACCTCCTTGAGCGTGCGGAAGTGATGAATCTGCGGCTGCCCCTCCACAAAGTCCCAGAGGAAATCACTGAACGAGCGGCCTTCTTCGCGCAAGGCCAGATAGGCGCGGGCATTGCCGATGGTCGCCGCCACTTTCAGGCGATTGCGGATAATGCCCGGGTCCTGGAGCAGCGCAGCCACCTTGCGTTCGTCGTAGCGGACGATCTTTTCCGCTTCGAATCCATCAAACACCTTGCGGTAGTGTTCCCGCTTGCGCAGCACCGTAATCCAGCTCAGCCCTGCCTGGGCACCTTCCAGGTTGAGGCATTCGAACAGGGCCCGGTCATCGTACTCGGGCACCCCCCATTCATGGTCATGGTAATGCTGATAGAGCGGATCATCCCCGCACCAGGGACAACGGTCGTTCATGACAGGTCTCTTCCTTGTTCTCTCTGTGAAATGAGGCTTCGTAATCGGCCAGTGTCTGACCATCACGGACCGGATACTGCTGCTCCAAGGTTTGCAGGATAACAATACGATCCACCCGGAAATGCCGGAAATCGCCGCGCAGTTCGCACCAGCCCGCCAGGGTCCAGCAGTGTCCCCAGAAATACAGTCCCAGGGGCCAGATCACCCGTTTGCTGTGCTGTTCCTGTTGATCCCGATAATGCAGTCGCACCTTGGCCCGCTCTGCGATAGCCCGCTGTAGCGGATCGAGGAGGGCACCCAGCATGCGTCGTTCCGGTACGGCGGGCGCCGACACCGGCGGGGTCATGGCGCGCAACTGGGCGGGCACCGCCATGGCCAGTTTTTCCTGCACAGCCCGCAGCGCCTCAGCCTGCCGACGACCGGCCCAGCCCTGGGCCATGGCCAGCCCCGTCAACAACGCCTGCCATTCCTCCACACTGAACATCAGAGGAGGAAGCTGGTACCCCTCCAGCAGGGCATACCCCTTGCCGGCCTGCGAGTAGATCGGCACTCCGCTGACAGAAAGGTGGTCGATATCCCGATAGATGGTCCGCTCGGAGACGGCCAACCGCTCGGCGAGCACCTGGGCCGTAGTCCATTGCTGCGCCCCGATAATCTGTACGATCTGAAACAAGCGTTCCGCGCGTCGCATGATGCTTCCCTGTTATCGCATAGCGTTATCGACATTACCCCAGCTCATGGGGAGCGTCATTCTATCGGTTCACTCCTGACACCCTGCTGTCAGTAGCCATTTACTGGCCGAGCCCCCTTACCTTCGTGAAAAGGAACCTCTCTGGCCATCGGGACCAGACACAACAGGGGCATGCGGGTCCTGCCAGGAAGGCAACCGCCTGTTCCGGCGGTATCACCGGCCGGGCCGGGCCGGTATACTTGGCGCCTTTCGCGGCAATTGAACTCGAACAACAGGATTCACCATGGCGGAACAACCGCAGACGGACATCATGACTTTCCAGGGCCTGATTCTGGCCCTGCAGCAGTACTGGGCAGAACAGGGGTGCGTCGTCGTACAACCCCTGGACATGGAAGTGGGCGCGGGCACCTTTCACCCGGCCACCTTCCTGCGCGCCATCGGCCCGGAGAACTGGAACAGCGCTTACGTGCAGCCTTCCCGCCGTCCCACCGACGGTCGTTACGGGGAAAACCCCAACCGGCTGCAGCACTACTACCAGTTCCAGGTGGTCCTGAAACCGTCCCCGGACAATATCCAGGAACTCTACCTGGGGTCCCTGCGCATGCTGGGCTTTGATCCGCTGGTGCACGATATCCGTTTTGTGGAAGACAACTGGGAATCCCCCACCCTGGGCGCCTGGGGCCTGGGCTGGGAAGTGTGGCTCAATGGCATGGAGGTGACCCAGTTCACCTACTTCCAGCAGGTGGGCGGCATCGACTGCTACCCGGTCACCGGCGAGATCACCTACGGTCTGGAGCGTCTGGCCATGTATATCCAGGGCGTAGATTCGGTCTACGACCTGGTGTGGTCCGATGGCCCGTTCGGCAAGGTCACCTACGGCGATGTGTTCCTGCAGAACGAAGTGGAGATGTCCACCTTCAACTTCGAGCACGCCAACGTGGACGAACTGTTCAAACAGTTCGACCTGTTCGAGACCGAGTCCACCAAGCTGATCGAGGCTGGCCTGCCGCTGCCCGCCTATGAATATGTCCTGAAGGCCTCCCACACCTTCAACCTGCTGGATGCCCGCAAGGCCATCTCGGTCACCGAACGCCAGCGCTTTATTCTGCGTGTGCGCACCCTGGCCCGGGCGGTGGCCCAGGCGTATTTCGATGCGCGCCGCACGCTGGGCTTCCCCATGGCCGATGAGTCCATTCGTGAGGAAGTGATGGCAGAGCTGCAGAAGCAGGATGAAAAGGCCGCCAAGAAGGCCAAGAAGAAGGGGGAGAAATAATGTCCCGGGATTTGCTGATTGAACTGGGCACGGAAGAACTGCCCCCGAAAGCGCTGCCGACCCTGAGCGCCGCGCTCACCAACGAATTTGTCCGCCAGCTGGATGAAGCCGGGCTGAACCATGGCGACGTGGAAAGCTTTGCCGCTCCCCGCCGTCTGGCGGTACTGGTGCGTGGCCTCGACGACAAGCAGGCCGATCGCGATATCGAACGTCAGGGCCCGGCCGTACAGGCTGCCTTCGACAAGGACGGCAAGCCCACCAAGGCCGCGGAAGGCTTTGCCGCCTCCCTGGGCCTGACGGTGGACCAGCTCGGTCGGCAGGACACCGGCAAGGGCGAGCGCCTGGTGGCCAAGATCACCGAGCCGGGCAAGCCCACCGTGGAACTGGTGCCGGCGTTTTTCGCCCAGGCCATCCAGAAGCTGCCGATCCCCAAGCGCATGCGCTGGGGCAAGCGCAAGGTGCAGTTCGTGCGCCCGGCCCACTGGCTGGTGGCCCTGTTCGGCGATGACGTGATTCCCTTTGAGCTGCTCGATCTGCAATCCGGTCGTACCAGCTATGGTCACCGTTTCCACGCCCCGGGCGCCATCGAGCTGGCCAACGCCGGCGAGTACCCAACCCGCATTGAGAAAGACGGTCACGTGATCGCCGACTTCCAGCGCCGCAAGG
The DNA here is from genome assembly GCA_036230225.1 of Pseudomonadota bacterium. Taxonomy (GTDB): domain Bacteria; phylum Pseudomonadota; class Gammaproteobacteria; order Pseudomonadales; family Alcanivoracaceae; genus Alcanivorax. The sequence continues at coordinate 39,382 of JAZAJX010000053.1, read as the reverse complement.
CGATGATCGAAGAGCAGGCCATTGCCGCCGGTAAAGACGCCGGCGGATCAGCCCAGATCGACCCGGACCTGCTCGACGAAGTCACCGCCCTGGTGGAATGGCCCGAAGCCCTCACCGGCAGCTTCGACGACGACTTCCTGCGCGTGCCCCAGGAAGCGCTGATCAGCGCCATGGAAGAACACCAGAAGTATTTCTCCGTGTTGGACGCCGACGGCAAGCTGATGCCCACGTTCATTACCATCAGCAATATCCAGTCCAAGGATGCCCAGCAGGTGATCCACGGTAACGAGAAGGTGATTCGCCCGCGTCTGGCGGATGCGGCCTTCTTCTACGACAACGACTGCAAGAAGACCCTGGCCCAGCATGGCAAGGGGCTGGCCAATGTGGTCTTCCAGCAACAGCTGGGGACCGTGGCCGACAAGTGTGCCCGTATTGGCGCGCTGGCCGCCATCATTGCTGAACAAATCGGCGGGGATCCTGAGCAGGCGAAGTTGGCCGGCGAGCTGAGCAAGGCCGACCTGAACAGCGAAATGGTCGGTGAGTTCGACACCATGCAGGGCATCATGGGCTACTACCTGGCCCGTCGGGAAGGGCAACCGGAAGAGGTGGCCCAGGCCCTCTACGAGCAGTACCTGCCACGCTTTGCCGGTGACAGCCTGCCGCAAAGCAAGGCTGGCATGGCGGTGTCGCTGGCGGACAAGATCGACACCCTGGTCGGCATCTTCGGTATTGGTCAGAAGCCCAGCGGCACCAAGGATCCCTATGCCCTGCGTCGTGCCACGCTGGGGGTACTGCGCATCATCATCGAGAATCAGCTGGATCTGGATATCCACCAGCTGCTGGAAAAGGCCGGCGACCAGCTGGAACTGCGCATCAACCGCAGCGATGCCCTGGAGGCCTTCGAGTTTATCAAGGGCCGTTACCGCGCCATGTACCAGGAGCAAGGCATTGCCACTCCGGTGATCCTGTCGGTGCTGGCCATCGATGACGCCTGCCGCAAGCCGCTGGATTTCGACCGCCGGGTGAAGGCCGTGGCGGCATTCCAGAAAAGGGAAGAAGCCGACGCCCTGGCCGCCGCCAACAAGCGGGTCTCCAATATTCTCGCCAAGCTGGACACGGCACCGCCGGAGGAAATCGACGGCGCCCTGCTGGAAGACGACAGCGAGCAGACCCTCACCAATCTGGTGGTGGCCTGTTACGAGCAGTCCGAACCCTTGCTGGAAAAAGGCGACTATCAGGGCGTCCTGGAAATGCTGGCCGAACTGCGTGAGCCGGTGGATACCTTCTTCGACACCGTCATGGTGATGGCAGACGACGAGGCCGTGCGTAATAACCGCCTGGCCCTGCTGGCGTTCCTGCGCGACCTGTTCCTCAATGTGGCCGACATCAGTCTGCTGCAGGAATAAGCGACGCTGCACGCCGCCACACGCTAAACAAAGGCCGCAGTCACTGCGGCCTTTGTTTATCACCCCGCGCCGCCGCAGGAGCCAGCCTGCTGCCGACGTGGTATGAGTTGAAAGTACAAAGTTTAACGTTAAAAAGCGCGGCAAAGGTGGTGGGGGTCTGAAGCTCTCAGCCCGCGCCCTTACCCGCGAACGCGGGCAGGGCATACCCTCTCACGATAGAGTCAATCGCGTTTCAACGTTGAACTTTCAACTTTACATTTTCCCTTCAACCCGGATCAGACAGCCAGACCATGAACAAACTCATCATCCTCGACCGCGACGGGGTCATCAACGAAGACTCCGATGCCTACATCAAAACCGTGGATGAATGGATTCCCATCCCCGGCAGTATTGACGCCATTGCCCGCCTCAGTCGGGCAGGCTATACGGTGGTGGTGGCTACCAACCAGTCCGGCATTGCCCGGGGCTATTATGATCTGGCTACACTGGATGCCATGCACCAGCGGTTGCGCGATTTGGTGGCAGAGCAGGGTGGCACTCTCGGCAAGGTTTTCTATTGTCCCCATGGCCCTGACGACGGCTGTGACTGCCGCAAACCCCGACCTGGTCTGATCGACCAGATTGTTACCGAGTATGGCGATGTCACCGGTACGCCACTGATTGGTGATAGCCTACGAGACTTGGAGGCAGGACTGGCCCGGGGTTGCGAACCGGTGCTGGTCCTGACGGGCAAGGGGGAGAAAACCCGGCAAAAGGGATTGCCGGCTTCCCTGGGGGAGGTAGCGGTTTATCACTCTCTGGCTGATTTTACGGACCATCTTTTGAAGGAATAGGTATGACACAGCACTCACCGTCGCTGTCGATCAAAATCCGCAGCGTCCTGTTTTTTGTGCTGTATAACCTGGCCGGCATCATACACAGTGTTTTCTGTGTGCTGATCGGCGCCTTCCTGCCGTATCGACACCGATATAACTTCGTCAATCTATGGACGGTGTTTGCCATGGGGCTGTTACAACGTCTTAATGGCATTCGCATTCAGGTGGAGGGCCGCGAGCATCTCCCCAGCGGCGCTTTTGTGGTGCTCGCTAATCACCAGAGCAGCTTTGAAACCTTTTACCTGCAACTATTGATTCGTCCGCAGGCCACCGTCCTGAAACGGGAATTACTGTGGATCCCGTTCTTTGGCTGGGGCCTGGCACTGCTCAGACCTATCCGGATCAATCGCCGTGACGGCAAGGCAGCCCTGAAGTCAGTGCTGCATCAAGGTAAACAGCGCCTTGAGGAGGGGATTCCTGTGGTCATTTATCCAGAGGGGACCCGTCAGTCACCCGGCACGCTTGGCAAGTTCAATCACGGTGGTTCCATGCTCGCCAGCCAGGCCGGCGTCCCTGTCGTTGCCATCAGTCATAACAGCGGTAATTGCTGGCCCGCCCGTTCTTGGCTACGTCTTCCCGGCACCATTACCTTACGGATTAGCCCCCCCATGGAGACCCGGGGGAAAAAAGCCAAAGCCATTACCGAAGAAGCAGAAAACTGGATCCACCAACATTATCCAGGCTAATAACGTTTGATCATTTTTAATCCCCTATTTGCCACAAGTTTAATTGCCTTTCGTTTTCAAAATAACTAGAGTTTCTGCCGTTGTGAATGATCGATAACAAGGGCTATTTAATGAATATGAATCTTGATGAACTTTCCGTTGATGAACTGGAAAAACTGATCAAGCAAGCGGAAACCGCACTGGACAAAAAGCGCAAGGCAGAGCTGAAAAATGCCCAGGCGGTACTGGAAAAAATGGCCAAGGATCTCGGCGTTTCTCCGGAAGATCTTCTGAAGGACTCCGCCGGCAAAAAGAAAACCACTCGCAAGAAAGCCGCCAAGAAAAAGGCGGGTGTGCGCCGTCCAGCCAAGGTTAAATATCGCGATCCGAGCGACAGCAGCAACACCTGGACCGGCCGTGGAAAGCGCCCCCTGTGGCTGCAGAGCGCACTGGAGAAAGGTGCCAAACTGGAAGATTTCGCGGTGTAAACACTGCCCGGAATTTTCGGCAAAGAAAAAGCGAACCCACGGGGTTCGCTTTTTTTTAATGCCCGAATACCGAGTTGCGATCAGCCTTTTAACGCGGCAGGCAGATAATTCTGCCGTGAGGTGTCGCTTCCCTCAGTTTGACGCTCATGGCAGGCTGGCACCAGGGCAGTCACGGTAGCCAGCAACATTAGTCCCACCGTTCCCGACAACGGTAATCCCTTGCGCAAAGCTACCCAACGCCTCCTTTCCTTGTGGCACTCTTTTTTCCGCTTCATCATGCGACTCCTTATCCCGACGTCATCCCCACTACGGGGTGATTTTTTCCGGTCCTCGCATTGTCATCGCACGCCACTTACTGCAGTGATCACATCCAGGTATATCTAGCCGGCCGCATCACTGATCCGCGTTTTCGCCTGGTCAGCCCACCACCGCACCGCTTGTTATGGTTACAAACTACACCCACAAAGTTACAAACTGAATACTATTCAGGAAAGGTTTTACGATCCTGTCAGAGAAGGGCAGGCCGTGGACGGCTGCAGAGATAAAAAAAGGGGGCCTTCCGGGCCCCCTTTTTTCTGGCTTCACCAACACGCGTGAAGATCAGACATCCAGATTGGATACCTGCAAAGCGTTGGATTCGATGAACTGACGACGGGGATCCACGTCATCTCCCATCAGACAGGTGAAGATCTGATCGGCAGCAATGGCATCCTCAATCGTCACCTGCAGCATGCGACGGCTTTCCGGATCCATGGTCGTCTCCCACAGCTGCTCCGCATTCATTTCACCCAGCCCCTTATAGCGCTGGAAACTGGTGCCACGACGGGCCTGTTGCATCAGCCACTCCAGGGCATCGGCAAAGTGCCGGATGGGACGCTGGGTTTCCCCACGCTGTACGTAGGCATCTTCAGCCAGCAGGCCTTCCAGGGTTTCTCCCAGCGCCTTGATTTTCTGGTAGTCCGGGGACTGGAGGAAATCCAGGGTGACCCGATATTCGCGTGGCACACCGTGAGCAAGCACTTGCACACGTGGTAGGTAGAGGCCACGCTCTTCGTCTCTGGCCGCGGTGATGGTGAAGGTCTGGGACGCATCGGTAATCGCATCCACACGCTTGCCCAGTGTCTCACACCAGCTTTCCATAGCTGCCTGATCCTTCAGGCTGTCTTCACTCAGGGAAGGCATGTAGATCATCTGCTCCAGCACCGATTCCGGGAACACCCGGGACTGGCGATCCACAATCTTCATCACATTGCGGTATTCCGCAATCAGGTTCGCCAATGGCTCACCACTGATCGGCGGGGCATCATTACCCGGGAACAGGGCCGTCTTTTCCAGTGCCAGGGTAGTGAGGTATTCCTCCATGGCAGGATCGTCCTTGAGGTACGTTTCCTGCTTGCCCTTTTTCACCTTGTAGAGTGGTGGCTGGGCAATATACACATAGCCTCGCTCAATCAGCTCCGGCATCTGACGGAAGAAGAAGGTCAGCAGCAGGGTACGGATGTGGGAGCCATCCACGTCCGCATCCGTCATGATAATGATGCGATGGTAGCGGAGTTTCTCTACATCGTACTCGTCCCGCCCAATGCCACAGCCCAGCGCGGTAATCAGGGTGCCCACCTCCTGGGAGGAGAGCATCTTGTCAAAGCGGGCTTTTTCCACATTGAGAATTTTGCCCTTGAGCGGCAGGATCGCCTGGTTCTTGCGGTCGCGCCCCTGTTTCGCGGAGCCCCCCGCAGAGTCACCCTCCACAATATAGAGTTCGGAAAGGGCCGGATCTTTCTGCTGGCAGTCAGCCAGTTTGCCGGGCAGGCCGGCGATATCCAGCGCCCCTTTACGGCGAGTCATTTCCCGGGCCTTCCGGGCTGCATCCCGGGCTCGGGCCGCGTCAATGATTTTCTGGGTAATCGCCCGGGCTTCCGTGGGATTTTCCAGCAGGTAGTCCTGGAACAGTTCGCCCATGGTTTGTTCGACCGCCCCTTTCACCTCGGAGGAAACCAGCTTGTCCTTGGTCTGGCTGGAGAATTTCGGGTCCGGCACCTTCACGGAAATCACCGCTGTTAGGCCCTCACGGGCATCATCGCCGGTGGGGTTGGCCTTCTCTTTCTTGAGCAGGCCTTCCCGGTCCATGTAGTTGTTCAGGGTCCGGGTGAGGGCCGCACGGAAGCCGGCCAAGTGGGTCCCGCCATCACGCTGCGGAATATTGTTGGTGAAGCAGAAGATATTTTCCTGATAGGAGTCATTCCACTGCATGGCCACTTCCACCGCAATCCCGTCTTCCTCACGGTCGAACTGGAAGTGAAATACCTGGTTGAGGGGCGTCTTGTTCTCGTTCAGGTAGCTGACGAAGGCGCTCAGCCCCCCTTCGTACTCGAACACATCCTCATCACCGCTGCGCTCATCCATCAAGTGGATACGAACCCCGGAGTTCAAGAAGCTCAGTTCCCGCAGCCGCTTGGCCAGGATGTCATAGTGGAACTTGATATTGGAGAAGGTTTCCGCGGAAGGGCGGAAGTGAATCGCCGTACCACTGCTGTCCGTATTGCCAACGACATCCAGGGGTTTGGCCGGCACACCATGGTGATAGATCTGCTCATGGACCTGGCCATTGCGACGGATCGTCAGTTTCAGCTCTTCTGACAGGGCGTTGACCACCGACACCCCGACACCGTGGAGACCGCCGGAAACCTTGTAGGTGTTATCGTCAAATTTACCGCCCGCATGCAGTACGGTCATGATCACTTCAGCGGCAGACACGCCTTCTTCCTCGTGCATGTCTACCGGAATACCACGGCCATTATCCTGGATGGAAACGGACTCATCCGGGTGAATCACCACCTTGATCTCTGAGCAGAAACCGGCCAGAGCCTCGTCGATGGAATTGTCCACTACTTCGAAGACCATGTGATGCAGGCCGGTGCCATCATCGGTCTCCCCGATATACATGCCGGGGCGTTTGCGAACGGCATCCAACCCTTTCAGCACCTTGATGCTGGATGAATCGTAATTTTTCTCCGCCATGGTATTTCCTTATTCACTCCCGGTGAGGGGCCGAAGTTGGCCATGTTCCACGTGGAACATTTTGCTCTCAATCGCCCGTAACGCTTCGTTCTCCTGCACCACCGCCTCCCATTGAGGCTGGTCCAGTGCGGTAACCAGTGTCTGGTGACCTGTGGAGGCCAAATAACCCAGTAACCGGTTACGGTGTTCTTCATCCAGCTCCGCTGCCAGGTCATCTACCAGCAGGGTGCAAACCTTGCCCGCCTCGCTGATCAGGGGAAGCTGAGCCAGGACCAGTGCATAGGCAACAAGCTTTGCCTGGCCGCGGGAGAGACGATCTCTCGCCACCACACCACGGTTTTCGATACGGATATCACTGCGATGAAACCCGGCCTGGCTGAAACCACGTCGAATATCTTCCTGCCGTAATCGGGCCAGGGCATCCGCGTAGCTTTCCTCTTTTTGTAGCCCGGTCTGCAACTGGATCTGAATTTTCAGCTCCGGCGCAAGCTCGGATAACACCGTCTCCAGGCCGATCTGCAGGGCCTGTAAATACCGACGGCGTAACCCTTCGATTCTATCAGAAGTCTGCGCCAGTTGCTGGTCCCAAAAGCCCAGTTCTCGGGGGTTAGGTCGCCCCGTTCTCAACAGGGCATTGCGTTGTTTCAGAGCCGCCGACGCCGTACGCCACTCCGGCATGAATTGATGTTCCACGTGGAACATTCCCCAATCCATGAAGCGCCGGCGCAGGGATGAGGCACCGAAAACCAGCTCAACGGAAGTCGGGTGAAGCGCCAGAACGGGAAGAAGACCGGCAACTTCACTTAACGCCTTCGGCGTCTCGCCATTCAGCTTCAGGGCATCAATACCACCTGGCGTACGGCGCACCCCCAGTCGGTGACACTGTTCGCCATTACACACCTCTGCGTACAGTGTTGCAGCCGCCGCCCCGTCACGAACCAGACGTGACAATCTCCCCCCACGGAAAGAGCGTCCACCGCTACCGATAAAATAGATGGCTTCGAGCAGGCTCGTCTTGCCACTACCGTTATCACCCAGAATCACATTGAGGGAAGGGGAGAGGGCAATGTCCAGACGGCGATAATTACGAAAATCTCCAAGCTGGAGACGGCTCAACATAGAAAGGCGTCCACCCACACGAACCAGAAAAGCCGCCGGCGACGGCAGAAAATGACGGTTCCGATTGTAGCTCAGGGAGAGAGCCGGGGCGATGCTGCGACACCCCGTTTCCACCACAGAGGGCACGGCGTTCAGCGAGTAATGCCATGCTCGATCCAGTCACCCCAAGCACCGCGTTGATTGGCAATGATGGCTTCCTCTATGTACTCGCTGACCACTACGGTAAACATTCTCTTCCCACAGGGCGGGAATGCCGGGTACCGGGCAAAAAAATACCCGGCGCGATGGCCGGGTATTCGATGAAAACAAAACGAGTAACGACGACGAATCACAACCGCATGGGCATCACCACATAAAGAGCGGCCTTGCTTTCCGGGTCCAGCACCAGGGCACTGCTGTTGCTGTCGCCCATTTCCAGCTCCGCCTGGGTGCCTGCCATGGTGTTGAGCACGTCCAGCAGGTAGCTCACATTGAAACCGATTTCCAGGGGTTGGCCGTTGAAATCCACGGACACTTCCTCTTCCGCTTCTTCCTGCTCCGGGTTGTTGGCAACAATCCGCAAGCTGCCTTCAGAAAGCTGCACCCGTACACCCCGGTATTTCTCGTTGGAAAGAATCGCCACCCGCGCCAGTGCCTGACGCAGGGTCTCGCGGTCGGCCACTACGGTGCGGGATCCTTCCTTGGGGATCACCCGGTCGTACTCGGGGAACTTGCCGTCCACCAGCTTGGAGGTAAACGTGATAGCCCCAACCACGATGCGCACATGGTTGCGTCCCACCGTCAGGCGAGCGGTCTCACCGGCATCCCCCAGAATACGAGACAACTCCATGACCCCTTTGCGGGGCAGGATCACGGACGCCTCTTCCACCGGCACCTCCAGCTCTGCATCACACAAGGCCAGTCGGTGACCGTCTGTGGCTACGGCGCGCAGACGACCCGGCTTCAGTTCAAACAACATGCCATTCAGGTAGTAACGCACATCCTGCTGCGCCATGGAGAACGCGGTGCGATCAATCAGACCGCGCAGTACGCCAGGCTGGATATCCAGGCTGGAGCCGGCCGCATCCTCTTCCAGATTGGGAAACTCGGAAGCGGGCAGGGTGGAAAGCGTGAAGCGACTGCGACCGGAGCGAACCAGCATGCGCTCTCCGTCCACCTCGAAACGGATGTCAGCTTCCGCGGGCAGACTCTTGGCAATGTCGACCAGCTTGCGCGCCGGCACCGTGGTTTCCCCGGCCTGGTGCTCACCCTCCAGCGGCAAGCGAGCCACCAGCTCCAGCTCCAGATCGGTGCCCGTCATGGAAAGCTGGCCGTCTCCCACTTCCAGGAGGACATTGGACAGCACCGGCAGGGTCTGCCGTTTTTCCACCACTGCGGCCACCTGTTGTAGCGGCTTGAGCAGTTGTTCTCTATTGATTGAGAATTTCATCGCGCTTTCCCGTTCTGGTTATGTGGGCTAGGCCCTTCCTTTATAGAGCTGCCTGTCAGGACGTGAGCGTCCGCAACAGGTTCTGATAATCTTCTTCAATTTCCGGATTGGATTCCCGCAGCTCCAGCACCTTGCGACAGGCATGCAGCACGGTGGTGTGATCCCGGCCACCAAAATTTTCCCCGATCTCCGGCAGGCTGTGGCTGGTGAGCTCCTTGGAGAGCGCCATGGCCACCTGACGCGGTCTTGCCACCGAGCGGGTTCGGCGAGGGGAGAGCAGATCATTGATCTTGATCTTGTAGTATTCGGCCACCACACGCTGGATGTTATCAATGCTGATCTGCCTTGCCTGCAGGGCAATCAGATCTTTCAGCGCTTCCTTGATCAGACCGATATCAATCTGTGCCCCGGTGAAACGCACATGAGCGATCACCCGGCGCAACGCCCCTTCCAGTTCCCGTACATTAGAACGGATTCGTTGCGCAATAAAGAAGGCGGCATCATTCGGCAGATCCACTTTCGCCTCTTCCGCTTTCTTCTTCAGAATCGCCACCCGGGTTTCCAGTTCCGGCGGCTCCATGGGCTGGGACAAGCCCCAACCAAAGCGGCTCTTGAGACGTTCTTCGAGACCGTCGACTTCCTTGGGAAACTTGTCGCAGGTCAGAATGATCTGCTGGCCATTTTCCAGCAGCGCATTGAAGGTATGGAAGAACTCTTCCTGGGACTGCTCTTTTCCTGCAAAAAATTGAATATCATCAATAAGAAGGGCATCCACGCTTCGGTAGAATCGCTTGAACTCATTGATGGTCTTGTTGCGCAGGGCAGAGATCATGTCTGCCACAAAACGCTCACTGTGCAGGTATACCACCTTGGCGTTGGGGTTGCGTCGCAGGAGCTCATTGCCCACCGCATGCATCAGGTGGGTCTTGCCCAGGCCTACGCCCCCGTAAAGCAGCAACGGGTTGTACCCATGGCTTGCCGGATTTTCCGCTACCTGTTGAGCGGCCGCGGCAGCCATACGGTTGGACTTGCCTTCTACAAAGGTGGAGAAAGTAAACCCGGTATTGAGGTTACTGCGGTGCTTGCGCGCGCCTCCCAGCTCCGTGGGTTGCGGTTTCCCTTCCGCTGGCTCCGGAGTCCGCATGGGCCCGGAAGCAGGCACAGAGGGGCTGGCAGGGGCTGCCGGGGAGGGTTGCGGGGACGGTGTGGCCATCCGGCTGGATCCCACCTCCAGGCGTAACTGGGGCAGGGGGCCACTCTGCATCTCCCCCAGCACCTCACCGATGCGATCCATATACTTGTCACGCACCCAGTCCACCACAAAGCGATTGGGAGCAAACAGAGTCAGCTCGGCGCCATCCGCGGATGCCGCCACCTGCAGTGGCCGGATCCACATATTGTACTGCTGTGACGGCAACTCATCCTCGAGTCGCGTCAGGCAGCGTTGCCAGAGCTCTTCAGACACACACCCGCCTTATTATCCTGAACGCCCGAAGCTGGACTGTCCTGCGAGGAAAAAACGCAGAAAGACGCCGCGCCGGAGACATGAAGTCAGACCGGGCACCTGGGACGTTATCAATGAACAGAATGAAAAATCGGTCTATGAACCGTAATAGAGCTCGCCATTCTACCCCCTCCCAGCAACAACTATCCACAGGCCCCGGCGCTTTTTTTCTTCCTTTATTTCTGTGGATAACTGGGCCAATAACCCTGTGCGGGGACACAGGCACAACCCGGTGGATAATCACGGGGGCAACTTATGCCCACATTTAATGACAACCACTCCCCGCATAACCCCCAGCACTTACACACAGTAATACGCAAGTTATCAACGTGCTAACCTTTTGTTTAAAAAGCACTTTTCCAGCTTATCCACAAAAATCGCCATCCCTTATTATTACTAATACAACTAAAAACATTTAAATATTTAAGTTCTATTAACAACACTCTCCAGCAAGGCCCAACGATGCCGGAAAAGCTGATTGACAGGGGCCTATCCATTCCCTAGACTTGCCGCCCTTCTAATTGCTGTCTCATTCCATGGGGAAGACACCATGAAACGTACTTTTCAGCCCAGCGTTCTCAAGCGCAAACGTGCTCACGGTTTCCGTGCTCGCATGGCCACCAAGAATGGCCGCAAAGTTCTGGCCGCTCGTCGTGCCAAGGGCCGTAAGCGGTTGGCTGCCTGAGCCAACCGTTTTACCCCGCCTTTCTGGCTGAGGTAACAGTGCCAACATCCTGGGCTTTTACCCGCCAGCACAGACTTCTCACCGGAACCCAGTACCAGACCGTTTTCGACCACTGCCAATGGAAAGTGGGGAATGCGGCGTTTTTGCTATTGGCGTGTCCCAACAAGCAATCCCTTCCTCGTCTGGGTCTGGTTATTGGTCGCAAGCGTGCCAAACGCGCCGTGGACCGTGGCTGTGTCAAGCGTCGGGCCCGGGAACAGTTTCGGTTGCGACAACAACAGCTGGCTGGCCTCGACATTATTCTGCTGGTTCGCGGACGGGTTGATCACCCTGATCCGGCGCAGGTCAGTGAGCAACTCGGCAAGCTCTTCGACAAGCTGCTTGCTAAGTGCGGGCAAGCTTGAGAAACTGCGGCCCGTTTTTCACGCCAAAGAATAGCCCGTTATGGAAATCCAGCGCGCCCTAGTTATTACTGGCATTGCCATCGTTTCCTACCTGATGATTCAGGCCTGGCAGCGGGATTATGCCAATCCCACCGAACCTGCCCCCGTTGAAGAGGTTGCGCAAACCGCGCAGGGCAACGGTGAGGATCTCAGTCTGCCCCAGCCTCAGGCTGACACTCCGGATAACAGTATTCCTGCCGAACAGACCGCTTCCGCGGAAATGCCTGCCACGGCCCCCAGTGACGGCCCGGCAAACCGGGAGATGGTCCGCGTCACCACCGACGTTCTGCGGTTGGAAATCGATCCCAAGGGCGGTGATATCGTTCGTCTGGCTCTGCCGGAATTCCCTCGCCATGTGGACACCCCCGAGCAGCCCTTCGTGCTGTTGGAACAGGGTGGCGGTCGGACCTATGTGGCCCAGAGCGGCCTGGTCGGGACCAATGGCACGGACTCTAGCGCCGGGCGTCCCTTGTGGAGTGCCGCCCAGACGCGTTACGAGCTGGCAGATGGCAGTCAGGAACTGAATGTGGACCTGACCCTGCAGCAGGATAATGGTGCCCAGCTGATCAAGCGTTTCACCTTCGAGCGTGGCAGTTACCTGGTTCGCGTCAGTCATATTGTCCGTAACCAGGGCAGCACAGAGTGGTCCGGTGCCCTTTACGGCCAGATCAAGCGTGATGGCAGTGATGACCCGGGACTGGCCAACCACGGTTTCATTCCCATGCCCACTTACCTGGGGGCGGCTTACTGGAGTGACGAGAAGCCGTATAACAAGCTCACGTTTGATGACATGAGCGACGAAGATGCCAAGCCGCTGGACAAGACCTTTGAAGGTGGCTGGCTGGCCATGGTGCAGCACTATTTCGTGTCAGCCTGGGTGCCGGATGCCCAGCAGAAGAATCAGTACTCCAGCGTCTATCTGAAGCAAAGTGGTCAGTACCTGATGCGCTTTGTGTCGCCGACCGTAAAAGTGGCCCCCGGCGAAGAGAAAGTTCTCTATGCCGAGTTCTACGCCGGTCCCAAGCAGCAGGACAAGCTGGAAGCCATCAGCCCCGGGCTGAACATGACGGTGGATTATGGCTGGCTGTGGTTCATCTCCCAGCCGATCTTTGCCCTGCTGGTGTTCCTGCAGAGCGGTGAAGTGTCCGTCTTTGGCATGGATATCGATATCGGCGCCGGTGTGGGGAACTGGGGGGTGGCCATCATCCTGCTGACCTTCATCATCAAGGCGATCTTCTTCAAGCTCAGTGCCACCAGCTATCGCTCCATGGCGAAAATGCGCAAGGTGGCGCCGGAGATGCAGCGCATCAAGGAGAAGCACAAGAACGATCGGCAGAAAGCGCAGATGGAAACCATGAAGCTGTTCCAGCGCGAAAAGATCAACCCGCTGGGCGGTTGTCTGCCCATGCTGGTACAGATGCCGGTGTTCATTGCCCTGTACTATGTGTTGCTGGAATCCGTGGAACTGCGCCAAGCACCGTTCTTCCTGTGGATCAATGACCTCTCGGTGATGGATCCCTATTTTGTGCTGCCCATTCTCATGGGGGCGTCCATGTTCCTGCAGACCCGCCTGAATCCGACACCGGCGGATCCCATGCAGGCCCAGGTGATGAAGTGGATGCCGGTGGTGTTTTCCGTGTTCATGTTGTGGTTCCCGGCCGGCCTGGTGCTGTACTGGCTGACCAACAACCTGCTATCCATTGCCCAGCAATGGGTGATCACCCGCAAAATCGAAAACGAGGGGTAACGGTCAAGCAGGGCCAGGCTACAAGTGACAAGCTGCAAGGCGCGGGATGTCGGGGTGCCAATCGAGGCAACCGATTCCCGCGCTTGTGGCTTGTAAATGCCGTGACATTCTCACGGTTTTGGGGTTTCCTTGCGGCTTGAAGCTTGTTGCTTGTAGCTGCTTTCTCTATGTCGAACACTGCTCAGGACACCATTGTTGCCATCGCCACTGCGCCCGGACGCGGTGGGGTTGGCGTGGTACGGCTGTCCGGTCCCCAGGCAGAAGCCATTGCAAAACAGATTGTCGGCAACCGCTCACTCACGCCGCGCATGGCGCATTTTTCCCGTTTTCGCGATGCTGACGGGGAAATCATTGATGAGGGATTGGTGATAGCGTTCCCGGCCCCCCATTCCTTTACCGGCGAGGACGTGGTGGAATTGCAGGGCCATGGAGGCCCGGTGATTCTGGACATGCTGGTGGCTGCCTGTATCGCTGCCGGTGCCCGGCAGGCCCGCGCCGGTGAGTTTTCCCAGCGTGCTTTCCTCAATGACAAGATGGACCTGACTCAGGCGGAGGCCATTGCGGATCTGATTGATGCGGGCACCAGCGCATCTGCGCGGGCGGCGCTGCATTCCCTGCAGGGGGTGTTCTCCGAGGAAGTGAACCGCCTGGTGGAGGACCTCATTGGCCTGCGCATCTATGTGGAAGCGGCCATCGATTTCCCGGAAGAGGAAATCGACTTTCTGTCTGATGGCAAGGTGGCCAGCGACCTTCAGCAGCTTCGCGAGCAGTGTCGGCGAGTGCTGAACGAGGCTAACCAGGGGCGCCTGGTCCGGGAAGGCATGACCCTGGTGATTGCGGGTAAGCCCAACGCGGGCAAGTCGTCACTGATGAATGCCCTGGCGGGTTTCGAGGCGGCCATTGTCACCGATATTGCCGGCACCACCCGGGATGTCTTGCGTGAGGCGATCCAGCTCGATGGTATGCCGCTTAACCTGATCGATACCGCAGGCCTGCGTGACAGCGCTGATGTGGTGGAGCAGGAGGGGATTCGTCGTGCCTATGCGGAAATGAAAAAGGCAGACCGTCTTCTGGTGATGGTGGATTCCCGGGAACAAGGGGTTAATCCACAGGATATCCACAGCTTGTTGCCGCAGAGTCAGCAGCAGCTGGAAAGCCTGGCGCTGCCGGTGACGGTGGTACGCAACAAGGCGGATCTGTCGGGCCTGCCCCCGGGGCCCTGCGAGGATGGCACCTTCGTGATTTCCGCCGCCAGCGGGGAAGGCCTGCCGGCATTGCGCGAGCATTTGAAGGCGGCGGCCGGCTATCAAGGGGAAGGGCAGAGCCGGTTCTCGGCCCGGCGCCGTCATATTACCGCCCTGGAACAGGCGCTCGCAGCCCTGAACAAGGGCGAGCAGCAGCTTCATGAACACGCGGCCGGGGAATTACTGGCGGAGGACCTTCGTGCTGCGCAGAAGGCCCTGGAGGAAATCACCGGTGCCTTTACTGCCGATGATCTGCTGGGTCGCATTTTTTCGTCTTTCTGTATTGGTAAATAGGCTAGCTGTTATCTAATTGCATGTTCCACTGGCGGTCTGGCAGGTCAAGCCAACCCGCGTTCTCAGCATGCCAGAGGGAATCACCATGGTTCCCAGGTTGCGATTACCAAATTCAACACGCCCTACCTCCAGTGGGTTACCCCCAGCCGTTGCGCCGAAAAGCAGTTCCTGCTGAATGAGAAGTCGGGCCGCTTGCCCATCGCTATTATCTGCCGTGGATTGCAAGTCCAGCCGACCATTGCGGATAGCGATATCCCCGGCAATCTGGGCCAATCGCAAGTCCACATCGGGTTGGCCCGGTTCAGAGATAGAGATGAAAGAACCATCATCAATGGTATCGTCACTGCTGTTAGTGTGAGCGATCGGGTCATCCAGATCAGTGAAGCGCATGTTCCCGGAAAATGGCAAATATACCGGGCAAGGAGGGCTGGCACAGCTGGGCGACCCGTTCAGTGTCAGAGCAAGCTGACTGAATTCAAGGTTGGCATTGATATCCAGCCCTTTAACGGGGTTGCTACTTAGGTCGGGAAAGGGGCCTCCTCCGAATCGCCCCATGAAGTGAAGCCGAGCCTTTTGGCTATCCAGATTCAGCCCGGAATCCAGAACGGAAAGGTACAGATCATCGGCTGCGAACAGCAGGTCGGCACTATGAAAACCGACGGCCAGGTTGGTATCGGTATCGGCGATCATGAAATGGCTGCCGCGAGTAAATTGACTGTAGGCGTCGTCGTTCGACAGACTGGGGCCAACGATTTCTGTGGTATCCCCATCGTTGTCCATATCACCACTATCGCGCGCGCGAGACTGGATTTTCAACACCAGATCGGTACGTAATCCCGGCTGACTGGCTCCAGCCAGTCGAGTATCGGCGTTACCGCCGCCCGGATAGAGATAGATGTTGGCGTCTACATCACCCAGCGTGTAAATGAGGCCCCAATTTTTGCTCCATACTTCATCATTTCCGGGATCACCTGCGATACCGTTGTTGAGGTATTGGCCGTCACCGTTCACATCATCGCGGACCGTCACGCCACTGGAGTAAGCGCCCAAGTGGCCATCGCGGACCAGTAATGCCAGACCGCCCGTGTTATCCACAGGAACGTCAACCAGTGTCCCCCCGTCGGTACAGCCGCTGGTATTAGTGAGTCCCAACCAGCAAAGCCCCGAGGGCGCCTGTCCGCTGGCAATGGGATCCAGAGTGATGTTGGGAAAATTGAAAGCGGACGTTCCGTTATCCAGAGATTGCCAGCGGTCGAAAAGAATCGTGCTACCAAGGCGGGGGCTTTGGGCAGGATCAGCCGTTTCACCTAGCACCCACTGAAAATCACTGGCAAAGTCCCAGCGTAAGGCCATGTTAACGCCTTCGCTTCGGTTATTGATGTTTTCATCTCCACCAGTCCACGCTCCACCGCCAGAGAGCGTAGCAAGGAAATTTTCCAGCCCCCCCGTCCAGCCACTAGTCAGTGTGGGTCTGTCGGTTTCCGTGATCGCAAAAGGGGAAATTCCCTGGGCGTCATAGGTAAAATCGGCCAGCAATTTCACATCTGCGCGAGGGCCCTGCAGCACCATGCCGCTACTATCCACATTCAGGTTTGCATTGGCCAAGGAAAAATCGACTTCCAGATTGTTGAGCCCCCATTCTGGAGAGCCTGCCTCCCCCTGGCGATAAAAGAATGTGGACGGCGACATGTCAAAGGATATTTGGGTGAGACCACTGTCGGTTGTATCAGAAAAAAGAGGGCCCGCGTAATGAAACAGCGCCGCTGTATCAAGTGCCATTTGACCGTTACCACCTCCAATCCCACTATGGACTAGATCAGCGCTATAGAGTCGGAAAGCTGGAAGAGTTGCGGTGATATCCACAAAAGGAAGCGGTTGACCAGCGCTGTCAGTGCCTGCATCTACCGTCATTGCGACACTGAATGGCGATCCGCTGTAAGGATTACTGCTTTGCGGATCAAGAATTGCCATGTCCTGCAAGGTGAGGCGACTGCTGTCAGCGGTCCATTGAAGACGACTCAGCGTTGGCTCACTGATCTCACTTCTAATACTGATACCATCCTGCCCCGTCACATTGGACAATTCGCCTTCGGTCATCGCCGTAAGCGCTAAAGATTCCGGTGAAAAAAAATAAAGACATAGCGAAGCTGGGACGATGAAATTCGCTGTTCTGGTTTTCATGGCGAATCTCCTGATCAGCAAAACTGAGCGCTGCCGAAGCAGTTATCATAAACTGCCGGCAACCCAATAATGTTGCCATCACGCGCTGCACTGCTGGTGGCAATATTACCGACAAATACCGACGTCTTATCACTAATGTTCAGCGTAAATGCATCAGGCATATGCATTCCCCAGCCAATAGGCATGGCTGCCTGAAAACCCGGGTACTGCACACTTTCTTTTTGAAAGGATAGACCGAAGTCGCTGGAATTGATGTCTACCCGATGCAGGTTGGAAATGTTGTATGGCATCTGATAGCTGTTCAGTTCGTCGTTGATACTCCCGTCACCATTCAGGTCTGATACGTTGAGGCCAGCAGCAAGCTGGTTCTTGAATTTCTGCGCCACACTATCGCGCAACAATGGAAGTACGGCATCAATCAAGAAACCGGACAGTCCATCCGGGCGGATGACTTCCAGTGGATTGGTAGTGGATGTTCCATGGACAATATCGTCGACCAGATCCGAAAGACGCAATCCCGCAATCAGGGCCTGTGTCTTTCGCTTGCCGTTCAATGTGACTGGTAACCCTGACCGGGACTGGGTTTCAAATCCGACCGTGAGTTGGCTAAAGGAAACGCACTCGGTGGTTAGAGTGAAAACACATTCATGATCGTCCTTTACCCCGAGAGTCCATTCGGGTTGCGTGAAATTGTTATCCGGATTGGCATCGGAAGGAGCATCCTGGGTCGGGTTTTCTTCATAATAGGTGCTGCCATCAGAGGTCGGGGGGCGTGGGAGCCAGTAACAACCGAAGATGGCGCGACAATCCGTTTCTTGTGCTGTTCCTGTGCATGGAGCGTGAGCATTGTCACAGGTCACGCCTACATCGTACTGTCCTTGCATGGTGATATTGGCGGATGCGGTGAGAAAACCACTGAAGCTTTTGAATTTTCCGATACTCAGAGGGCCGTTAACATTTTCGGCACCCAGCCGTAACCCCACGACTTCCCTGAGGGTTGGGTTGTCATCATTCTTGATTGCAAACTGAAGATAGGGGCGTGACAGAGAAAACGGTTTCAGACCGGTTGCATCAGCGGAATCAACGCAATCGGTTCCATCCCAGGTACATCCGAAAGAAAGGTTTTCTGCATGAATATCCACCCCAGAATCTGTTCGACCCAATTCAAGGTTCTTGATATTCATATTGAGATCAAGGGTGCCATCAATGCCGCCACGATAAAATGTATAACCGTTCTCGGTAACCTTGTCTGCAACAAATAACGCCTGGCCTGTGACGTCTGAAAGCTCGTCATCATTCATCGCTTTAAGGGCAGCAATCCCATGGCTGCTGAGGAAAAATAATAATGCTGCGAATGCCGTTTTTATTGTTATGGAAAAATGCATCAAATAACCCTTTATCAAAACCCGAAAATGTAGGCATTGCCTTGCACATTCACACCGGCAAAAGCGCTGTTGGTATCTTTCACTCTGATCCCGAGAAAGGAGCCATTATTGTTGGCGTTGTAACCAGTGGGCCCTGATCCAAATTCAACGGCTGTCCCGGTTAGCGTCATAGCGAAAAGGATATTGTTGTAGCCGCTGCTGATTTGGGTGCCGGGGTCGTAATGACCGATGGACGTTGGCAGGCCAATCTTCATGGCTGCCATATTGTCGAGTGCGCTGGTGTCGCAGGTGCCACCTGGAAGAAGACAATTTTGTGCTTCATCCAGAAACTTGCTGCTGTCAAACAGGGAAGGGTCGCTTCCTGCTTCGCTTAGGTAGGCTGCATCGAGGTTGAGAGTGGGGATGGAGAAATTCCCGTAATAACCCTTCAGGACGAGCCATTCATCAGTTCGGTTGGCAAAACTGAGTGCTAATCGGCAGGGACCTGACAAGGTGTCACAGTCAGTCAGCGCAATGGAACCGTCAGGATTGGTGTTGAAATCCATACCCAGTTCGAGAGCGACACCTGCCTGGCCCGTGATGGACTGGAGCTCGGTCTCTTCAAGAATTTCCATTGCAAGAGCAGGAAATCCCATCAACAGTAAAACTGGAACAAGGATCCGCTGTGTCATTGCCCGGCCCCCTGTGTCGTAAGTGTCATTTGCTGGATGAGAATGCCTTCCAGACGCGCTACGCCAATATTGGTGACGTTGCCGCCAGGATCCGTGAAATAAATGCCGTTATCTGTGGCACTTGTCGTGGGGGGAGCAGTAGAAAAATCTCCCCAGCGAACATAGCCATGCGTTTCTTGATTGGGGGAAGCTACGGCTTGCACGCTATTGCCAAAGTAATCAGTAGATTCTGTCTGGGTAGAGCATTCCGTTGCCTGATCGCAGTAAAAATCGTTATAGACAGGCGCGATGGGGGGGATGGCTGTCAGGGATATGGTGAAGTTGCCGTCTGTGCCGGCGCTGTCGAAGGTGATGGCCTGTGAGTGCAATCGCCCTAATGGCAGAAAGGCATCGACATTACGGAAGGTCAGACCCTGGTTATCCGAAAAATCGGGAACGCTCTGCAATGTATCCGGGCTGGTGCTGCTCTGGTTGACAGAAAAGCGGAAATCACCACTGAGTGCACTTTGATAGGTAAAGCCGAAAGTTGGATCATCCGAATTAGCCGTTTGCATCATCCGGAAAATAGATGGATCGCCTGAGCGGGTTATTGGCTTTCCCAGGATAATGGTTTGACTTTGCAAACCACAGTAACGGGTGTTGCCACCCCCATCAGGGCAGGACGCCCCTTTGGCAACTTCCATTTCTCCCCAAAAACTCCAGCGCCACTCACTGCTGGCAGTGGGACCCATGGTTTCCAGGATGGTGGGGCGTGCAGCCCCTTGCAGAAGATTTCCCTGATAGTCGTACCCTTCGTACTGGAAAACACGGATAACGAAGGGGTTGTATACGGGAGCAAAATCACTGATGTGGCCATCCCCGACAGGGCAGAGATCATCATTACAGCTATTGCCATGCCAATCAGAGCCAGCGCCGGCGCCAGTCATCTGAAGACCGTAGTAACGAGCGTCTCCCCGGTGCCAGCCATTATCAATGGCATCTTGTTTGGGGGACTGGCCAACCACTTCCAGATAACTGGTCGGGGCGGTCGAATAACGAAAATCATCCAGAGCAATTGCCAGCCCCTGACCGTTGATCGTTGCCAGCTCCTCGTTTTCCATGGGCTCCATGGCCGGGCTGTTCTGCGCGCAAAATGCTGCAAGGACAGCGCCTACAGTGACGCATCGGCGCTGGATTTTGCTGATGCCCAGTATCGAAAATTGCATTGGCCATCTCTTTTGTCATAAGTACGTTGGTACCGCTTTTATTCGTACTTTGGTTCTATTTTCTGGGTTTTTATTCGTATACCCTTCTCCACGACTGCCGTGACGGAAAGGTTCCCTCTTTTTTGGGGAGACGGTCTGCAATTTGCCGGGAAAGAGAAGGGGTGCGGTATATCAGGCAAGGGACTAGAGTGGATGAGGAGTTAACAGGGAACCTTTATGCCTTATTGTGCGTGTTGTTTCCCATGCGATTGCCAGAGACCCCCCCATGAAGCAGCGAGAGTTTGAATCGCTGGTAGGACCATTTATTCCGGACCTTTACAGGCTGGCTTATCGATTTACCACCAATTCTCATGATGCAGATGATCTTATCCAGAACGTACTGCTAAAGCTGTATCCCCGCCTGGAGGAGCTGCGGGCCGTAGAGCGGCTCAAACCCTGGCTGGCGAAAGTGCTCTATCGGGAATTCATCGATAGCAAGCGACGTGAGAAACGGTGGCTAAAGTTGGTTGAGCCGCTTGAGTTCAATGATCTGGACAGGGATTACCAGGCAGTGATGGAGAACCGTGACTGGGCCCCGGAAGATCTGCATGGCCAGGAAGAGCAATGGCGCCTGCTGAGTCGCGCTGTCAATTCGTTGAACGGTGATCAACAAACACTGATTACCATGCATGACATTGAAGGCTATACCGTTTCAGAACTCACCGAGATTCTTGATCTTGCTCCGGGAACGATCAAATCACGTTTGCACCGTGCTCGCGCTCGTCTGCGAAGTTATCTGGAAAGGGAACCGGAAGCCTTCCTGGAACGTGTCCCTAGTAACGGGAGAAAGTGATGAACTGCCACCAATTTGATCAATACCTGGATGAGTATCTGGATGGCGTGTTGCCTTTGAGGTTGCGTCAGGAGTTCTCTGACCATGGCAGCCAGTGCCAACGCTGCCATCAATGTCTGATCCAGGCAGAAAAGATACAACAGGCTCTCCGTGGCATGCCGGTTCCCCCGTTGCCGGAAAATTATGTGGAAAAGCAGTTTCAGAAGCTTTGGGCTCAGCAATCGCGCGCAAGCAGTAAAAAGGGCTGGCGTTACCTGAATCACCCTGCGTTGGCGGCTTCATTATTGCTGGGAATATTGCTTGGTGGCGGTTTGATGCAATGGTTGTCGTCAAACCGGTCGCCAGAGGTGGGGCCGTCGGTGACGGTAGCATTGTATGAAACCCGCGAAGTCCGCTTCGTCGTCAATGCCCGTAATGATATGCCCGGGGCCAGAGTGACAATACGTATCCCACCCCATTTGCAGATGGAGGGTTACCCCGACCGGCATGAGTTGACTTGGACTACGGATCTCAAGGCCGGTCCGAATCTTCTGGCATTGCCATTGAAAGCAGATATGCCGGGCAGTGGGAAAGTGGTCATGATGATTAATTCTGATGCGGGCGTATTGGCAGAGAAAGAGCTGGTGATTGAGTCCAGTAACGGGCGAACGACCAGTTATTACTATTCACAGGACACTCTCGGATAAAAGGGCCCCTTTCGGGCTATCGACTGTGAGGGAAAGAGCATGAACATCAAGGCGTTTTTTTTGGCTAGCGCCTTTTCTTTGCTGGCAACACCAGTGTTGGCGGAAGAGGCTGAAATCACCATTGACATTATCGAAGAGGAGAGTGGTGGTCCCGAGCAACTGATGAACCGTATCGAATTACCCGAGGCGGCATCCTTTGAAGCTCATGAAAATGGGCAGCGTGGGCTCGACATTGCAAACGATGCCAGGGAAAGGGGGCTCGACCAGGCCGCTGAGTCGGTTTCCGAAGTCCGTGACGTGATTAATCTTGGTGGAGAAATTCCCTTGCCATCTGATGTCCAGGAAAACCTGCCCCAGTCATCGCCGGAGCAGCCTGAGTTGCCGACTCCACCATCAGTACCATGATGGTGAAAGATTGATAACCAGGAAAGGCACGTTCATTTTTTTGATTTGATGTTCGGTGTTGTATTTTCAGCACCAAAAGGGGAAAGAAATGCTGAAGCCGGTATTTGCATTAATAATGCTGGTCTTTATTTTGTCGTTTGTGAGTTTGCACGCAAGCGCGGATTCTGGGAAAGCCACCTTCAAGATTGGGGTGGAAGCGTTTAAAGACGGAGACTTTACACGAGCCAAATTGGCTTTTGAGGAAGCCAGACAGTCTGGTATGGATAGCCCCAGTCTGAGCTATAACCTCGGTGTCACCTATTACCGGCTAAAAGACTTCGAAAAGGCGGGTTTGGAATTCAAAAAACTGACGGGTAACCCCAAGTGGGAAAAAATCGCTTATTACAATCTGGGTCTGATTGCAGAAAAACAGGGTGACACAGAGAAAGCCAGAAGCCATTTCCGAAAAGCGCTTTCCTCGAAGAAAAGTAAGGTCAACACCCTGGCATCGAAAGCATTGGGGCAACTGCCAAGTGCACACCCTGCGCACTATGTGTACGCCACGATTTATGGCGGGCGTGATGACAATGTGACTCTATTGCCTGACCAGGAAGGGGAAGGCAGTTCAGATAATCAGATAACCGGGTTTGTCACAGGACGTTATTATCTGAATCAGCACTGGAGCCTGGAGGCCTTGTTTTATGGTCGACGCTTCGATGATATCCATGAATTCGATACCACTCTGACGGAAGCTGGGATCCACAGGGAGCATCAGTGGGGGCGTTGGCGTTGGGATAACGCTATTAATGTTTCAACGCAGACTTTGCAGGGGGACCGCTATCTTGATGTGGCCCGTGTTGAAACACTCGCAACCCGGAATTTGACGAATCAGCAATCTCTGAGAGTCAGCGGCACGCTGGCAAGGATTCGTGCAGCGCAAGGCTTTGAATATCTCCAGGGCTGGCAAGGTCGCGCCCAGGTTGATTGGTCAAAGTCGTTTTCAAATCAACAATTCAAAATTGGTTATCGATTGGAAATGAATGACCGGGAAGATCTGGAATCAGGTGAGGATTTCGCGAGCTTCTCCCCGGTGCGACATTTGCTGAAGTCAGATTTCAGATGGCCATTATCGCGCCGTTGGAATGCCCTTGCTTCGGCATCTTACCAGCACAGTGCCTATCGTGATGAGCATGTCATACAGGGGAGTAACATTCAGCGTACTGACAAGAGGTTTGTGGGATCTCTAAGAGCAGATTTCGAATTGTCCCGGGGCTGGAAACTCTTTGGTGAATATCGTCACACCGATAATCAAAGCACCATGGATATCTATGATTACGATAGAAATGAGTGGAATGTGGGGATTGAATATCTTGGTTTCTATTAGGGATGTTATTTAAAAAATAAGGAACCGGTTTTATTGATCAGACGTGTTAACAGTTGAAATGGGAAAAAAGGTAATAGTGCCTCTTGTTCCCCGGTAATAATTTCCAGCATGAAAGGAGATTTCCATGAAACTGTTTAACGCGCTTCTACTGGGCTTGCCGCTCTCTTTTCTCAGTGCGCCGCTTCTGGCTGAAGAAGTGGATGCTGAAGAGGAAGCCACGATTGAGGTTGTTGGTGACGTAAACGCTCAACCGGAGGCGTTGACCGATGCCATTGCCCTGCCGCAGGAGGCCGCAGTACAAGCACAGGAAAGTGCAGCCTTTGGTCTGGAGACAGCAAATCGCGCTCGAGAAAAAGGTGAAGAAACGGGGCAGGAACAAGCTGAAGCTGCCAGGGAAAATAGCCGCATGCAAAATGGTTTTGGGGCAGAAATCAGTGTTGAAGCCCAGGCGTCGGGTGGTTTCGAAGAGGGTACCGCTCAGGGCGATACCGCAGCAGCTTCCGGACTGGATATTAACCGTTAATTCCGGTTCGTCCCTTTGAAGGTCGTGCTCTCCCCCTTTGCGCGGCCTTTCCTTCGGCCAGCCTTCGGGCTGGCCTTTTTCTTTTTCCCTTACACGCTTGCCAGCTGCATCATTACCAGGGCGTCCTGACAGGCTGCTAGGTGGACAGCACGTAATGGTCGATGCCCTGATCCAGAAAGCGGATCAGCATGCGGTAACTATCCAGGTCAAAACTGGCCAGAGAGTCCGGCTTGATCGTCAGCGGTGTCGGAGGGGTTTGCCGGGTGGTGAGATGGCACCACTGATCAATAAGGTGATAATCGGTGTGGTGTTCACCGCATTCACGAATCACCAGCACGCCCGGATAGGGCCAGGCCTGGATGTGCTGATCCTCCAGTGTGGTCCGCAGTCGCCGGTTATGGTCCGCCTGGCTTTCCTGGCCACAGCAGGCGCCTCGACAGCGACCCAGCTGGTGGGCAAAGCAGGCGCCGGGGCCTGGGCTTTCCAGTCCACAAATCCGGGGACACAGTCCCGCATCACGGACCTTGCTGTCGAGCAGGTTCCTTGCCTGGCGGGGGCTGCGGAATAGCCCATAGCTGTCATGCTGCCAGCCCTGGTCCTTCACCAGGGGGCGATACAGGACCGGCACCAAAAATCCGCGCGAATCGGTTTGCAGCCGCCAGGTATGCAGCTGACGGTAGCGACGCTGACGACGGTTGAAAATCGGCTGGCGCTGTTTGATCTCCCGGTTCTCCAGCAGTAGCGCGCCCAGTTCCCCGGCGGTGATCTGGTGTTCGATGCGATGGGTCAGGTGACACAGTCGCCCTTCCTTCCTGTCCCGGTGTCGCGCGGAGAAATGGCTTTTGACCCGTTGTCGCAGATTGATGCTTTTTCCCACATAAAGCAGTTCATCCTGTTCGCCAAAGAATCGGTAGATGCCGGGGAGTGCCGGCAAGTCGGCGAACAGGCTCGGGTCGACGGGGCGAGGATCAGGGTGAGAGTGCATCCCGATAGTGTCCATGAAAAAACGCCATGATGTGGTGAAGACCGGGTGGGTGATCTGGTCTTTTTCCCGTGCCATGATGAGGCAAAGTCATGACCGGGAGGCAATCATGAGTGGCCACGATACCCGTACCGAAACGGATTCCCTGGGCGAGGTGCAGGTGCCCCGGACGGCGCGCTGGGGGGCCCAGACCCAGCGCGCCGTGGATAACTTTCCCATCAGCGGCCGCCCCTTGCCTGAGCGTTTCATTCTGGCAGTGGTGCGCATCAAGCGTTGTGCGGCGGAAGCCAACCTGCGTCTTGCGCAACTGCCGGCCGACAAGCAGGCGGCGATCGTAGGTGCCTGCAACGACCTGCTGGCGGGCCATCATCTGGATCAGTTTCCAGTGGACATCTTCCAGACCGGGTCCGGTACCAGTACCAACATGAATGTGAACGAGGTCATTGCCCACCTCTGTGACGAGGCGGGGATAACGATCCATCCCAATGATGATGTGAATCTGGGCCAGAGCAGTAACGACACCATTCCCACCGCCATCCATGTGTCCTCGGTGCTGGCCGTCACCGAGCAGTTATTACCCGGGCTGGAGCATCTGATCGCCACCCTCGGATTGCGGGCCCGGGAAAGCCGACAACGGGTGAAGACCGGGCGTACCCACTTGATGGATGCCATGCCGGTGACTGTGGAGCAGGAACTGCAGACCTGGGTGCTGCAATTGCAGGATGCCAGCAGCCGGCTGGCCCGGGCCCGGGATGAACTGCTGGCCATTCCCCAGGGGGGAACGGCGGTGGGGAGCGGGGTCAATGCGCACCCGGATTTCGCCGCGGCGTTCGCAGCGCAGCTGGCGGAAGAAACCGGGCTGGCTTTCACCCCCTTGCCGCATCCCTTTGTGGCACAAAGCGCCCTGGATGCACCGCTGAACCTGTCCGCGGCCCTGCGCGGCCTGGCTGTAGTGCTGATGAAAATCAGCAATGATCTGCGCTGGATGAACTCTGGCCCCATTCATGGCCTGGGTGAGCTGCAGCTGCCTGCCACCCAGCCGGGGTCGTCGATCATGCCGGGCAAGGTCAATCCGGTGATCTGCGAATCGGTGACCATGGTGGCGGCCCAGGTCATGGGCCTGGATCAGGCCAATGCGGTGGCCGCCCAGAGCGGCAATTTCCAGCTCAATGTGATGCTGCCGTTGGTGGCCAGTAACTTGCTGGATATGACCGGGTGGTTGGCCAACAGTTGCCGAAACCTGGCTGACCGCGCCATTGCAGCGATGACCTTCAATGATGCGCGTCTGGCAGAAGGGGTCGGGAAGAATCCGATCCTGGTTACCGCCCTGAACCCGGTGATCGGCTACGAGAAGGCCGCCAGGATTGCCAAGGAGGCCTTTGCCAGCGGCCGGCCGGTGATCGACGTGGCCGAGGAGCAGTCCGGCCTCTCCCGGGCCGAGCTGGAAACCTTGCTTGACCCGGCGACGCTGACGCACCCGTGAACCGGTGGGCGAGGGGAGCAGCGTCGCTGGGGGCGTAGAGCGTCACGATAGCGGCATTTTTTTCCTGGCGACCCGTTTCCCGAAACGCCTACTAGACACGCCGTCTACACCGGGTAGTATTTTGTAACCCTTGGCACCGCAAAACGGGTGACCCATGCGGCGGGTTGTGTCAGTCTGGAGCGCCTTACATACCTACAGGTATGGGCACCTTCGGCCCCGCCCATATCGGCAGAATAACAAGGTAACGGAGCAACTATGAGCAGTAATCTCACCATCCAGCGTACCCCCTCCGCCGTGGAGCCGCCGCTGGTGATCAACCGCATTCTGGAAGCGGGTGTCCGCAAGGCGCCGCAGCAGACTATCACCTACGGTGACCGGGACTTTACCTACCGGGAATTTGAAGAGCGGGTACACCGCCTGGCCGGTGCGCTGGCAGCCCAGGGGATCAAACCCGGCGATACCGTCGCGGTCATGGACTGGGACACCAACCGTTACCTGGAAGCGTTCTTTGCCATTCCCATGATGGGGGCAGTCCTGCACACCGTGAATGTGCGTCTGAGCCCGGAACAGATTCTCTACACCATCAACCACGCCCAGGACGATGCCATCCTGGTGAACAGCGAATTCCTGCCGCTGCTGGACGCGGTCAAGGACCGCATCGAGCCGGTGAAGACCTATATCCTGCTCGACGATGAGGGGGTGAAAAGCAGTGATGTGCTGCCCATCGCCGGTGAGTACGAGGATCTGCTGGCCAAGGCGCCCGCCCGTTATGATTTCCCCGAGCTGGATGAAAACACCCGCGCTACCACCTTTTACACCACCGGTACCACCGGTCTTCCCAAGGGCGTGTATTTTTCCCATCGTCAGCTGGTGCTGCATACCTTTGCCGGTCGTAACACCATGTCCGGGATCGGTCAGGGTCGCTTCAATGAATACGATGTCTACATGCCGATTACCCCCAAGTTCCACGTGCATGCCTGGGGGATTCCTTTCATGGCCACCTTGATGGGGGTCAAGCAGGTGTACCCGGGCCGTTATGAGCCGGCCACCTTGCTCAAGCTGCTGGTCACCAAGAAGGTCACCTTCTCTCACTGCGTGCCGACCATCATCCAGATGCTATTGCAGGCGGAAGCGGCCAAGAGCATCGACCTGTCCGGCTGGAAGGTGATCATTGGTGGCTCGGCCCTGCCCAAGGCCCTGGCCATGGGCGCCCTGGAGCGCGGCATCGACATCTATACCGGTTACGGGATGAGCGAAACCTGCCCGCTGCTGACCCTGGCGCAACTGACCCCGGAACTGGAAAACGCTGACCTGGAAACCCAGGCGGATTACCGCACCCGTACCGGCCGGCCGGTGGCCATGGTGCAGTTGCGCATCGTCGATGCGGAAATGAACGACGTCCCCCACGATGGCAAGAGCCAGGGCGAAGTGGTGGTCCGTGCCCCGTGGCTGACCCAGGGTTACCTGCACGACACGGAAAAGTCCGAGGAGCTGTGGGCCGGTGGCTGGCTGCACACCGGTGACGTGGCGGTGATGAGCGAAGACGGCTGGCTGAAAATCGTCGACCGCATCAAGGACGTGATCAAGACCGGTGGCGAGTGGGTGTCCTCCATCGATCTGGAAGGCATGATCCTGCAGCACCCTGGCGTGGGCGAATGTGCCGTGGTCGGTGTGCCCGACGAGAAATGGGGCGAGCGCCCGGTGGCCCTGGTAGTCAAAAAGGGAGATGCCGATGAGGAGGGCATCAAGACGATGATGGCCGACTACGCGGACAAGGGCATCATCAGCCGCTATGGCATCCCCGATCGCGTGATCTTCGTGGACGAACTGCCGCGCACCTCCGTGGGCAAACTGGACAAGAAGAAGATGCGCGCCGAAATGGTGTAATGCTTCCGGGTGTCACACTACCGAAAAGCCCGCCACCCGGCGGGCTTTTTATTGTCACAAGGCAGGCCATGATCAAAAGCCTTTTCACCACAGAACGCACAGTGCTCACCAAGAAAAGAAAACGTATCGTGGAGTCCAGTGAAAACTGGCGGCAGTGCCAGCCCGTCGGCAAGCGTGGGAAAGCCGGTTCTGCCCATTTGCGATGAACCAAAAGAACGGGGGCTCTGTGTCTCTGGGGAGAAAGAGCCGTTGGCTTTCCGCTTCTAGAGCAAGAATCTGTGCGAAAACTGAATTTTCTTCATCATTACCGGTCACTTTTACGCGTCCCCTACAAATTGCTTGCATAATTGGACGCTAGACTCTTTTTACGGCTTGTTGCGAATCATATTTGGAGACGTCCATGAAGCGGATTATCGCCGCCCTGGTACTGGCGGGACTGGTGGCTATCGGCCTGTGGTGGGCCCTGGCACCGTCTGACGCCCCCATGGGGCAGCGTCCGCCCACGGTGGTGAACCTGGCACCGAGCATTGAACGCTCCCTGTTCGATCGGGTGGAAGCGGTGGGAACTGCCCGGGCTGCCCAGGCGGTGACGATTCTCACCGAGGTGCCGGGTCGGGTGGCGCAGATCCACTTCCGCCAGGGGCAGAACGTGGATCAGGGCGCGGTGCTGGTCACCCTGGACGATCGCAATGCCAGCGCGGAACTGGCGCGCAGTGAGGCCGAATACCAGCGAGCCCTGAACGATTACCAGCGCGGCCAGAAACTGGTGAAGAGCCGGGCCATCTCCCAGTCCGAGGTGGATACCTTCCGTACCACCCTGGATGGTGCCAGGGCCAGTCGCGATGCGGCCCGCGCCAACCTCAACGACCACACGATCCGGGCGCCGTTTGCCGGGGTGGTGGGGTTGCGTCAGGTGGATGCAGGCAGTTACCTGCAAACCGGCGATGCCATCACCACCCTGGATAACCTGGGCTACATCGACGTGGATTTTCAGGTGCCGGAACGCTATCTGGCACGACTGGTTTCCGGCCTGCCAGTGCAGGCCCGCAATGAAGCGTTTCCGGATCTGGTCTTCGAAGGCACTATCACCGACCTGGATTCCCGGGTGAGCACGGCGAGTCGCAGCCTGACGGCCCGGGCCCGGCTGGAAAATCCCCAGGACCGGATTCGTCCCGGCCAGTTTCTGCGCGTGTCGGTGCAACTGGCTGAGCGCGATGCGCTGCTGGTGCCCGAGCAGTCGATTATTACTCAGGGGGCGCAGAGCTATGTGTTCACCGTCACTGCCGATAACACCGCCGAGCGTCACCCGGTTACCCTGGGTGGCCGTCGCGATGGCTGGGTGGAAATCACCAGTGGCCTGACCGGCAAGCCGGACGTGGTGGTCAACGGCCATTCCCGGCTGGGCAGCGGCCAGGCAGTGCAGGTGCTGGATAATCCGGAGGCCCTGCTGCCGGGTCAGCGGGCCCTGCTGGAGCCTGCCGTGCCGGACGCGGAGCAGGCGGACAGCGAGGCCGCTGCATGATCCTGTCTGATATCTCCATCAAGCGACCGGTTTTCGCCACCGTGATCAGCTTGCTGATCGTGGTGTTCGGCATCAGTGCCCTGCTGAAGCTGCCGGTGCGTGAATACCCGGATATCGATCCGCCGGAAGTCTCCATTTCGGTGGACTATGCCGGTGCCGCGCCGGAAGTCATCGATACCCAGATTATCCAGGTGATCGAAGGGGCCGTGGCCGGGGTGGAAGGGGTGCGCAAGATCGAATCCCGCAGTCGCCTGGGGTCGGCCCGTACCAGCGTGGAGTTCAATCTGGACCGGGATGTGGATGTGGCCGCCAACGATTTGCGCGATGCCGTGTCGCGGGTGCTCAACCGGCTGCCGGAAGAGGCGGAGACGCCGGTGATTGCCAAATCCGACGCGGATGCCCGCCCCATCATCTGGGTCACGCTGACCAGTCCCAGCCTGGCGCCCCAGGAACTGACCGATTTTGCCGAGCGTTCCCTGGTGGACCGTTTCGCGGTGCTGGATGGGGTGTCGGAAGTCTTCATTGGTGGGGAGCGTCGCTACGCCATGCGGGTGTGGCTGGACCGCCAGCGCATGGCGGCCAATCAGGTGACGGTCACCGATATCGAACAGGCCCTGCGCAGCAACAATGTGGAACTGCCCGCCGGGCGGCTGGAATCCCAGTCCCGTGCCTTTACCGTGCGGGCCGACAATCGCCTGTCTTCGGTGCAGGAATTCGAGAACCTGGTGGTTCGCCGACAGGGGGATTACCTGTTGCGGGTGGGGGACGTGGCCCGGGTGGAGCTGGGGGTGGAAAGTGACGACACCGTCCTGCGGGCCAACGGTGAAACCGCCATTGGCCTGGGCATTATCCGCCAGTCCAAGGCCAATACGGTGGCGGTATCGGATAACGTGCGCGCCGAGATCGAGGCGGTGCGCGAGAGCCTGCCGGCGGATATCAGCCTGGATGTGAACTACGACGAGTCCCTCTTTATCCGTGCCTCCATCAAGGAAGTACTGGTGACGCTGGGCATTTCCGTGGCCCTGGTGATCGCGGTGATCTTTGCCTTTCTGGGCAACCTGCGCGCCACCCTGAGTCCGGCGGTGACCATTCCGGTCTCAGTGATTGGTGCCTTTATCGGTTTCGGCATCATGGATTTTTCCATCAATGTGCTCACCTTGCTGGCGCTGATCCTGGCCATCGGTCTGGTGGTGGACGATGCCATCGTCATGCTGGAAAACATTCAGCGCCGCATTGATGAGGGGGAAACCCGTCTGGTGGCGGCCTACCAGGGGGCACGTCAGGTCGCCTTTGCTGTGGTCGCCACCACCCTGACACTGGTGGCAGTGTTTGTCCCCATTTCCTTCATGGGCGGGGATGTGGGTCGGCTGTTTGGCGAGTTCGGTTTCACCCTGGCCTCCGCGGTCATCATTTCCAGCATCGTGGCATTGAGTCTGGCCCCCATGCTCTGTTCCCGCTGGCTGCACCGTCACAGCGTCAAGGAGAGGCAAGGGGAGGGTAACGGCTTTGAACGGGTGCTGGCACGGCTAAACCACGGCTATGCGCGTAGCCTGTCCGCCGCACTGGCCCGTCCCTGGCCGCTGGTGGTGGGGTGTGTGGTGCTGTGTGCGGTAGCGCTGCTGATCTTCCGTGGCCTGCCTCAGGAACTGGCGCCCACAGAAGATCGTGGCGTCTTCATCATCCCGGCCTCCGCGCCCCAGGGCGCCACCGCCGAATACAGCCTGCACCATGTGAAGAATGTGGAAGCGATCATGGCGCCGTTGGTGGAAAGCGGAGAAGCCGAACGGGCCTTGTCCATTGTGGGCTTCCGGGGTGTCACCGAGCGGGCTTTCAGCATTGTCCGGCTCAAGGACTGGGGGGAGCGCGACCGCTCCCAGCAGGAGATCGTCAACGACGTCCGCGGCAAGCTCTCCCAGGTGGCGGGCTTGCGCGCCTTTGCCGTGAACCCGCCGGGGCTCGGGCAGAGCGCTTTCAATCAAGCCCTGGAGGTGGTGGTAGCCGGACCGGATTACGGTCAGGTACTGGCCTGGAGTGAAACCCTCATGGCGGCCATGGAGGAGAACCCCGGCCTGACCAGCATCGACACGGATTTCGAACAGACCCAGCCGCAGCTGGATGTGCAGCTGGATCGTGAGCGGGCGGCGGATCTGGGTATCACCGCCACCGACGTGGGGCAGACCCTGCAGGCCATGTTCGCCACCCTGACGGCCTCCACCTATGTGGATCGGGGGCGTGAGTACGATGTGCTGCTGGAAGCGGAGAAGGCCAACAGCCAGAGCCCTGACGATGTGCTGCCGATTTACCTGCGTGCGGGCAACGGCGAACTGGTGCCGTTCTCCAGCGTGGTGACGTTGACCACCACCGGCGATGCGCCGGAGCTGCGACGGGTGGACCGGCTGCCCGCGATCACCCTGTCGGCCAACCTGGCAGAGGGTTATGACCTGGCGTCCGCCATGGAGTATGTGGAGACGCAGGCCCGTGAACGGCTGCCTCTGGAGGCGCGTATCGGTTACAAGGGCATGGCCGAGGAATTGCAGGAATCGGCCTCCGCCATCCTGATCACTTTTGCCCTGGCGTTGGTCATTGTGTTTCTGGTGCTGGCAGCCCAGTTCGAAAGCTGGATCCACCCGCTGATCATCATGCTCACCGTGCCGCTGGCCCTGGCCGGAGCGATCCTGGCCATGAAGGTGACCGGGGACAGTCTGAATATCTACAGTCAGATCGGCATGATCATGTTGCTGGGACTGATGGCCAAGAACGGCATCCTGATTGTGGAGTTCGCCAACCAGTTACGCGATCAGGGCCTGGCGGTGAAAGAGGCCGTCTACCAGGGCGCCATCGTGCGTTTCCGCCCGGTACTGATGACCGGTGTCTCCACCATCTTCGGCGCCATTCCCCTGGTGCTGGCCACCGGCGCCGGAGCGGAAAGTCGCTTCACCATCGGTGTGGTGATACTCGGGGGGTTGCTGTTCGCCACCGTGCTGACACTTTTCATCATCCCGGTGTTATACCAGTGGCTGGCGCCCTATGCGTCGCCCGCGGATGCGGTGAAGCAGCAGCTGGACAAAGAGATGCAAAACACCTGAGTTGCAAGAGACAAGTTTCAAGTTGCAACGCGGTTCAGGTTATTGCCAACTTGCAAAGACCCTGGCCGCGCTCCAGCATGCTGGGCTTGCGAGCACGGCATCTCCGGCCCGAATGCCTGGACCGCGCCTTGAAACTTGTAACTTGAAACTTGTGACTTCCATGACTGATTACGAACTGATCCGCAGCAAACGCCGTAGCCTGGAACTGCGTGTCCTGGAAGATGGTCGCGTGCAGGTGCGGGCGCCGCAGCGGGCACCGTTGCGCATGGTACAGGCCTTTGTGGACAGTCGCCGCCAGTGGATTGCCGAACAGCAACACCGTCAGGCCAGCCGGCCTCGTCAGCGTTGGCAGGATGGAGAGGTGCTGACCTGGCGCGGCGAGCCGTTGCGGATGGATGTGTGTGAAGGACGAACCCGGGTAGCGATCAGTGGTGCCTATTTGTCGATTCAGGTGGCGCGGCCGGAGGAAGAAGCGGTGGTTCGCTCGGCAGTGGAAGGCTGGATGCGGCGACAGGCAAAAGCGATTTTTGCAGATAGCATTCAACGCCAGTTCGACTGGTTTGAGCAGCAGGGTTTCCGCCAACCCATCATGCGAATCAAGACGATGCGTACCCGCTGGGGCTCATTGTCCGCCCGGGGCTATATCAACCTGAACCTGGCCCTGTTGCATTACCCACCCGCAGCCCTGGATTACGTGGTGATGCATGAACTCTGTCACCTGCAACACATGGATCACGGCCCCGGTTTCCACGCGCTGATGGATGCGCGCATGCCGGACTGGCGCCAACGCAAACGACTCCTCGACCAGCCGCTCTACCAGCCCTGAGAGTCGAATTGAAAGTTCAAAGTTTAAAGTTGAAACGCGCGGAACGGGGGCTCGAGCGTTGAAAGGCCGTGCCCGCGCACCATTACCATTAATCGCGGGCACAGCATTGCCGAACCTGACTGACCACCCCGCGTTTCAACGTTAAACTTTCATCTGCTTTCGCCAGACATAAAAAAAGCCCGCGCGAAGCGGGCTTTTTCGTACCAGCGTGATTGCTTACTCAGCAACGACGTTAGCAGCCTGAGGACCTTTGGGGCCCTGCTGGATCTCGAAGGAAACCTTCTGACCCTCGGCCAGGGTTTTGAAGCCTGAACCGTTGATTGCGCTGAAATGAACGAATACGTCCGCACCACCATCGTCCTGGGAAATGAAACCAAAACCCTTGGACTCGTTGAACCACTTCACAGTACCAGTAGCCATGTGAATCTATACCTCAAAAAACTATTACTTAGGGTGTTGCTTGCAAACCATGATGGGGGGTGTTCGGAGACAACTTCAGCTTCACGCAGGGAAGACAACTACCAAAACATTCCTCGGCCATAATTCGCAGCCACCTCTGACTCTACTCCCCTTTTTTGGAGAGCACCACCTCTTTTTATAGGCGCTTTAACCGACCGTTATAACGGGCTTGTCACAAAGCGAACGGACATCTCGTGATGCTCGTCAGGGCCCAGTAACAGGGCATTGTCGAGCACCCGGGCGGTTTCAATACAGAGCATCTGCTGCCAGGCATCGGCAGCGAATTGACTCAGCCGTCGACTTTTATCGATCCAGGGATTCCATACCACCGCGGAGCGACTGCCGCAGGCCGACAGGGTCAGCCGGCGCTGCCAGGCGGGGTCATCGATATGCAGAATGTCGGGCAGTTGCAGATAGAGGCGGTCAGTTTCCCCGTGGAACGTCAACGGGCCTTCCTGCCGGTGGCGCTGCCAGTTATCCAGCGCATCCACATAGGGACAGCTGTCCAGACCATGAATCTCAACCTGCCGACAGTCAGAGACAGCAAAGTAACTGTGTAGGGCCTGGCTGATCCATACCGGTTCATCGCCGTGGTTATGGTTGTGCAGAGACAGGCTCAGGCCGTCGTCCAGCCGCACGGTCAGAGTGGGTGTCACGGTGGGTAGGGATTGCTGGTCGGCATGGGGAGACAGGGCAAACGTGAGGGTGATCTGTTCATCATCCTGCTCGGAATGCGTCAGGCTCCAGGGTTGCTGGCGGACCAGTCCGTGGGCCGGTGGCTGTGCCAGCGTATATTGTTGGCGGATCTCGATGGGGTTGAAATCCAGACCACCGAACCAGGGCCAGCACACCGGCACTCCACCACGCACGCCCTGACCGTTGTGATAGGCGGCGTCTTCACTCAACCAGATCAGCGGGGGCTCGCCGTCCCGTTGGTACGACAGCACCTGGGCACCCTGTTCGGTGATCACCAGGGTCTGGTTACGGTGGCGAACGTCCCAGCAGGTCAGTTCGCCACGAAGGATGCGATTCAGTTCGGTCGGCATGGGCAGGAGAGTTTCAAGTTGAAAGTTTCAAGTTGCAAGGCGCGGGCATGGCCGTCATGTTCTGACTGGCCGTGCCCGCGAACCACTGGAGTTCCGTCGCGGAATAAGCCCTTTCTGGCTGGTCATATGTCTCCCGCGTTGAAACTTTTAACTTGCAACTTTCAACTCTATTTAATCCCCGCCGCAATCTCCAGCTCGCGGATGGACTGTTCCAGATAGTCCAAAAGCCGCTGCATGGAGGGCAGGGTGCGTCGACAGGCAATCAGGCCGAACTCGAGCTGATCCTGGTAGCTGGTCAGGGTGATATTCAGGGCGATGCGGTCCAGTACGATGGAGACCGGGTACATGCCTTTGAGTTTGGCGCCGTTCCAGTAAAGCGGCTCTCTGGGGCCGGGTACGTTGGAGATGACCACGTTGAAGGCCCGCCATTTCGGTGCCAGTCCGGTGAGCAGATTGAGGCCGGTGGGCGCCATGGTCAGGGCGGTGAAGTTGAGAATCTCCTCCGGACTCATCTGGGAGAAGCGCTCCTTGGCCTCCTGCACGGAATTGTTCACCACTTGCAGGCGATTGGCCGGGTCGCAGATATGGGTCCCCAGGTTGGCCAGGATCATGCCGATCTGGTTACCGCCGGCGCTGTCGTCCTGGCGCAGGCTCATGGGCACCATGGCAATCAGTGGCTCATCCGGCAGGGCATTCTGGCTGATCATGTATTCGCGCAGTGCGTGGCCGCACATGGCCAGCACCACGGTATTGATGGTGCAGTTGAAGGCCTTGGCGATCACTTTCAGGCGCGACAGGGAGTAGCTCTGGGCGGCAAAACGCCGTGAGCCGGTAATGGTCTGGTTGAGCATGGTGTCCGGGGCCTGGAAGATGGACACGTAGTTCTCATCTTTCTTGGCCTTCTGGCTGACCTTGTAGATTTCCCGGGCCAGCCCCGGCACGGTGGCGGCCTGCTTGCTGATACCGGCACCCAGGCGCGCCAGGCTGGAGGCCACATCCACCGGGTTGCTGGGCAGGGAACGGCTGCGCTTTTTCGGCTGGTAGGCCCACACCGGTGGCAGTTCTCGCTCATTCGGATCGGTCGAGAGGGCGCGCATGCCCATGCGCATGGCAGAGATGCCATCCACCACGGAATGGTGAATCTTCGTATACAGAGCAAACTGGCGGCCACGGATACCCTCGATCAGGTGGGCTTCCCACAGGGGCCGTTCGCGGTCGAGCAGATTGGAGTGTTCGGCGGAGACCAGGGACAGCAGCTCACGAATGCGCCCCGGCTTGGGCAATGCCTCGTGACGAAAGTGGTGGTCGATATCGAAGTGCTTGTCCTCGGTCCAGTAATACTGGCCAAGCCGGCGGGTCAGGCGCTGGTTGAAAGGCGCCACCGGGCAGCAGTAGTCGCGCATCTGCTGGGCCAGTTCGCTGACATATTTGGGACCGGCGTCTTCCGGGAAGGAAAACAGT
This sequence comes from Pseudomonadota bacterium, assembly GCA_036230225.1. Lineage (GTDB taxonomy): Bacteria > Pseudomonadota > Gammaproteobacteria > Pseudomonadales > Alcanivoracaceae > Alcanivorax. Next base: position 2,462 of record JAZAJX010000053.1, on the reverse strand, counting down.
TGCAGGCCCGCCACATGCATGGGCTGCTGACGTTTTTCCAGCCACAGAAACAGTTGATCCACCGGACTAAGCGCTTTCATAGATTCCCCTTCATCATTTTTATTTCCCTGAACACAACCGCTACCTGTAATGGGTAATGCACTCTCCATGCCAGATGTGCAGGAAAGATCATAGTAGCAAAGCCGCGTTCGGGTCACTGTGTGCAAGGTGTAAATCGCCGGGCGATGCGGTAAATGCTCGGGGCTGTGACAGTCATGAATGGCAGTGTGAAACGGGGTTGTCACGCATGGTTGTCACCCTGACAATCCCGGCAGGCTCTGACAAGCGAAGAAAACGCCGAGCAGTAAACAGGGCCTGCCGCTACGACATTGCACCTATATTCACCAAAAAAATACCGAATATAGACCATATTGATTATGTTTATGGGTCGACTGGCTCTAGAATGCGCCGCATCGGTAGACCGGCATGCGTCTGACATGAGCAGGGTTGCCCCTCCCGGTATCGATAAACCAATTTGTTAATCAGAGGTTCACCATGTCATACACCAAAGACATCGAAGCACTGAGCTCCGTGATTGGTGCCAACAGCACCTGGAAAGACATCAATCCGGAATCTGCGGTCCGCATGCGTCTGCAAAACCGTTTCAACACGCATCTGGACATCGCCAAGTACAACGCCAAGATCATGCGTGAAGACATGGCGGCCTACGATGCTGACAACAGCAAGTACACCCAGTCCCTGGGTTGCTGGCACGGTTTCATCGGCCAGCAGAAGATGATCTCCATCAAGAAGTACTTCGGTGGCACCAAGCGCAAGTACCTCTACCTGTCTGGCTGGATGGTTGCTGCTCTGCGCTCCGAGTTCGGTCCGCTGCCCGACCAGTCCATGCACGAGAAGACTGCCGTTGCAGACCTGATCCGTGAGCTGTACACCTTCCTGAAGCAGGCTGATGCTTGGGAACTGAACCACCTGTACCGTGCTCTGGACGACGCCAAAGATGCTGGCGACGCTGCCAAGCAGGCTGAAATCATCGACAAGATCGACAACTTCGAAACTCACGTTGTGCCGATCATTGCCGACATCGATGCTGGTTTCGGTAACCCGGAAGCCACCTACCTGATGGCCAAGCAGATGATCGAAGCGGGTGCCTGCTGCATCCAGATCGAGAACCAGGTTTCCGACGAGAAGCAGTGTGGCCACCAGGACGGTAAAGTGACCGTTCCTCACGCCGACTTCCTGGCCAAGATCAACGCCGTACGTTACGCCTTCCTCGAGCTGGGTGTGGACGATGGTGTGATCGTTGCCCGTACCGACTCCGAAGGTGCTGGCCTGACCAAGCAGATCGCTGTAACCAACGAGCCGGGCGACCTGGGCGACCAGTACAACTCCTTCCTGGAAGGTGAGTACATCGAGTCTGCCGACGAAATCAACAACGGCGACGTTGTGATCAAGTCCAACGGCAAGCTGCTCAAGCCGACCCGTCTGGCTTCCGGCCTGTTCCAGTTCCGCAAGGACAGCAACATCGACCGTGTTGTTCTGGACTGTGTCACCAGCCTGCAGAACGGCGCTGACCTGCTGTGGATCGAGACTCCGACCCCGAATGTCGAGCACATCAAACTGATGGTGGATCGCATCAAGGAACAAGAGCCGAACGCCAAGCTGGTTTACAACAACAGCCCGTCCTTCAACTGGACCCTGAACTTCCGTCAGCAGGTATTCGATGCCTGGGAGAAGGAAGGCAAGGACCTGTCCGCCTACGACCGCGCCTCTCTGATGAGCGCCAAGTACGACGACAGCGAACTGGCTGAAGAAGCTGACCAGTGGGCCAAAGAGTTCCAGGCCAAGGCGTCCCGCGAAGCCGGTGTATTCCACCACCTGATCACTCTGCCCACCTACCACACCGCTGCTCTGTCCACCGACCAGCTGGTAGAAGGCTACTTCGGCGAAGAAGGCATGCTGGCCTACGCCGCTGGTGTTCAGCGTCAGGAAATCCGTCGCGGTATCGCTACCGTGAAGCACCAGGACATGGCCGGTTCCAACATCGGTGATGACCACAAAGAGTACTTCTCCGGTGAAGCTGCGCTGAAAGCCGGCGGTAAAGACAACACCATGAACCAGTTCGAGAACAACTAAGTTCCGATCTGTTCAAGGTAAGTCTTGAAGAGGCGGCCCCCGAAAGGGGGCCGCTTTTTTTTGTGTCAAAAAAGCAATCCGCTTTTTTAAATTCGCTGTAGGAGCGCGGCTTGAGGCGCGAACCTCGTCCAGGGAGGTGACAACCAATATCGTCATGGACGGAAATATCTGGAGAGAGGCTGTGCCTGATCCCCTTCGGGAATTGTCTCGCTTCGCGAGGTTCGCGCCTCACGCGGCGCTCCTACAAAGGGTGTTTCGGGTGACGGAGTGTTGACCATAAAAAAGGGCGACCCGAAGGTCGCCCTTTTTTGTGTCTGACGTCCGTGTAG
>JAZAJX010000052.1:0-3027 GCA_036230225.1 Pseudomonadota bacterium | reverse complement strand
GCATTTCACGGTGGGGGAGGCCCTGCCGGAAGGCGCGGGAGGCATCCTGGGTCACGAGGTGGGCGGCGCGGCGCTGGGCGGATTCAACCCGCTGGGTGGCACTCTGATCATGGTCGCCCTGTTTCTCATCGGGGTGACGATTTTCACGGATCTGTCCTGGATTGGTCTGGCCGAGGGGCTGGGTGCCATGGTGTTGGCTGCGTTTGAAAAGATTCCGGCCTGGTGGGAGGCCCGACGCAAGAAGCGTGACGAGGCAAAACAGAAGAAAGAGGCCCATGAAAAACGCGCCAAGGTGATCAGCGAGGCCAAGAAGAAAGCGGAAAGCCGTACACCGCCGAAGATTGCCAAACCTGCCAAGCCCGTCGAGAAAAGCGAGCGGGTTCACAAGGAAAAGCAGCAAAAGCTGTTTACCACCGAAGTCAGCGGCGAGTTGCCTCCTCTGGAATTGCTGGACCCCATCGAAGAGGCCAAGGGCGGTTACTCCGAGGAAGCGCTGGAGGGGATGTCCCGCCTGCTGGAAATCAAGCTCAAGGACTTCAATATCGAGGCCGAAGTGGTTGCAGTGCAGCCCGGGCCGGTGATTACCCGCTTCGAAATCCAGCCGGCGCCCGGTATCAAGGTGTCAAAGATCACCAACCTGGCGAAAGATCTGGCCCGCTCCCTGGCGGTGATCAGTGTGCGGGTGGTGGAGGTTATCCCCGGCAAGACCACGGTGGGTATCGAGATCCCCAATGAACAGCGGGAAATGATCCGTTTCACGGAGGTGGTTGGCACCCAAATGTTCGATCAGTCTCCCTCACCACTGACCATGGCTCTGGGCAAGGATATTGCCGGGAACCCGGTGATGGCGGATCTGGCCAAGATGCCCCACCTGCTGGTCGCGGGCACCACCGGTTCCGGTAAATCCGTGGGTGTGAACGCCATGCTTCTGTCCATGCTGTTCAAATCCAATCCGGATGACGTTCGCCTGATCCTCATTGACCCCAAGATGCTGGAACTGGCGGTCTACGACGGCATTCCCCATCTGCTGACGCCGGTGGTGACCGACATGAAAGAGGCCGCTGGCGCCTTGCGCTGGGGGGTCGGGGAGATGGAGCGCCGTTACCGGCTCATGGCCGCCATGGGGGTGCGCAACATTTCCGGTTATAACCGCAAGGTGGATGAAGCCAAGAAGAAGGGCGAACCGCTGAAAGACCCCCTGTGGAAGCCGGATGACCCCATGAACCTGGAGGAAGAGGCGCCGCTGGCCGAACACCTGCCTTACATCGTGATCGTGATCGACGAATTCGCCGACATGATGATGATTGTCGGTAAGAAGGTGGAAGAGCTGATTGCCCGTATTGCCCAGAAGGCCCGAGCCGCCGGTATCCACCTGATTCTGGCAACCCAGAGACCCTCTGTGGATGTGATCACCGGTTTGATCAAGGCCAACGTGCCGTCACGGATTGGCTTCCAGGTGTCCTCCAAGATCGATTCCCGTACGGTGCTGGACCAGGGCGGCGCAGAGCAGTTGCTGGGCCACGGTGACATGCTGTACCTGCCGGGAGGCAAAAGTGTTCCGGAACGTGTTCACGGCGCCTTTGTCTCAGATGAGGAGGTGCACCGGGTCTGTGACGACTGGCGCAAGCGCGGTGAGCCCAATTATCTGGAAGAGATTCTCGATGGAGGCAGCGACCTCAATGCGCCCATGCCGGGCATGGAAAGTGCCGGTGGTGGAGGCGATGACGAAAACGACCCGCTTTACGACGAGGCGGTGGCCTATGTGACCCAGTCACGACGGGCTTCCATTTCGTCCGTGCAGCGGAAACTGAAAATCGGCTACAACCGCGCCGCCAGACTGGTGGAAGCCATGGAAATGGCCGGGGTTGTCAGTGAGGCGGGACACAATGGCCAGCGTGAAGTGCTGGCACCACCGCCGGTGGAATAGGCCGCACGCGGCCGACAAGGAGAACAGATGCGCAAGCTGGTAACGGTTTTACTGATCATGCCCTCGCTGCTGTGGGCCGCTCCCACGGAGGAGCTGCTGGGGCGGCTGCAGAAGCTGGAATCCATGAAGGGCCGATTCGAACAGATGGTGCTGGATCAGGGCGGCACCCACATGCAGGAAGCAGAAGGGGATTTCCAGGTAGCGCGGGGTAACCGCTTTTACTGGTCCACGGAAATGCCTTTCGAACAACTGGCAGTCTCTGATGGGCAGACGGTCTGGGTCTATGACAAGGATCTGGAGCAGGTGGTCGTGCGCCCGTTAAGCCAGAATCTCGGACAGACGCCGGCTCTGCTGTTTGGAGGGAAACCCGCGGACGTGGCGGCGGCTTTCGATATTTCCGAACGTAGTCGGGAAGGCGTAACCGTTACCTATCGCCTTACTCCCAAGGGCGATGATCCCCTGTTTGATCAGCTGGATGTGACTTTCCAGGGTGAGAAACCCAGCTCAATGCGCCTCCAGGATGCCCTTGGCCAGCAGACGGTGATCGATTTCCGTGACCTGGCCGTGAACGGGGGGGTTGATGCCTCATTGTTCCATTTCGTGCCGCCGGAAGGCACAGACGTTATTCAGCAACAGCAATGAATGATCTGTTCGCCACCGATGCCGCCCAGCAGGCCCAGCCCCTGGCGGCACGCCTGCGCCCCAACTCCCTGGATGAGTATGTGGGGCAACAGCATCTGGTCGGCGAGGGCAAACCCCTGCGACAGGCTCTGGAGCGGGGACAGCTGCATTCCATGATTCTCTGGGGCCCCCCGGGGACCGGCAAGACTACCCTGGCGTTGATATTGGCACAGGCGGTCGATGCCGCCTTCATTACCCTGTCGGCGGTCCTTTCCGGTGTGAAAGATATTCGTGCTGCCGTCGAGCAGGCCCAGGTCCGCCTTGGGCAGGGGCGGCGAACGGTGCTCTTCGTTGACGAGGTGCATCGCTTCAACAAGGCGCAGCAGGATGCCTTTTTGCCGCATGTGGAGGAGGGCACCATCACCTTTATCGGTGCCACCACGGAAAACCCGTCCTTCGAACTCAACAACGCGCTCCTG
>JAZAJX010000051.1:0-3469 GCA_036230225.1 Pseudomonadota bacterium | reverse complement strand
CGTTTCGAAGATGCCGATCGGGATCTGAGTGACCTGGGCAGTTTCCTGGCGCAGCAGATTGCCGCCTCAGCCGAGTACGGGGTGCTTTCCGGCAACACGGATGACCTGCGGCGCCAGGCGCGTCTGGCCATGCAGCAGGCAGATTTGCAATACGTGGTGTTCCGCGATGCCAACGGCCAGGTGCTGCTTTACGAGGGGCGCAGCCAGCCTCGCAACGATGATGATGTGCTCGAGTTTCATTCCGGGATTTACCGGCAGCCGGTTTCTGACAGCGCGTCATTGAAAGAGGTGCTCATCGATATCAAGAGTCCTGAGCGCATCGGTGAGGTGGTGCTGGGCATGTCCAGTGCCCGCCTGTTGGCGCGGCAGCAGGAGATTCTCCTCGCCAGCCTGTTTCCGGCCCTGCTGTCCATTCTGGTGGGGCTGTGGATTGCCAACTATCTGGCGCGACAGATCGCCTCGCCACTGGGTTACCTGTCCGGGCTGCTGGGAACGTTGCGCAATGGCGATTTTCGGGTGCGTGGACGGCGTGCCCTGCGGGGGGAGCTGGCGGAGCTGCAGGACAACATCAACGAGCTGGCCGGCAGCCTCGAGGGGGCCCACCGCGATCAGCTGCAGGCCATGGATAAGCTGCGCCTGGCACACCGGCAGGCGCAGACCGCCAGTCAGGCGAAAAGCGATTTCCTGGCCATGATGAGTCACGAACTGCGCACGCCCATGAACGGGGTGCTGGGGATGCTGCAACTGCTGGAAGAAACCCCACAAAGTGAAGAGCAGACCGAATATACCCGGGCCGCCCTGGAATCCACCGGTCACCTGCTGGATGTGATCAACGATATTCTCGACTTCTCCCGCATCGAAGCCGGTCGCATGGATCTGGACCCGGTGTTCTTCGAGTTGCGCCCCTTGCTGGAAAATTGCGTTGCCACCTTCCGCTATATGGCGGAGAGCAAGGGGCTCTACCTGCAACTGGACAACGCGGACGTGCTCACCGGCAAAATGGTGCGCAGTGATCCCACCCGTTTGCGCCAGGTGCTCAACAACCTCATTTCCAACGCGGTGAAATTTACCCAGGAGGGAGGGGTGACCCTGGTGGTGAGTGCGGCCAGTGTCCGTGATGACTGGCTGGACCTGAATCTGGCCGTGCGCGACACCGGGATCGGGATTCCCCAGCATCGCCAGAGTGACCTGTTCAAGGCGTTCTCGCAGATCGACTCCTCCACGTCCCGTCGTTTCGGCGGTACCGGCCTGGGGCTGGCCATCGCCCGTCGGCTCAGTGAAATGCTCGGCGGCACCCTCAACGTCAGCAGTGACGAAGGTGGGGGTAGCACCTTCACCCTGTCACTGCGGCTACTCTATCGCCATCAGGATTCGGCGCCCGACCCGGTGGCGCTGGCGCCGGAGGAAGCGTTGGGTGGGCAGTTGTTCGGCCTGGTGCTACTGGTGGAGGACAATGAGGTCAATCGACTGGTGGCACGGCGCATCCTGGAACACATGGGCGTCACCGTCGTCACTGCCACGGATGGCCGCGAGGCCCTGGAGAAAGTGCGCCAGCGGGACTTTGACTGCATTCTCATGGATGTGCAGATGCCGGTCATGGATGGCCTGGAAGCCACCCGAATCCTGCGCCAGTGGGAACGGGAGAACGGCAGGGCGCCGATTCCGGTGATCGCGCTCACCGCCAATGCCATGGATGAAGAACGGGAACGTTGCATCGCCGTGGGAATGAATTCCCATCTGGCCAAGCCCTTCCGGCGGCAGCAGCTTACTCGGGTGTTGAGTCCTTATCTGACGCCTGAACACGTTCAACCCGGGCGCTGATTTCCCCATCCGCCAGGCGCGTGGTGAGCGTGTCGCCTGCCTGTAGCTGGGTCACCGACCGCACGGCCTCGTCCCCCTTGAAGGTAATACTGGAACCGCGCCCCAGGGTTTCCAGAGGGCTGGCGGTATGCAGGCGTTTGCCCAGGTTGCCCAGCCGTACCTGTTGCTGCTGAATCTGGCGCAGCAGCGGCTGCGGCAGTCGTTTCTCCAGGTTGTGCAGTTGTTGCTGGCGATCCGCCAGAAGACGTTGCGGCGACAGCCGCGTGAGCCGTTGCTGGCTGGGGCGCAGACGACTGTGCAGCAGGGTGAGTCGTTGCTGCATGTGTCGCTGCAGGCGTCCCTGCAGTTCATCCAGCCGCTGGCTGCTTTGTTCCAGAGAGTGACGCGGCGAGCGCAGGCGCTGGCTTAAATGGCGTAACCGTTCCTGCGGGGCACGCAGTTGCTGGGCCATGACCCAGCGAAGTCGCCGGTGCAGGCCGGCCAGTCGCTGACTGACCACGGACAGGTCCGGGCTTACCAGCTCGGCGGCCGCGGAGGGCGTAGGGGCTCTCAGGTCGGCAGCAAAGTCGGTGAGCCCGGTATCCACTTCATGGCCCACGGCGGAGACGATGGGGATCGGGCAGGCCGCCACGGCCCGGGTCAGGGCTTCGTCGTTGAAGGCCCACAGATCTTCCAGGGAACCGCCGCCCCGGCCGATGATCAGCACATCGCACTCGTTGCGCCGGATGGCCAGATCCAGGGCCTGACGTAGCTGCCCCGGGGCGTCGTCCCCCTGAACCGCTGCCGGGTAGATCACCACGGGGATGGCGGGGCAGCGACGTTTGAGCACCTGCAGGATATCGCGGATGGCCGCCCCGCTGGGAGAGGTGATCACCCCGATCTGGCCGGGCCAGGCGGGCATGGCGCGTTTGCGTTCCTGGGCGAACAGGCCCTCCGCCTGCAGTTGAGCCTTCAGTGCTTCGAACTGGGCTTTCAGCGCCCCTTGTCCGGCGGGCTCCATGTGCTCCACCACGATCTGGAAATTGCCGCGTGGCACATACAGGGTGACCTTGGCGCGTACCAGCACCTGCTGCCCATTTTGCGGATGAAAATCCAGTAGCCTGTTGCGATTTCGAAACATGGCCCCATTAATCTGGGAACGTGAGTCTTTCAGGCTGAAATACCAGTGACCGGAAGCCGGACGGGAAAAGTTGGACAGTTCGCCCTGTAGCCAGATCAGCGGGAAGGAGCCTTCCAGCAGGCCCTGGGCTTCCAGGTTCAATTGACTGATGGACAGCGGTTCGGCGCGGGATGAAAAGGTCATCGCGGGAGGGTAGCGAGTTTTTTTGCCGTGAGCCAGCGGTGATTGTGTGATCGCCTCTCCTTGACGTATAATTCCCCGCTTAATTTCCGGGGGTGGCAACGGCTTGCCGCCTTAACCGGCGGCACCCGGTCCTCCTCCTTAACTCCGGGTGCGCCTGATCAGAACCCCAATCAGCGGTTCTGAACGGGAACCCTCTCACTTCCTACGGTGCAATATGCTCAGAATTGCGCAAGAAGCATTGACGTTTGATGACGTTCTGCTTGTGCCCGCCCATTCCAATGTGCTGCCCAAGGACGTGTCCCTGAAATCGAAATTGACCCGGGACATCGCCCTGAATATTCCGCT
>JAZAJX010000050.1:0-9699 GCA_036230225.1 Pseudomonadota bacterium | reverse complement strand
GCCATGCGATAAGAAAGTCATGCAGAGTGACAATCCGTGGCAATGCCGCAACCCCAGACACAAAAGAACCAAAGCCGTGATAATCCCCAATCACCTTGATATCAATAGGTAACTCGGCATAAAACTCTTTTTCCACTTCGCTTTTGAGTTCGATCTCCTCAAACTCCAAGCCACTACCCAATCCTGTGTGGGTGATATCTTCCAGCAGACCTGGCACCTCAGTGTCCTTCGGCAACTGCTTCAGCAAGGCACCAAATGTCTGCTCCATTTCCGCAAGCTGCGCACGAAACTGGTCAAGGTTATGCGCCTCAAAAGCTTTCTTTTCATAGCTCTGCAGCAGGGATTGCTCTTCTCTTCGCTGCTGCTCAAGCGTGACGTTGAGGTCTTGAATTACCAGGAAGTAGCCAAGCGCAAGAACCAGCGCAAGCACGATGATCGCCGCAGCGATCTTGACCGGAGCAGGCCAGCCACCCACATTTTCGAAATCAAGACTATTGAGCTCGTCAACGAGCTCCCGCAGGTCCATATTTTTCAGCTCAGAGGTTTTCATTCTATTTCTTCCTCATTTTTGCTGGTGGGCGATGACTGTTTCACAGTCAGCGTAAAGCTGTTTGCCTGGGTGCCATCTTCCAAAGCAGTCACATTCTGCAAGTTGGCTTCCTTGAACCATTGTGACTGGTCAAAATTTCTCATCAGCCGTGAAATGCGATTATTGGACTCGGCAATGCCATTAATGGTGTAAACGTCCCCTTTGCGCTCGACCTTGGAGTAATACACGCCGTCAGGAAGCGTCCTGACCAACTGGTCAAAGACGTAAACGATCGTCGGCCTATTCCCCTGCAAACTCTGGATGACTTCCATCCGGGCCACCAACTCATCACGCCGGGTTTTGAGCTCATTAATCTCTTTGATCTTCTCATCAAGCTCTGCCGTTTTGGCCTGAATATGGCTATTGCGGGCGCGCTGATCCGCGATCTTCTGGTCCACGACACTTTTCCAGCCAAAAAACAGTACCGCCCCAAGAACCGCAGCCAGCACCAGCAAAACGATAAATTCCTGCTGTTGGCGCTTGCGTCGCTCCTCTCGCCAGGGCAAGAGGTTGATTGTTGTTGTCATTGGTCGAAGCTCCTCAATGCCAAGCCACAGGCAATCATCAATGCCGGCGCATCATTGGCAATGGCAGACGCACTCACCTTGTTTGCCAACGCCATATCGCTGAACGGGTTGGCCACGGAACAACCGGCCCCCACTTTTTCCTGAATCAGGTCAGCCAGATCCTGTATCGACGCCGATCCCCCGGCCAGCAGGATGTAGTCCACCTCGTTGAACTGGGTGGAACCATAGAAAAACTGGAGGGAGCGATTGATTTGCTGGACGACAGCATCCTTGAATGGCTGCAGCACCTCGGCCTCATAATCATCCGGCAGCTCACCGGTCTTCTTGGCCAAGCCAGCCTCTTCCATGGAGATGCCATAGCGCCGCTGAATCTCCTCGGTCAGCTGCTTGCCGCCGAATAACTGTTCGCGGGTATAAACACTGCGTCCCTGATGGAAGACATTGAGGGTTGTCATGGTGGCACCGATATCGAACACCGCGACGGTTTCCAGCTCGTCGGCATTCGGCAGGCTTGGCAAAACCAGCTGGAAGGCTCTTTCCATGGCGTAGGCTTCGACATCTACGGCCTTGGCCTGGAGCCCACCGATTTCCAGAGCGTCGGTACGCATTTCCACATTCTCGGTACGCGATGCCGCCACCAGTACTTCGGCACGCTCTTCATTGCCTTCCACCGGCCCCATCACCTGGAAGTCCATACGCACTTCATCCAGCGGGAAGGGGATATACTGATCGGCCTCGACCTTGAGCTGACTTTCCATATCGTCTTCGCTCAGTGAGGCGTCCATTTCGATAAGCTTGGTGATAACAGCGGAACCGGATACCGCCACTGCCGCGGTTTTTACACCGGGCCGGGCGCGGCTGACCAGACGGGCGATGGCATCCCCCACACCCTCTACGTCGCTGATGTTTTTTTCGACAACCGCATTGGCCGGCAGGGGTTCCACCCCATAGCTTTCGACCTTGTAACGGTTCCCCGATTTGGACAGCTCGAGCAGCTTCACGGCCGTGGAGCTGATGTCGATCCCCAGTAGTGTCTGGGCCTTTTTTCTGAGGAAAGGCAGCACTGTTGTCGTCCCGTCTGGTTATTATTGAAGTGTTTTTTCTTGCTAAAGATACACTTACACGTTTTTTATGTCGAATCACTTTAGGAGTTAGTAATAGCAGAACAGATATTAGATCACAACCAGCATTCCACCATATAATGACCCACTTCACGGGCCGACTAGGCCTTTCTACCGATCCCAGCCAGTAGTTGTCGAAAACATGCGCTTACCCCCCTGGATCCGATACCTGCTCCTTCTCCTCATCGCCGGCGCCGGTGGCGGCCTGTCCATTCTTGCTGCCAGCTACCTGTATCTGGCACCTCAGCTCCCGCCCGCCAGCCAGATCCGCGAGGTGGAATACCAGATTCCCCTGCGCATTTACAGCAGCGATATGAAGCTAATTGCGGAATATGGAGAAAAGCGCCGACAACCGGTCTCTTACGAGGAACTGCCGGAGGGGCTGATACAGGCCGTACTGGCCGCCGAAGACGAGCGGTTCTTCAGCCATAACGGCGTCGACCTGAAAGGCTTGCTGCGCGCCGCCGTGGAGCTGGCTCGTTATCGGGAGATCCGCTCCGGGGGATCCACGATTACCATGCAGGTGGCCCGAAACTTCTTCCTCAACCGGGACCAGCGCTTCCTTCGCAAATTCAACGAGATCGTTCTGGCCATCCAGATTGAACGGGTACTCGAAAAAGAAGAAATCCTCGAGCTTTACCTGAACAAGATCTATCTGGGGCACCGCGCCTACGGGGCCGAAGCGGCCGCCCAGGTCTACTACGGCAAATCCGTGGGCGAACTCGATATTGCCCAGCAGGCCATGATCGCCGGCCTGCCGAAGGCGCCCTCCGCCTACAATCCGATCACCAACCCGGAACGGGCACGGGTACGGCGCAACTGGATCCTGTTCCGCATGGAAGAGACCGGCGCGCTGACCCAGGAAGAGCGCATGGCCGCCCAGGCCGAGCCCGTCAGCGCCCGCTTCCATGCCGCACAGCCGGAAGTGGAAGCCGCCTACCTGGGCGAGATGGTGCGCCTGCAAGCCGCCAAACTGGTGGATGACGACATTTTTACCGACGGCATTCGCATCATCACCACCGTGGACAGCCAGCGGCAGAAAGCCGCCGTTCATGCCTTGCGCAACGGTCTTCACAGTTATGATGAGCGCCATGGCTATCGTGGTCCGATCGCCCAGCGGGACCTCAGCGACGCACCCGCCCTGCCTGCGCTCAGCTCCGCCGACAACGAGCAACCGGACGCAGATGACGGCGAACTCCCCAAACAGGAAGACAAGGCGGAGATCGAAAAAACCATTACCGGTCTGGACCCAAGCGTAGCCAGCTGGGCCAAACTGATTCGCGATCAGCGACGCATTGGTCCGCTGCAGCCAGTGATCGTTACCCGTGTCGGCGACCAGGATGCCGACATCCTGTTCCGTGACGGCAAGCGTGCCAGTCTGGCCTGGGACGACATACGCTGGGCCCGTCCCCAGCTCAACAACAAGTACGTTGGCGACAAACCGCAGAAAGCCGGGGACGTGCTGACCCGAGGCGATGTGGTCCGCGTTCGCCCAGTGGGCAGCGAAGACAGCCGTCGCTGGCGCCTGGCACAACTGCCCAAAGCCCAGTCTGCCCTGGTTTCACTGGACCCGGCAAACGGCGCCATCGTTGCCATGCAGGGTGGCTACAGCTTCTCGGCATCCAATTTCAACCGGGCCGTACAGAGCGAGCGCCAGGCCGGCTCGGTCTTCAAACCGTTTATCTACACTTCTGCCATGGAGAACGGTTTTACCCCTGCCTCCATCATCAATGATGCGCCCGTTGTCTTCGACGACGACAAGCTGGAAACCGCCTGGCGCCCCACCGGGGCCAGCGGCAAGTTTTACGGCCCCACGCGCATGCGAGAGGCCCTCTACCGCTCCCTGAACCTGGTTTCCATCCGCATCCTTCGCCAGATCGGCATCAGCCAGGCCATGGGCACGCTGAAGCGCTTTGGCCTGCCGGCAGACACCTTCCAGCGTGATCTGTCCCTGGCCCTGGGGAGCGCCAGCGTGACCCCACTGGATATTGCCAACGCCTACAGCGTTTTTGCCAACGGCGGCTACCGGGTAACCCCGTGGGCCATTGAGCGCATCGAGAATGCCAATGGCGATGTTCTCTGGAAGGCACCGGAAGTGATTCTCTGCGAACCTCCCTGCCTGCCGCCTGTGGAACTGCGCGAAGAAACACAGAACGACAAGCCGACACTGACCGAGATGCGCGACCGCCAGGAAAGCGACGCACCTGACGCACCGCTCAAGACGATCCAGCCTGCCCCCATCATGGCCCCACGGGTACTCGACCCACGGGTTGCCTGGCTGATGAACTCCATGCTCCAGGACGTGATTCGCATGGGCACCGGCAGCAAAGCGCGCGCCCTGGGCCGTGACGACCTGGCCGGCAAGACCGGCACCACCAATGACCAGGTGGATGCCTGGTTCTCCGGCTATTCTCCCGACCTGGTGGCTACCGTCTGGGTCGGTTTTGACAACCCGGCCAACCTGGGCTGGGGCGAGTATGGCGGCAAAGCCGCTCTACCCATCTGGATCGACTATATGGGCCCGGCCCTGCAAGGGGTCGAAGAACGGCAACTGGAACAGCCGTCGGGCATCGCCACCGTCCGCATCGACCCGGACAGCGGCCTGCTGGCACGGCCGGACAACCCGAATGCCATCCGGGAGTACTTCATTGAGGATCAGGTCCCGGAGCTGGAACCACAGCGAGGCCCCGGGGGCAGCAACAGTGCGCCGGAACAGATTTTCTGATACGACCGCCCGGCCGGTTACCCCGGGGCTCTGCCCCGGGTAGTCAGTCAGACAGCCATAAAAAAACCGCCAAACGGCGGTTTTTTTTATGGCTATCTCTTCCGATCCACAACTACAGCTCGGGAAAGATCTCATCCAGAGAGTTCAGCGGGTAATGGGACGGATAACCTTTGCGGGCCACGCCGCAATCCACCGCCGCCCGAGCCACTGCTGCAGACACCCGCCCCAGCAGGCGCGGATCATTGGGCTTGGGAATAATGTAATCTGCGCCGAACGTCAGTGGCTCACCGCCATAGGCGTCCAGCACTTCCTGAGGCGGCGCCTCACGCACCAGTTCCGCGATGGCGTGCACCGCCGCAATCTTCATTTCCTCGGTAATCGAGGTGGAGCGCACGTCCAGAGCCCCCCGGAACATGTACGGGAAGCACAACACGTTGTTCACCTGGTTCGGGAAATCGGAGCGGCCAGTCGCCACAATGGCATCCGAGCGCGCCGCCTTGGCCACCTCCGGGCGAATTTCCGGATCCGGGTTGGCCAGCGCAAAGATGATCGGCTTGGGCGCCATCTTCTTGACCATTTCCGGGGTGAGCATGTCCGGGCCGGACACCCCGATAAACACGTCCGCCTCTTCCACGGCATCATTCAGGGTACGCTTGTCGGTATCGTTGGCCAGGGCCGCCTTGTACTGGTTCAGATCATCGCGACGGCTATGGATGACACCCTTGCGGTCCAGCACCAGGATGTTTTCCTTGCGGGCGCCCATTTCAATGAGCAACCGCACCGATGCCACCCCTGCCGCACCGGCCCCAACGCAGACCACCTTGATGTCTTCGATGCGCTTGTTCTGGATTTCCAGTGCATTGAGCAAACCCGCGCCCACAACGATAGCGGTACCGTGCTGGTCATCATGAAAGACCGGCACATCGCACTGCTCCTTGAGGATACGCTCGATCTCGAAGCATTCCGGTGCCCGGATATCTTCCAGATTGATCCCCCCAAAGGTGCGATGAATCCGCACGACGGTATCAATGAACGCCTGGGAATCTTCCGCGTCCACTTCGATATCGAACACATCGATACCGGCAAACAGCTTGAACAGGATGCCCTTGCCTTCCATTACCGGCTTGGACGCCAGCGCGCCCAGGTTACCCAGACCGAGAATGGCCGTGACATCGCTGATCACCGCGACCAGATTGCCCTTGGAGGTAAAACGGTAGGCCAGTTCCGGCTCACGGGCGATCTCGCGCACCGGCTCCGCCACACCCGGGCTGTATGCCAGGCTCAAGTCACGACTGGTCGCCGCAGGCTTGGTTACCTCAACGCTGATTTTCCCCGGTCGTGGTTTGGCGTGGTATTCCAGAGCCGCCGTTTTCAAATCCTCAGACATGCTGGTCTCCGCTGGTCCCTTCTTGTCGGGCTATACACACTGTACGCCCGATCTCAAAGCAAAAAGCACCCCGCAGGGTGCTTTTTGTAGGCTACATACTCTGCGGGAATGGTGTCCGCATAATGTGCCGTTTAGCTCTTCTTGCTGCGCATCATGCCGAAGCGCTGCTTGAACTTGTCGATCTGGCCGCCGCTGTCGGCCTGCTTCTGCTTGCCAGTATAGAAAGGATGGCAGGCGGAGCAAACGTCCAGCGCCATGTCACCCGCGCGGGTGGAACGGCTTTCGATAACGTTGCCGCAGCTACAGGTGTAGGTAGCTGCCTGGTATTCGGGATGAATCTCTGGTTTCATTGCTGAGCTCCAATCTGTGTCGCTACCTGCCTCTACGACAGGCACCACACGGCTTGCGTCTGGGAAAAAGAAGGCGAATCATAACAGCTTGATCCCAATCCGCAAGCAGCTTCGCCTGTTCACAGGCGCTGCAGGCCTCAGGAAACCCCGTGTCAGCCAAGAAAACCCTGCAAATTGCCCTGCCGGTTCCCCTGCCAGGCTGTTTCGACTATCTCTACCCCGGCAACATGCCGCCACCGCGCGGCTCGCGGGTACAGGTTCCTTTCGGCCGGCGCACCCTGGTGGGCCTGGTGCATGGTGATGGCGAAAGCGACCACCCCAAACTGAAAGCGATCCAGCAGATACTGGACGACGAACCGGTCATGCCGGACGAGCTCTATCAGTTGTGTGAGCGCGCCGCACGCTACTACCACCACCCCCTTGGGGAAGTGCTCAATTACGCCCTGCCCGCCCTGCTGCGTCAGGGCAATGACGCGCAGGCCAGCCAGGAGCGGCGCTGGCGACTGACCGAACGGGGGCAGCATGTCAGCGACGACCAGGTCAGTCGGGCGCCACGCCAGCGCCAGGCCCTGCACACCCTGCGCGAACACCCCAAAGGGCTGAGCAGCGCCATGCTTAATGCTCTGGATGTGCCTACCGCCGCGCTGACAAGCCTCCGTGACAAGGGCTGGGCGGAACAGGTTATTCAGGAGGATGCCCCCACCCCCCGGGACGTCCTCGCTCAATCCCCGCTGGCAGCCAATGCCGAACAGCGCCAGGCCATCCATGCACTGGAAGACGCCACCGGCTTTTCCCCTTTTCTTCTGGATGGCATCACCGGCAGCGGCAAAACCGAGGTCTACCTGCAGGCCATGACACGTCATCTCAGTGCCGGCAAACAGGTGCTGGTCCTGATTCCGGAAATCGGCCTGACGCCACAGACGGTACAGCGCTTCCGACAACGCTTCGCCGTGCCAGTGGTCACCCTGCATTCCGGGCTCACCGACCGGGAGCGGCTGGACAACTGGCTGGCCGCCCGGGACGGCAAGGCCCGCATCATTATCGGCACCCGCTCCGCCATCTTCACCCCCCTGGCCAATCCGGGGCTGATCATTGTCGACGAAGCCCATGACGCCTCCCTGAAACAGCAGGACGGCTTCCGCTTCCATGCCCGGGACCTGGCCACCTGGCGAGCCCAGCAGCTGGCCATCCCGGTGGTACTGGGCAGCGCCACACCGGCGCTGGAAACCCTTCAGCTGGCCCGTGAGCAGCGTTTTCAGTGGCTCAGGCTCTCACAACGGGCGACGGACCAGGGGCGACCGCCCATCGAGATACTGGATGGTTCCCTGGCTGCCCCGGGCCAGCCTCTGCTCCCCCTTTCCCTGCAAGCCATCAGGCAGTGCGTGGATCAGGGGAATCAGGCTCTGGTCTTCATTAATCGGCGCGGCTATGCCCCCATGATCCTGTGCCAGGATTGTGGCTGGCAAGCAGAGTGCAAACGCTGCGACAGCTTCCTCACCTGGCACCGCAGTGAGGGCAGCCTGCGGTGTCACCACTGCGACTACCAGCAACGGGTACCGCCCCGCTGTCCCGAATGCGGCTCCAGCGCCATTCATGAGGCCGGCAGCGGCACCGAAAAGCTGACGGAACTGCTGGAACAGTCGGTACCCGTCCCGGTGATCCGCATCGACCGGGATGCCACCCGTCGCAAGGGCAGCCTGGATGCTCACCTGGCCACCATCCAGCAAGGTAACCCTGCCGTCATGGTCGGCACGCAGATGCTGGCCAAGGGGCACCACTTTCCGAAACTGGCCCTGGTCGTCATTCTGGATATGGACGCCGGTTTTCTCAGCGCCGATTTTCGCGGGCCGGAACAGGCCGCCCAGCTGCTCCTGCAGGTGGCAGGCCGCAGTGGTCGTGAGGGAAAAGGCCGGGTGCTACTGCAAACCCGTCACCCGGACCACCCCTTGCTGCAGCTGGCAGCCAGCGGCGACTACCCAGCGCTGGCCAGCGCACTACTGGAGGAACGGCAGATGGCCGGACTCCCTCCCTTTGGCCACCTTGCCCTGCTCCGCTGCGAGGCAATGACCATGGGTAAGGCCATGGAGTTTCTGCACCAGCTCAGCGACCTCCCCCTGCCCCCGGATGTCCACCTGCTCGGCCCGGTTCCTGCGCCCATGGAAAAACGGGCAGGCCGCTATCGCACCCAGCTGCTGCTGCAATCCGCGCGCCGCGGCCCGCTGCATCAGGCCATCGAACGGCTGCTGGAACAGGCCCGCGGCCTGCCTGCTGCACGCCAGTGCCGCTGGCATCTGGATGTGGACCCCATCGACATGCTGTAGGCCAGCCACCCCGTGGACCGCAAAAAACGGGCTACGACCATGCGCCACGCGCCCTTTTCCCGTACAATCGCCGCCCAATTGAACGGCCCAGACGGACCCCATGAAAGAACGCCTGATTTCCCTGATCGATAGCGCCCTGGACACCCTGGTTGCCGACGGCATCCTGCCCGCCGATGCCAAACGCCCGGCACAGATCGACCGCACCAAGGACAAGAGCCACGGTGACTTCGCCACCAATATTGCCCTGATGCTGGCCAAACCCGCCGGCATGAAGCCTCGCGATCTGGCAGAGAAACTGCGTGCCGCCCTGCCGGCAGACGCCGCCATCGCCAGAACCGAGATTGCCGGCCCCGGCTTTATCAATTTCTTCCAGGCGGAGGATTTCCTCAGCCGCCAGCTGGATCACGCCCTGGCCGACGAGCATCTGGGCGTGCCCCGCCCAGAGCAGGCACAGACAGTGGTCGTGGACTATTCCTCCCCCAATCTGGCCAAGGAAATGCACGTGGGGCACCTGCGTTCCTCCATCATCGGCGACGCAGTGGTACGCACCCTGGAGTTTCTTGGCCACAAGGTAGTTCGCCAGAACCAGGTGGGCGAGTGGGGCACCCTGTTCGGGATGCTGGTGGCCTACCTGGTGTAACAGAAGCTTTAACAAAGCGACGCCGAGCTGTCCCGGGAA
>JAZAJX010000049.1:0-6017 GCA_036230225.1 Pseudomonadota bacterium | reverse complement strand
GAGGCAAACCGTCCGGTATCCCCCTCCTTGCGGTAGGACTAGAAGCGCTGGAGATCACAGGCCGTACACAACTCACCGCCTTGCACATCCGTAATGCCAAGACGCGCCAGTTCGATCATCGCCGCCTGGGCGATGGAGAAACGCCAGTGATGGGGCGTGGCATCTGCCTGGAATGCGGCCTTGAAGTCCGCATGGGCATCCACGAAGGCTCGGTAGACCTCATCGCCGACCTGATAGCACTTGCCACAAATGGCGGGCCCCAACCAGGCACTGACCGCCTCACCGTCAGGAGCAATACGGTTTACCCCTTCGCCGACAATACCCGCCTGTAATCCTCGCCACCCCGCGTGGACCGCCGCCACTGCAGTGCCATCAAGCCGCGCCAGCAATACCGGCAAACAGTCCGCCGTCAGTACCACGCAGGGCCAACGCTGCTGGTCGGTCCACACCCCGTCGGCCTCATTCTCCACATCGCCCGCACGAATCACCCGCTTGCCATGGACCTGCTTCAGCCAGGCAACCGGGTGGTCTGCCTGCAGCAATTTCTCCACATGATGACGGGCCTGCTCGACCCTATCCGGCCGGTCTCCACAGTTCATGCCCAGATTGAAACCTTGCCAGGGAGCCGGGGAATGGCTGCCCGCACGCGTTGTAACCGCCACCCTGACAGCCGGGTGCGGCTGCCAGTCTGGCCACAGCCATTGGGAGCGGGCGGGAAGGGTCATGCAGACCTCCAGATTATTCAGAAGGAACAGCGCCCTTCGGCCTTTTTGAGATTGAAAACCACCTCATGAGGTGCGGAACTTGCTGGCATTATCACGCTATCGGCAGGTGTCATAATTGGGGCCCCAATGGGTACTGAGGACATCGCCACCACCGTCTCTGTCTCGTGCCTGACATCCATCACATTGGCTTGCTCTGTCTTTGCGATTTCACGGCATCGGCGCACGAGATACTGATCCAGCCAACTCCATCGCGTGGACTGTTCGGCCGTGTAACTCACCTGATACACCCCCTCATGAAGCCTTTCATCCTGATAGCCTGTGGTGCCATCCCAAGCGTGATAGCGACTGATACAACCTGTCAACGGCAGCAACAATATGCTGCAGAGTATGATCTTCATCCCCACCTCATCCCTGAGAGTCTGCTTAGCTTTGTTGAACATCCTGTTCGAGAACGCGAATCAACCCCTGCATATCCTCGGGTAGCGGCGCTTCGAATTCACAGTATTCACCCGTGGCAGGGTGAATCAAGCCCAATTTCCGTGCGTGGAGGGCCTGGCGGGGAAAGCGGCGCAGAGCCTGGCGCAGGGCATCGCTGGCCCCGGCAGGCTGTTTGAGACGCCCCCCGTACAGAGGATCGCCTACCAGCGGATAGTTGCGGTAGGCCATATGGACCCGGATCTGGTGGGTGCGACCGGTCTCAAGCTGCACCTGGATACGGGTATGCGCCCGGTAACGGTCGAGCACGCGGTAGTGAGTGACGGCTTCCTTACCCCCGTGTTTCACCACCGCCTGTTTCTTGCGGTCCACCGGGTGACGCCCCAGAGGGGCATCCACCTTGCCACCGCCGGTCATCACCCCGACGGCGATCGCTTCGTACTGACGAAACAGGCTCTTGTCCTGCAACTGAGCGACCAGACTCTGATGGGCCTCCAGAGAGCGGGCGACTACCATCAGGCCGGTGGTATCCCGGTCCAGCCGGTGCACGATACCCGCACGGGGTAAGCTGTTGAGCCGCTCATCCAGATGCAACAGACCATTGAGCAAGGTACCGTCCGCATGGCCCGCCGCGGGATGCACGACCAGACCGGCGGGTTTGTTGATCACGATCAGCTCCTCATCCTGGTAGACCACATCCAGCTCGATGGACTGAGGCTGATCATCCAGTTCCGGCGCGATTTCCACTTCCAGTGTCAGGCATTCATTCCCCAGCAGCTTGTCCTTGGGCTTGGCCCTGGCGCCATTGACGGTCAGCACGCCATCCTTGATCCAGCCCTGCAGCCGTGAGCGGGAAAACCCCTCGAAAAGTTCAGCGGCCGCCTGGTCCACGCGCTGACCGGCCTGATCCGCACGCACCTGCTCGCTACGCTGAATTTTCTCGCCGCCAAGATGTCCCATAGTGCAACCTGTGTTTAAATGCCGTGTCTGAGGCCCGAATCCGAGTATTCAGGCCGATGCAAGCTCGCCATTGTAACCGTTTAACGAGGAAAGAATGCCACGTCTTTTATGGCCATTGTTGGGCCTGATGCTACTGGCCGGCTGTGCCGGCAACCCGGAAGACCGCCCGGAACTCACCGAAGCGGACCAATACCGGGAAGCCAGCGAGTCTCTGGAATCCAGAAATTATCTGACCGCTATTGATCAGCTCAAGGAACTGGAAGCCCGTTTTCCCTATGGCGATTATGCCGAGCAGGCAGCCCTGGATCTGATCTACGCCCAGTACAAGGCAGTGGATTACCCGGCCGCCGTCGTCGCTGCACAACGTTTCATGCGCAATTATCCAGCCCACCCGCGCATGGACTACGCCCTGTATATGCGAGGCCTTGCCAACTTCAACATGGAACGGGGCCTGTTCGACAACATGGTGAGCTCTGACAAATCCAGCAAGGATATGGGCGCGGCCAAGGATGCCTTCCGGGACTTTGAGCGCCTGGTCAATCGTTTCCCGGACAGCGACTATGCCCCTGATGCCCGCTCGCGCATGGTCCATATCCGCAATCAGCTGGCTCGCCAGGAGCTTCATGTGGCCCGCTATTATGCCCGCCGTGGCGCCATCATCGCCTCCATCAATCGGGCTCAGTATGTGGTCAAACATTACCAACAGACCCCGGCGGTGCCGGAAGCCCTGGCCATTATGGTCAAAGGTTATGAGCGTCTGGAACAGCCGGCACTGGCAACGAAAAGCCGTGACGTCCTGGCACTGAACTGGCCGGACAGCAAGTTTCTGGATGACGACAACCAGGTTGATCTGGCCTGGTGGCCGGACGAGGATAACGGGCTACTCAGTCTGCTGACATTCGACCTTCTGTAAGCTTCTAGCTTCTAGCTTCTAGCTTCTAGCTTCTAGCTTCTAGCTTCTAGCTTCTAGAAAAAAGGGTGGCGCCGATAATGATTCGGGCCACCCTTTTTTGATTTGGGGCTTTCTCGCCCCCCTAAGCTGGACGCTTAGTCTCCCGGTCGCCAGCCATTGGTGATCGGGTAACGCCGATCCTTGCCGAAGGCCCGGCGACTGACACGCGGCCCCACTGCGGCCTGGCGACGCTTGTATTCATTACGGTCAGTGAGTTTGACCACCCGATAAACGTTTTCCCGGTCAAAACCGTCGCGGATCACCGCCTCCGCGCTCATGTCCTGCTCCACGTAACGCTCGAGGATCGCATCAAGCTCGTCATAATCCGGCAGGGAGTCGCTATCGACCTGGTCCGGTGCCAGCTCAGCGGATGGCGGGCGAGTAATCACCCGCTCGGGGATAATTTCTACCCCGGCCTGCTGATTGCGCCAGTTGGCCAGCCGGTAGACCATGGTCTTGAACACATCCTTGAGGACGGAAAAGCCGCCGGCCATATCCCCGTACAAGGTGGCATAGCCCACCGCCATCTCACTCTTGTTGCCCGTGGTCAACACCACGGAACCGGTCTTGTTGGAGAGCGCCATGAGTAGCACCCCGCGGCAACGGGCTTGCAGGTTTTCCTCGGTGGTATCTTTCTCTCGACCGGCAAAGGCATCACTGAGGATATCCATGAAGCCATTGAAGGCTGACTCGATCGGCAACACCCGGTAATTGACCCGCAGGGTTCGCGCCTGCTTTTCCGCATCTTCCAGGCTCATGGCAGAGGTGTAGCGAAACGGCATCATCACGGCTTCCACCCGGTCCGGGCCCAGTGCATCCACCGCCACTGCCAGTGTCAGGGCGGAATCAATACCGCCAGACAGGCCCAGCAGCGCCCCCTTGAAACCATTCTTGTTGACATAATCCCGGGTGGCCAGCACCAGGGCCTGGTAGAGACTTTCCTCCAGCTTCGGCAGCGGCAGCTGCTCCCCAACGGGCTCGCAATGCCCGTCGCGGCACTGCAAATCCACCGGAATCAGGGCTTCCGCAAAGCTGGCGCCCTGCACACAACGGTGTCCCTGGCTATCGCAAACAAAGGAAGCGCCATCAAACACCAACTCGTCCTGCCCCCCCACCAGGTTGCAGTAAAGCACTGGCAGGCCGGTTTCCCGACTGCGGGACTCCACCTGCTCCAGTCGCTCCTGGAATTTGTTGGCACGAAAAGGAGACGCGTTCAGGTTGAGCACCAGGTCCACACCCAGTTCCTGCAACTGTGCCGCCGGGCCGCTGTGCCAGATGTCTTCACAGATGGTCAGCCCCAACGTCCGCCCTCCCATCTCGAAAGCGCAGGCCTCACTGCCAGGGTGAAAATAGCGTTTTTCGTCAAAAACCCGGTAATTCGGTAAATGCTGCTTGAAGTATTCGTGACGAGGAGACTCCTCTCCCGGGAACAGCACCCCAGCCGCATTCCGGCGCAGCCCGTTTCGCACGGCAGGGTAACCGATCACCACCGGGACACTGATTTGCTGCCCGATGGATGCCAGCGCCGCGTCCACCCGGCTGTTGAGGCTGGGGCGCAGCAGCAGGTCCTCCGGCGGGTAGCCGGTCAGCATCAGCTCCGGGAACAGGACCAGATCCGCACCTAGCAGTCGACGGGCCTCATCGGCTGCCTTGATCACTCGTTGGGCATTGCCCTCAATGTCGCCCACCAGCGCATTCTGCTGGGCCATAATAATCCGCATGGTTTACCGGCCTTTCCTCAAGTCAGCGCTGATTGTACTCTTTAGCCGGCGATCGATGAACGCATCACGGCAAACAAGGAGAACAAGATGGGCCTGATTCGCCTTCTGATTATTGCCGGCCTGATCTACCTGGCCTGGCGAATAGCCAGGAACCTGCTTTCCCAGGCGCGCAGCAGCGGCTCTACGACCCAGCAGTCGGATGCCCAGCCGATGCTCAAATGTGCCCACTGCGGGGTCCATGTCCCGGCACCGGACGCCTTCAGTCACAATGGCCTGCACTTCTGCAGCCAGGAGCATCAACGCCTCTATCTGGAGCATCATGACCGCTAGCCAGGGGTGGACCCCAGCCCGAATCTATAATGTCTACAGGATTGCCATCGCCTGCAGCCTGATGCTTCTGCATTTTGGCCCCCAGCGAGCCCTGATCGGCAACCATCTTCCCTTATTGTTTGAAACCACCCTGTTTGTTTACCTCGGGCTAACGCTGGCCTCCGCCACACTGGATTTTCGTGCCGAGAAGAGAGCCTACCCCCGTTGGGCGCAACCCGCATCCCTGATCACCGACCTGCTCATGCTCACTCTGGTTGTACACGCCAGTGGAGGGCTTGAGGGAGGGCTGGCAGTACTGTTGCTGGTTACCGTAGCGGCAGGGAATATTTTGCTCCGGGGACGCCTGGGTTTCCTCATTGCGGCGCTGGCTACTCTGGCCATGATGTTCGAACAGTTTTATTTTTCCATTCAGTCCCTGGCCGAGTCCCCGTTCCTGCTGACGGAATCCGGCTTGCTGGGCATTGCCTTTTTCATGGTCTCGCTGATCATCCAGCAAATTGCCCAAAGGCTGAGCTACAGTGAGCGACTAGCGCAACGCCAACGGGTCGCCATCGAGCGTCTGGAAGCCCTCAATCAGCAGATTGTTCAGCGCATGCGAACCGGGGTGCTGGTATTCGACGAGAATTACCGAATCCTGATGGCAAACCAGGCAGCCAACAGCCTGTTCGGTACCCCCATGCTCGGCAACCAACTTCCCCGACAATTGATAAGCCGATTTCAACGATGGCAGGACAACCCCCTGCTTCCTCTCGCGACACTGCGGACCTCGGAGCAGTCACCGGTTCTCAGTCCCCGGTTCGCGCCGCTGGACACTGAGCATGAGTTACTGACGCTTCTTTTCCTGGAAGACAGCGCCCGCGTTGCCCAGGAAGCACAACAAATGAATCTGGCATC
>JAZAJX010000048.1:0-2828 GCA_036230225.1 Pseudomonadota bacterium | reverse complement strand
CGCTACGGCGACACCGCCGACCTGGCCCGCGCCAGTGGCGAAAAAACCGAACAGGGCATGCTGGTGGCAGGACTGCGCTTCTGGTTTTGAGGGACAGGACACGCTAAGGGGCGGTGAAAACAGCGGGAGATGCGGGATGTCTGGCAACAGCAGCTGAACGCGAACAGGCAACCTGCATCGCCCGGCTGATCCCTCCACTATCACCCCGCCGCAGGAGCTATGCTTGCATAGCGATAACGCGTCTCAGTGAGGCTGGCACACCCTCTTGGCATACCCGAACCCGTTCGGTCAGTACCATGCTGGGGTTTTGTGCGGCATTTTGAGAGGGGGGGCGGGAGCTGGAACGATTGCCTCGCTTGGGCTCGAATCGCCATGCGAGCATAGCTCCTACCGGGGGCTCAGGATATTTATTGGCGCCGAACTCAACGAGCTGAGAGGTTTTTCAGTTCTTTGAGGAAGCTCGGGAGGGAGGGATGTCCAATCCGTTGGGGTGCAGGGCGGCAGCATTGCCGCCCTGCGGCTTCATCAGCTGGAGCAGCTGCCGTATTCATCTGCTTCCAGGGTACGCAGCTCCTGGTTGCCCTGAATCTGGATATCCAGATCACGCAGGCAGCCATCGCCAATACCGTAGATCCAGCCATGAATGGTCAGCGGCTGATCACGACGCCAGGCTTCCTGGACAACCGTGGTGTTGGACACATTGATCACCTGACGGGCGACATTCAGCTCGCACATCTTGTCCAGGCGCGCCTGGTCATCCGGCAGCTCCGCCAGATTCTTGCGATTGCGCAGGTACAGCTCGCGCACCTGGCGCAGCCAGTTGTCGATCAGGCCGTGAGGGGCGTCTTCCATGGAGGCCTTGACGCCACCACAGCCGTAGTGGCCCACCACCATGATGTGCTTCACCTTGAGCACGTCCACGGCAAATTGCAGCACCGACAGCAGATTCAAGTCAGTATGGTTGACCAGGTTCGCCACGTTACGGTGAACAAACAGCTCACCGGGCATCAGGCCCACGACTTCGTTCGCCGGCACCCGGGAGTCTGCACAGCCAATCCACAGATACTCCGGGCTCTGCTGCTCGCCCAGCGCCTTGAAAAAGCCAGGGTGCTGCTGCTCAATCTCGTGACGCCACTTTTCGTTGTTGGAAAACAGTTCAGGCAGGGATTTCATGGTCTCTCGCTTATTCCGTATTTAACCGCCGGTCATATTCATGAATCGTACCAGCTGCTCACCCGGATCCAGGGTGAAGTCATGGCGCTCGGGCTTGATGGCCATGGCATCGACAATGGCATTGCGAAGGGGAGTATCGTCGTCCGGGTGGGCTCGCAGCACCGCGCGCAGGTCCACGCTGTGCTCATGACCCAGGCACAAAAGCATACGCCCCTCAGCAGTGATCCGCACCCGATTACACAAATGGCAAAAGTTTTGTGAGTGGGGGGAAATAAAGCCAATGCGACTGTCACTTCCCGGCACCTGCCAGTAACGTGACGGGCCGCCCGTTTTCTCCGCCAGCGGAACCAGATTCAGCCTTTGCGACAAGTCATCTCGCAGCTCCTCGGAGGACACGAACTCCAGCCCCCGATCATGCTCGGTGATCTGCCCCAGCGGCATTTCCTCGATAAACGCGATATCCAGCCCTTTCTCCAGGGCGAAGTCTACCAACGCCGGCACCTCGTCGTGATTGCGGCCACGCAAGATAACGCTGTTCAACTTGATCCGCTGGAAGCCCGCCTGCCGCGCCGCATCAATGCCTCTGAGTACCTGCGCCAGATCGCCGGTGCGGGTCAGCTCGCGAAAACGGTCCGGGTTCAGGGAATCAAGACTGATATTGATACGATCCAGCCCGCCCGCCTTTAGCTCGGAGGCAAACCGGTCCAGCCGCGAGCCATTGGTGGTCAGATTCAGTTCACGCAGCCCAGAAATTGCACCAATATCGCGCACCAGATGCGCTACATCCTTGCGCACCAGCGGCTCCCCCCCAGTGAGGCGAATGCGTTTGACCCCCAGTGCCACCAGCACCCTGGCCAATCGCCCCATTTCTTCCAGGGTCAGCACCTGCGCCCGCGGCACAAAGGTCATATCCTCCGCCATGCAGTACACACAGCGAAAGTCACAGCGATCGGTGACCGACAGCCGTACGTAGTCGATGGTGCGTCCGAAACGGTCCTCAAGGACCGGGGACGAAGGGGAATCCGGATGCGTCATGGCCCCTACTTTAGCAAACCGCATGCCCGACCGTCGTGGCCGCGTTTATCGGTTCAGCGGCCCCCCGGTTGGTCAGCCCCGCCGTGCTGTTGTTAGAATGGCCGTCTTTCCGGGTGTAGGGGCGTTGTCATGGCCCTGCATTCCAAATTCATCTACCCCAAAAGGGTTTCCATGCAAATCTCTGAAAATGCCGTAGTGTCCATCCACTACACCCTGACCAACAACGCCGGCCAGACCATCGACTCTTCTGTCGAGCGTGGTGAACCCCTGGCCTACCTGCACGGTGCCGGCAACATCATCCCGGGCCTGGAAAAGGCGCTGCTGGGCAAGCAGGCTGGCGACAAGCTGGATGTGACCGTCACCCCGGAAGAAGGCTACGGCGAGCGTCACGAACAACTGATCCAGCAGGTGCCGAAAACCGCCTTCGAAGGCAACGAAGACAACCTGCAGCCGGGCATGCAGTTCCAGGCCCAGACCGAAGCCGGTCCGCGCATCTTCACCATCACCGCCGTGGAAGGCGATGAAGTCACCGTAGACGGCAACCATCCGCTGGCCGGTGAGACCCTGAACTTCGCCGTGGAAATCACCGAAGTACGCGAAGCCTCAGCCGAAGAAAAAGA
>JAZAJX010000047.1:0-3319 GCA_036230225.1 Pseudomonadota bacterium | reverse complement strand
ACCCCGGCGGATAAGCCGGGGTTTTTTGTTTCCAGTCCTGCCCTTGTGAGGCGGGGCCGGAAATTGGCATCCGGGCCTGAGCGCCGGCTCGCGTCCGGCGTCAGGCGTCGGGTGTCAGGCTTTATACACGCTCGATCACGGTAGCGATACCCTGACCCAGGCCGATGCACATGGTGGCCAGGCCGAGTTTGCCGCCTTTCCATTCCAGTACATTCAGCAGGGTGCCGGTGATACGCGCACCGGAGCAGCCCAGCGGGTGACCCAGGGCGATGGCGCCGCCATTCAGGTTCACTTTCTCGTCGGCCACGTCCAGCAGCTTCAGGTCTTTCATGACGGGCAGGGACTGGGCGGCGAACGCTTCGTTCAGCTCCACGTAGTCGATGTCGTCGATGGTCAGGCCTGCGCGTGCCAGGGCCTTCTGGGTGGCCGGTACGGGACCGTAACCCATGATGGCGGCGTCGCAGCCGGCAACGGCCATGGAGACGATCTTGGCGCGGGGCTTGAGGCCCATTGCTTCGGCCTTGGCGGCGCTCATGACCAGCATGGCAGAGGCACCGTCGGACAGGGCAGAAGAGGTACCGGCAGTGACAGTACCGTTGGCCGGGTCGAACACCGGACGCAGTTTCTGCATGTCTTCGATGCTGGCACCAGGACGGATCACTTCGTCGATCTCGCACAGGACCTTGT
Organism: Pseudomonadota bacterium; assembly: GCA_036230225.1. GTDB lineage: Bacteria > Pseudomonadota > Gammaproteobacteria > Pseudomonadales > Alcanivoracaceae > Alcanivorax. The sequence continues at coordinate 2,632 of JAZAJX010000047.1, read as the reverse complement.
TGCCGTCCTGGTCGTGACCTTCGATGGGAACGATTTCGTTCTTCCAGCGACCTTCCTGGGTGGCTTCCCAGGCCAGGCGGTGGGAACGCACGCCGAACTCGTCCTGCTGCTCACGGCTGATGCCGTGCATTTTGCCCAGCATTTCCGCGGTCAGGCCCATCATGTTGGAGGCCTTGGCGGTGACCTTGGAGATCTCCGGGTTGATGTCCACACCGTGATCCATGGCCACGTGGCCCATGTGCTCCACACCACCGATGACGAACACGTCGCCGTTGCCTGTCTGGATCGCCTGAGCGGCAGAGTGCAGGGCCTGCATGGAGGAACCACACAGACGGTTCACGGTTTGCGCGGCGCTGGTGCGCGGCAGGCCGGCCAGCATGGCGATGTTACGGGCGATGTTCATGCCCTGTTCTTTGGTCTGGTTCACACAGCCCCAGATCACGTCTTCGGTCTGCTGGATGTCCCAGTTGGGGTTACGCTCCATGAGCGCTTCCACCAGCAGGGAAGACAGTTTTTCGGCACGCACGTGACGGAACTGGCCATTACGGCTCTTGCCCATGGGGGTACGGACCGCATCGACGATGACTACGTCATTAGGATTCAAACTCATTTCTCTAACTCCTTTCAGTCCGTGGCTTAGGCGAAGAAAGACTCGCCCTTGGCGGCCATGTCTTTGAGCATCTGCGGTGCTTCGTAGATGCCACCCAGGTGCGCGTACATGTCGCACAGCTCAACAAAGGCTTTGGTGCCGATGCTGTCGATGTAGCGCAGCGGACCACCACGGAAGGGAGGGAAGCCGATGCCGTAGATCATGGCCATGTCGGCCTCGGCAGCGGAACCTACGATGTTGTCTTCCAGGCAGCGAACGGTTTCGGTGCACATGGGGATCATCATGCGGGCGATGATTTCCTCGGCATCGAATTCCCGGGTCTCGGCCACGTGGGGCTTGATCAGTTCCCAGGTCTTCTCGTCGGCAACCTTCTTCGGACGACCTTTCTTGTCGGTTTCGTAGCGGTAGAAGCCGACACCGTTCTTCTGGCCGTAACGCTCGTTTTCGAACATCACGGTGGAAACGTCTTTGAAGTCGTACTGCATGCGCTCGGGGAAGCCGTCTGCCATCACCTGGGCGGCGTGTACGCCGGTGTCGATACCGACCACGTCCATCAGGTAGGCCGGGCCCATGGGCCAGCCGAACTTCTGCATGACTTTATCCACGGCTTCGAAGTCCGCACCGTCACGCATCAGCATGCCGAAGCCGCCGAAGTAGGGGAACAGCACACGGTTTACCAGGAACCCGGGGCAGTCGTTAACCACGATGGGGTTCTTGCCCATTTTCTGGGCGTAGGCGACCAGGGTGGCCACGGTTTCGTCGGAGGTCTTCTCGCCACGGATCACTTCCACCAGCGGCATCATGTGTACCGGGTTGAAGAAGTGCATGCCGGCGAAGTTTTCCGGCTTCTTCAGGGCTTCCGCCAGCTTGGTGATGGAGATGGTGGAGGTGTTGGACGCCAGGATGGTGCCGTCTTCCACTTTCTCTTCGGTTTCAGCCAGAACGGATTGCTTGATCTTCTGGTTCTCGACCACCGCTTCGACGATCACGTTCACGTTGCCGAAGTCGCCGTAGTTCAGGGTCGGACGGATGCTGGACAGCACTTTGCCCATGCCGGCCGCGTCCAGCTTGCCTTTGCTGACGCGCTTGGCGAGCAGCTTGGAGGCTTCGTTCATGCCCAGGTCCAGCGCCTTGTCGGCGATGTCCTTCATGATGATCGGGGTGCCTTTGAGGGCAGACTGGAAGGCGATACCGCCACCCATGATGCCGGCGCCCAGAACGGCGGCCTGGTTGATCTCTTTGGAGGCCTTGGCAGTCTTGCCGTTGACCTTCTTCACCTGCTGGTCCGCCAGGAACAGGCCAACCATGGCAGTGGCTTGCGGGGTCTTGGCGACCTTGGCGAAGCCTTTGGCTTCTACTTCCAGGGCCTTGTCGCGGGTCATGCCGGCGTGGGCCTGCATGGCTTTCACCGCGGCAACCGGGGCCGGGTAGTTCTTGCCCGCCTGCTGGGCGACCATGCCCATGCAGGTCTGGAACGCCATCATGTTTTCCATGGGCGGCAGCTTCAGCGGCTCGAGCTTTTCCTGGCGCTTGGCGCGGAAGTCGATCTTGCCTTCCAGGCACTGCTTCACCAGGTTGATGGCAGCGTCCTGCAGTTTGTCGTGAGCGACCACGGCATCGGCCACGCCCACTTTCAGGGCCTTGTCGGCCTTGTGCTGACCGCCAGCGGCGATCCACTCAACGGCGTTGTCCACACCGATCACACGGGGCAGTCGCACGGTGCCGCCGAAGCCCGGGAACAGGCCCAGCTTCACTTCCGGCAGACCCACCTGGGCCTTTTCGCTCAGTACGCGGAAGTCTGCGGCCAGGCACATTTCCAGGCCGCCACCCAGGGCGATGCCGTTCACGGCAACCACTTTGGGGATGTCCAGATCTTCAAAGGCGTTGAAGACCTGGTTGGATTTCAGACACCAGCCGGCGATTTCGTCTTCCGGCAGTTTGAACATGTCTGTGAATTCGGTGATGTCGGCGCCAACAATGAAAACCCCTTTGCCGGAGGTCACGATCAGGCCCTTGATGTCG
>JAZAJX010000046.1:0-3969 GCA_036230225.1 Pseudomonadota bacterium | reverse complement strand
GGAAACCGTGGTTCTGTCCATCGACGCAGAGCGCGAAAGAATTTCCTTGGGTATCAAGCAGTTGACAGACGATCCGTTTGCTCAGTATGTTGCTGCTAATGACAAGGGCGCAATCGTCAAGGGCGTGATCAAGGCGGTAGACGCGAAAGCGGCCACCGTGGAACTGGCTGAAAACGTTGAAGGTACCCTGCGTGCCAGCGAAATCAGCCGTGATCGTGTCAACGATGCGACCGAAGTGCTCAACGTGGGTGACGAAGTGGAAGCGAAAATCACCAACGTTGATCGCAAGAACCGTGTTCTGAGCTTGTCCATCAAGGCGAAGGACCAGGCAGATGAGCGTGAGGCCATGGACAACCTGTCTGAACAGCAGGATGCCAATGCGCCGAAGACCATCGGTGACCTGATCAAGAAGCAGATGGAAAACAGCAACGAGTCATAATACGGCTCCTCCCGGGGGCCGGCATCATGCCGGCCCCACTGGGCTGGGAGCCCAGGGAGCAAGCTGTAATGGCGTTAACCAAGTCAGAATTGATAGAACGGATTGCCGATCGGCAAACCCAGCTGTCCCCCAAGGATGTGGAGCTGGCAGTCAAGACGCTGATCGAACAAATGGCCGATTCCCTGGCCGGCGGAGGTCGCATCGAAATACGCGGCTTCGGCAGTTTTTCCCTCCATTTCCGCGCCCCCCGTGTGGGACGCAATCCCAAGACCGGTGCCAGTGTCGAACTGCACGGCAAATATGTTCCCCATTTCAAACCCGGCAAAGAACTGCGCGAGCGCGTTAACGATTCACTGCATGCAGAAAGTGGTGAAGATGATGATAATGGCTCCAGCAGTAATCAGGTTGCTGCCAGTTAACCCCGTTTGATGTACCGCCCGGCCAAGTAAAGAGGGAACCTAACGATGCGAAACCTGTACCGGATTCTGGTAATCCTGGCCGTGGTGGCCGTTTTCCTGTTCGCTTTCCTGTTTGTCACCAGTAACCGTGATCTGGTGATGCTGGATATGCTGTTTAACCAGTGGCACTGGGAGGTCTCCCTGGGCGTGCTGGTGATTGGCGTGCTCGCCATTGGTCTGTTTCTCGGTCTGCTGGCAGGGATTGGTCTGCGTGGTCTCAAGAGCCTGTTTTCATGAGTGAATCTTTCTGGCTGTTGCCGCTGTTCTTTGTAGCCATCGCCGCCGGCTTCTTTCTGGGGCGACGTGAGAGCAAGCGGCGGCAGCGCCGTCGCATGGCCTCGCTCTCCAAGGACTATGTGGCCGGCATCAACTTCTTTCTCAACGAAGAGCCCGACAAGGGCATCGAGGCCTTGCTGAAAGGCCTCGATGTGAGCGAGGAAGGGCTCGACACCCATCTGGCTCTGGGCAAACTGTTCCGCAAGCGCGGCGAATTCGATCGGGCTGCACAGCTGCATACCCACCTGCTTGAGCACGGCGATTATGGCCGCCCGGTGCAGGAGGAAATCCAGCTCGAACTGGCCCAGGATTATCTGGCCAGCGGTATCTTTGACCTGGCCGAGCAGGTGTTGCTGGAGATGCTGGACCAGGATTGTCAGGCCAAGGATGAAGTCTGTCAGCAGTTGATGAGCCTGTACGAACAGGAGCGCGACTGGGTCAACGCCATCAGCATGGGCGAGCGATTGATCAAGAGCCGCCCGGTTCTGGGCCCTGTGCTGGCTCAGTACTGCTGTGAACAGGCAGAAAACCTGCGGCGCGATGGGGACATCAACCCCGCACGGCGGATGCTGCGCCGCGCCCTGTCCTTTGACAACGATTGTGTCCGTGCCAGTGTGGCAGAGGGCGAGCTGGAAATGGACGATCAGAACTGGGAAGCCGCCGTGCAGGCCTTTCAGCGTATCTGGGTCCAGGACAGCGATTTCTTCGATGAAATCCTCGACAAGCTGCGTACCTGTTATCAGGAGCAGGAAAAAGATGAGGAATTCATCCAGCTATTGGCGGATTACAGTGCCGAGAAACCCAGTACCAGCCGCATTTTGCTGCTCTCTGAAGCACTCAAGGCGCGCTACGGTGACAAGGAAGCGGCGGATTTCATCGCCCAGTACATGAAGGCCAACCCCTCGGTGCGTGGGCTCAACCGGATCATCGACATGAGTCTGGCGGGCAGTGCGGAAGGAGAAACCCGCGAGCATCTGGGCGTGCTCAAGCAACTCTCCGAGCAACTGGTCAATAACAAGAGCCTCTACAAGTGCCGCCGCTGCGGTTTCGAGACACCGCTGATGCAGTGGCGCTGCCCGAGCTGCAAACGCTGGGCGACCATCAAGCCGGTGGTGAAGGAAGTCTAGCAGCAAGCTGCAAGCCTCAAGCTACAACACGGGAAAGTGTATCGAAAACTGCGGGTTTGTTGGTCGCGCACAAAGATAGGCAGATGATTCGCGGCCAAAAACGTCACGCCAAGCCCGAGCCTGTCTCGCGTTGTAGCTTGAGGCTCGCAGCTCCGAATTCTTGAACCGTCTTCCCGCAACTCATACCATAGCGCCACCAATTCCCGAGGACGCTCCCATGCCTATTTCCAGCCCCGTTATTGTTGCCCTGGACTACCCCGATGCCGCCCAGGCACTGTCCATGGCTGACCAGCTGGACCCGGCCAAAGTGCGCGTCAAAGTGGGTAAGGAAATCTTTACCCGCAGTGGCCCGGCCATTGTCGAGGGCTTGAACAACAAGGGTTTTGACGTCTTTCTGGACCTGAAATTTCACGATATTCCCAACACCGTCGCTGGTGCCGTGGCGGCGGCGGCGGATATGGGAGTATGGATGGTCAACGTTCATGCCGGTGGTGGTCAGCGGATGATGGAAGCGGCCGCCAATGCCATTGCCAACCATGCCAACCGCCCCCACCTGATCGCGGTCACCGTGCTCACCAGCATGGACGCCGTCGATCTGGAACAGATTGGCGTGATGGATGAGCCGCGGGTACAGGTACAGCGGCTGGCCGAGCTGGCCCAACGCTCCGGCATGGATGGCGTGGTCTGCTCTGCCCAGGAAGCCGCCATGCTGAAACAGGCCTGTGGCCAACAGTTTGAACTGGTGACACCCGGCATTCGCCCCGCGGGTACCGACGCCGGCGACCAGCGTCGGGTAATGACACCGGTACAGGCCCGTGATGTGGGCGTGGATTACATGGTGATTGGCCGTCCCATCACTCAGGCTGCCGAACCTACATCGGTGGTGGACGAGATACTACAAAGTCTCGCCTGAGCCACTTACGCAAACCGCGGCGCTGCGCTGATAACACTCCCGCAACCGGCTTTCTAAGGTGTGTTCTCCGACCGACAAAAAGGAGAAAACCGATGAAAACATTGACCATGGTTGTGATGTTTATGCTGCTCAGCCTGAGCCTGCCAGCCCTCGCGGTGGACGTGGAGCCGGTCCAGGAAGCCGGCAAGGTCCAAGCGGAAAACCGCATCAATCTGAACACGGCGGACATCCACCAATTGCAGGAAATCAAGGGCGTGGGGCCGAAAACGGCAGAAGCCATCATCCAGTGGCGTGACACCCAGGGCCCCTTCACCAGTGTGGATCAGTTGCTGGCTATCCGGGGAATCGGGGAGAAAACCCTGGCCAAGGTGCGAGACACCCTGGTCGTGCAGTAAGCTCCGCGTCAAGACCTCCAAGGCTCGCCGGTGTGATAACCGGCGAGCGCTTTCCCCGTTTGCTTTTACCCCTCTCAGGCAGACTTCGGCTTGCCCTTATTCACGGATTGGAGCTGGACAGCAATGCGACAGGGGTGGTTGGTAATTGCGGTTGTTTTCATGTTTCTTCAGGGGAGTGCGACGTCCGTTGCGGCACCCTAATCCCAGATAGCAGAGGGTTTTCAGGGCGTTGCCCGGGCCACGACAAGAATAAGGCTTCCCGGGGGAAGCCTTATACGATCATGAGTGCGCCGACTATCACTCTTCGGAATGGGTGTCCTCTTCCTCGACCTGGCTCAGATCATCGGGCCGGTCTGAGTCC
>JAZAJX010000045.1:0-28477 GCA_036230225.1 Pseudomonadota bacterium | reverse complement strand
CTGGCCGGGTTCATGCGCATCCTGTCGCCACTGTTTGTGCGCCATTACGCCGGACGGCTCATCAATATTCACCCATCGCTGCTCCCCAAATACCGCGGTCTCAACACCCATGCCCGCGCCCTGGAAGCTGGTGACCTCCAGCACGGCTGCTCGCTCCATTTCGTCACCGAGGAGCTGGATGGCGGCCCGCTGATTGCCCAGGCCCCGGTGGAGATTCTGGCGAACGATACCGTCGATTCCTTGTCAAAACGCGTACAAGAACGCGAACACCTGCTTTATCCTCTGGTGTTGCAATGGCGTGCCGAAGGCCGCCTGGAACTGAATCAGAACGGAGTCTTGCTGGATGGGAAAGCACTCCCCGAACAGGGTTTTCAGCTGGTGTAACCTGCTTCTGCTGGCGATGGCCCTGGCAGCGCCCGCAAGCCATGCCGAGCCGCCGGTGCCTCCCTTCCAATTGGACTACAGCCTCAAGAGTGAAGGTATTCCCTTTACTGTCACCGCTACCCGGACCCTGAAACCGGCTCGCAACGGCCTCTGGGAAATGGAAGTCCAGGCCAAGAACTGGCTGGGAGAAATCCGCGAAACCGCCCTGTTTGGCTGGCAGACCTGCATTCCGCAAAGCCGTTATTACGGTTACTATCGCCGTGGCCTGGGCCGGGTCAAGGAAGCCACACTCCGCCTCAACCGGGAAACCGGCATGGCGGCCAGTGAGCGCACCGACAAGCCCAGCCGCCGCTATCCCATCTCAGAGAATGCCACCGACGAACTCTCGGTCTCCCTGGCTCTCCAGTGTGCTCTCCAGGCCGGCGAACGGGACATCCACCTGCAGGTTGCCGACGAACGCTCCCTGGAGGCGCACCGCTATCGGGTGGTCGGAGAAGAACAACTGAACATTGACGGCCAAGAGGTAAAAACACTAAAAGTACAGCGCGACCGTGGTGCCAACAGCCCTCGGCAAACCTATATGTGGTTTGCCCCGCAATATGACTACCAGCTGGTTCAGCTCTTGCAGGAAAACCGGGATGGCGACCACGTGATGACACTGCTTTCTATGGAGGGATTGTAACGGTGCGAGGTATTTTTCTGGCGTTATTGATGACTGTCAGCACGCTTGCTGCTGCCGAGCCATTGGCGCCCTTTGCCGCTGAGTTCCGCATTTACGTGAACAAGCTGCCAACCCCGGTCAAGGCCGACCTCGTCCTGGAACCCGCTGAGGGAGAGGACTACTACCGCATGTTGCTCAAGGCCAAGTCCTTTCTCCTTACCAATACCGAGGAAAGCCATTTTCACTGGCGTGATTGCCAGCCCCGCACCACCCAGTATATTCACGAGTTCAAGGGCTTCGGCCAGCACCGCTACCACCATATGGACTTCCAGTGGAATCCGCCCATGGTGCATAACGAATCCGAAGACGATCAGGAAAGTCTGGAAATTCCCGACAACACTCTGGATGAGTTGACGATTCTGCTGCGTGGACGCTGTGTCTTTGCCACCGGCGACAAGGCCTACAAAGTGACCAGTGCATATGGCGACAAACTGCGCACCCACCACTTCGAAATCATCGATCGCGAAGAGATCAAAACGCCAATGGGGACGCTGGACACCTTGCTGGTTGAGAAAAAACGCGAGGGAGACAGCAAGGAAAAACGGCGCACCCTGTTCTGGGTCGCCCCCAAGCTGGATTACATGGTGGTAAAAGCCCGCCACATCGAGAGCACCCTGCTCAAGGCGGACCTGATCATGATTGACTACGACGGACCGAAAGTCCCACCCCTCTCTTGAATGGCAACCGGAGCGGCTATCATGCCGCTCCGGTGTTCACACCAAAGGTCAGGCCCGTGGCAGGGTCACCCCTCGCTGGCCCTGGTATTTCCCGCCCCGGTCCATATACGACGTTTCGCACATTTCGTCGGATTCAAAAAACAGCATCTGTGCCACCCCCTCATTGGCGTAGATTTTCGCCGGCAAGGTCGTGGTGTTGGAAAATTCCAGCGTCACATGTCCTTCCCACTCCGGCTCCAGAGGCGTCACATTGACGATGATCCCACAACGGGCATAGGTGGATTTCCCCAGGCAAATGGTCAGCACATTGCGGGGAATCCGGAAATATTCCACGGTGCGAGCCAGGGCGAAGGAATTGGGCGGGATGATGCAGGAGTCGCCCTTGATGTCGACAAAACTGCGCTCATCAAAGGCCTTCGGATCCACCGTGGCAGAATGGATATTGGTGAACACCTTGAATTCGTCCGCACAGCGAACGTCGTAGCCGTAACTGGACACCCCATAGGAAATCAGCTTGTCGCCGTTTTCATCCGCACGGATCTGCCCGGTCTGGAAGGGCTCGATCATGCCGTGTTCCTTTGCCATGCGGGTAATCCAGCGATCCGATTTAATCGTCATTATTGCGCCTCAATGTTCCAGAGTGGTTGGCGTTCAAGCGGCCAATGGTAGCAGCATGACAGGCCTCACGCAGCAAGCCCGGCGGAGGTATCGATCAATGTTGAGTGATCTTCGGAAAGGCCCGTTTACCGGCTTCAGTGAGTGACAGCCGGGCGGCCATTCGCCGGGCAGCCTGGCGATACAGGGCGGCTTCCTCACTCTCCGGGCAAGCCGCCACCACCGGCTCGCCACTGTCTGCCTGCTCACGAATGCGCAGGGAAAGCGGCAGCGCGGCCAGGACCTCGGTATCATAGTCCCCGGCCATTTTTTCGCCGCCCCCCTGGCCAAATACATGCTCCTGGTGGCCGCACTGGCTGCAAATATGCACCGCCATGTTTTCCACGATGCCCAGTACGCGGATATCCACCTTACGGAACATTTCCACACCCTTGATGGCGTCCAGCAGAGCAATGTCCTGAGGGGTAGTGATGATCACAGCCCCCGCTACCGGAATCTTCTGGGCCAGGGTCAGCTGGATATCTCCGGTCCCCGGCGGCAGATCCACCAGCAGATAATCCAGCTCGTGCCAGCGCGTCTGCTCCATCATCTGCACCAGTGCCCCGCTGGCCTTGGGGCCCCGCCACACCACCGGCGTCTGCTGGGTGGTGAGATACCCCATGGACATGGTCTGCAATCCGTAGGCCTCGACCGGCACAAAATACTTTCCTTCCAGCACCTGCGGACGGGTTCCTTCCGGCTTGCCCAGCATCAACGGCTGGCTGGGGCCGAACACATCCGCATCCAGTAACCCGACCCTGGCGCCTTCTGCCTGTAGTGCCAGTGCCAGATTCACCGCGGTGGTGGACTTGCCGACCCCGCCCTTGCCGGACGCGATGGCAATCACATTGGCCACTTGATCCAGTGCCGGCAGGCTGCTTTGCGCCCGATGCGGCGTCACCACCGCAATGAGCGCCAGGTCCAGCGTTCGCCCTTCCAGCACCGGTGCCAGGTGTGTTCGAATCTGTTCCTCCAGGTTCTCCCGGACACCCTCAATAGGGAAACCGAGGACGATCCGGGCGCAAACCGTGTTGTCATCCACAGCCAATGTTTCTATGGCATTCACCGACGCCAGACTGGCCCCAAGATCATCGGGAATAAATTCGCCAAGTTGCTGTCGAATGCGCTGCTCGGTTGAACTCATGATGGCCTCCGTTTCGAGAGCTGCGATGATAGGGGCTAACGCCGTCACAACCAAGCCAGCAACGCACAAAGCAATGGTTCGCCATAAACACGAACTGCGGGGTGGTCATCACGCCGTAAATACGCAAAATAGAACCCTGCCAATTGCACGGCAGTACAAGGAGAGACCATGAAACGCCTGACAGCGGCATCCCTGATTGCTCTGGGAGCCTTGAGCCTGACCGCCTGTAACGATTCGCACACCTTGATCAATCAGGGACCTGACAGCATTACTGTCTCCGGCAACGGCGAGATTGCTGCACAACCGGATATCTTCCGAGTGGTGGCTACTGCCCGCGAACAGGGCGACGATATTGCGGCCATGAAATCCCGGGTCGATGAGGCCGTCGCCGACATGCTCGACCTGGCAGACGACCTGGATATCGAAGAAAAGCAGGTACGCGCCAGCGATCTGCATGTTCAACCTCAGTGGCAATACCAGCCGGAACGCAAGCTGATCGGCCACCAGGTGAGCCGTGAGGTCATTTTCCGAGCCAGTGGTCTTGATACCTATACTCAGCTGCTCGACGGTCTCGCCAAACAGGGCGTCCGCGACATTCGCCCTGCCGGCACCGAAGTCAGCAATGCGCAGGCACTGTCCAATCAGGCCCTGAGCCGTGCCGTGGCTGATGCTCGCCAACGGGCCGAAACTCTCGCCGAGGCAGCCGGACGGGATCTGGGCAAGGCAATCCAGATTCAGGCCCAGGATTTCCAGCCACCCCAACCGGTGATGATGATGGCCCGCAGCAAGGACAGTGGCAGCGCTGACAGCTATCGCCCCGGCGAGACGGACATCAGCGCCCGGGTACAGATCACCTTCGAACTCGAGTAAGCGCGTCTCATGGAGGCTCTCGGCCAGATCTGCAGTGCCGCGTTGCAACAATATCTGGCCCACGGGGAGGCCCGGGGGCTGGATATTGCTGCGGCACTGGATCAGGCCGGCCTGGATGCAGGGCACACCCGCCAACCAGAAGCCCGCATTCCGGGGATGGCTTTCCAGACGTTACTTCACACCCTGATCGACCAGTCCGGCGATCCCCTGTTCGGCCTGCACACCTCCGAGTTTGTCCAGCCCGGCTCCTACAATGTCATGGGCTATATCGCCATGAGCGCCAGCACCCTGCACGAGGCGCTCTCAAAGGTCAGTCTCTACGAAAAGCTGGTCGGCGATATGGGCACGACGGATACCCGCATTGCCGACAATCAGGCTGCCATTCGCTGGGCCTGTCGTTACACACAGCAACCCGCTCGACAGCACCTGATCGACAATGTACTGGGATCCTGGATCCGTTATGCCCGCTGGCTCACCGGCAACCAGCAGTTGGCCCCCGCCCAGGTCTGGCTGGAGCACCCCTGCCCGGCCCCCGGGCTCGAGGAAGAATACCAGCGGGTCTTTCTCTGTGAGGTCCGCTTCAATCAACCCTGCTCTGCACTGGTCGGTCCCCCTTCTTTACTGGATCACCCCATTCGTCAGCCGGATCCCCTTCTGCTCTCCACCCTGGAAGCCCACGCCATTCAGCAACTGAACCAGCTGGGCGTGGAAACCAGCCTGGGGCAACGTGTGCGCCAGTGCATTCAGGACGCCATTGGCCATTCCCTGCCCCGCAAGGAAAGCATTGCCGAACGTCTGGGCATGAATGTGCGGACCCTGCACCGGCGGCTGGCCGATGAAGGGCACAGCTGGCAGAAATTGCTGGATGAAGTACGGCTACGTGAGGCACGTCAGTTACTGCGCCAAAGCCAGGCCCCCCAGGCAGACATTGCCGAAGCCTTGGGCTACTCGGACATTCGCTCTTTCCAACGAAGCTTCAAGCGACATACCGGCATCACGCCAGGCCAGTTCCGCGCTGGTCTCAAGCCCAATTTGTAAGACATCTCTTACAAAGTTTTTCGGCTTTCTCTTATGCGCTTTTAGTCATAATCCCGTTCAGAGCGCCCTCCACTGCCGCTGGTCGTTATCGTTTTGCCGACACCCCTGCCGGTTCACTACAACAGTGTCCAAGGGATCACGCAGTTACCCCACAGCACCGGCCCGGCCGGTTTCGGGAACCGTTACAGGGACACGCCATGAATCGAAAAATCTCCGTCAGTGGGCTTACCCAGGACGCCGCCAGTGCCTTTGTCTCCATGATGGGCATTATCAACGGACGCTGCAGCGTGATCTGGGAAAATGCCGAGCCCAGCCAGGCCGATGTGCTGCTGGTTGCCGACAAGGCCCCAGCTCAGACATCCGGCCTGAAAAGTGGCAAACCCTGCATTGTGGTATACCCCAGTTCCCAGGAACGCCCCAATGCCCCCTTCACCCTGTCCCACCCCTTCCGGGCCATGCATATGATCCGGGTGCTGGAAGATGTGGCCAGGGCCTTGCCCCACTGACCCTGCTCCCTTGCGCTGATCGACTTTTACGCAATTCTGCCCATATTCACGCGACCCTTTCTCCCCGGTCGCGTGCTTTTTGTCCTACAAAGCCTTAATTCCCGCCGCCAGTCATGGCTATACTGACATCAGCTAATGACAACAACGAATGGCGGAGACCTCCTGCATGAAAGGCACTCTCAAGCAACTGGACCGGGCCATCGAGCACGCCGAAACCTACGAAGAATGGTACGAAGCCAGTCAGGAGCACGACCGTCTTTCCGGCGCCGACGAGTGGAAAGAAATCGATCGCTCCCCCCATTACGACTACGAATTGATCCGCAATCGCCTGTGGCAGATCCGCCAGGCCCGTGAACGCCATGACGTGAACAAACTGGTGTTCCACCTTCACGAAGGGCTGCATGGCAACCTGGGCAATATTTCCAACCCGCGTCTTTATCAACAGACCCGGGTCGGCACCAAACGCCTGATCGAAAATTATCTGGCCGAGGTCACCACTGCCCTGAATTACCTGTGCGATACCAATTTCAAGGAATTCGGCCTCAAGGAGAAACTGGATTTCTTCGAAACCACCGGCCAGGCCTTCGGCCAGAGCTGCCTGATGCTCTCCGGCGGCGCAGCCCTTGGCCTGTTCCATATCGGTGTGGCCCGCTGCCTGTGGGAACAGGGACTGCTGCCTTCGGTGATCTCCGGCTCCAGTGCCGGCAGTATCATTGCCTCAGTGGTCGGCACGCACAATGATGAAGAACTGAAGGTTAAACTCGAGCCGGAGAACATCTACCTGGAAGCCTTCAAGGTACTGGGCTGGAAAGGTATCGTGCGGGGCACACCGGTCCTGGATGGTGACCACCTGGAAGCCTGTCTGGAAGAAAATATCCTCGATATGACCTTCGAGGAGGCTTACCGCCATACCGGACGGGAGATCAACATTACCGTCAGCCCCTACGACCGCAATCAACACGCCCGCCTGCTCAACTGGCGTACGTCTCCCAATGTGTTGATCCGCAAAGCCTCTCTGGCCTCCTGTGCCATTCCCGGCATTTATCCGCCGGTATCCCTGTGGGCCAAGAACATTGATGGTGAACGAGTTCCCTACATTCCCGGCCGCAAATTCGTGGATGGTTCCATCGTGGACGATCTGCCCATCCGTCGCCTGTCGCGGTTGTATGGGGTCAACCACTCCATCGTCAGCCAGACCAATCCCCATGTGGTGCCGTTCCTGTCGCGCAACGAAAATACCGACAGTTCGCTGAGCACCCTGGCGGACTGGGGACTGAAAAATGTGTCCATGAATCTGCGTTACGCCCTGCAACTGGTGCAGCGCCGCGTGGAATCCAATGATGTGGGCCTGATGATCGACAAGGCCAAGAGCATGGTCACCCAGAAATACATCGGTGACATCAACATGATCCCGCCCCGCCAACCCATGAATGTGCTGAAAGTGCTGAGCAACCCCACTCTGGAAGATGTGCGCAATTACATCCGCAAGGGAGAAAAGGCCACCTGGCCCAAACTTGATATGGTGGCCAATACCACCACTATCAGCCGCACCTTCCGCGAATGCCGTGCTCGCCTGGATCGCATCGAGGAACGCATGCTCGACCAGGTTCCGATGACAGCGGTCTGACCGTTATCCTGCCCCGTGGTCAACGTGCCCGGGGCAGATCCTTCCAGCGCGTGGTGTAGGCCGGCGACAGATGGGCCCGACGCATGGCCCAGACGCACTGCTCGGCCCGATTCATTCCCCGCCCGGCCAACCATACCCGTCCCTTGCCACTACGATTAATGGCATCCATCACGTCCATCAGCGCCTTGCCCTGTTTTCCCTCACCGTCCTGCTGAAACAGAGTGATCTGTTCCCGTCCTCCAGGCTCCAGATCACTGAGCATGACCCCCGCCTTGCCGTAACGATAACCGGCTTGCCACAGGGCGTCCGCCATTTGCACCGCCTGACGCACCATCACCCGTGTATCGGTGGTAGCCGGTGACAACGTGGCGCGGGCGGAATGGGGAAACAGCTGCTGGGGCTTCCCCACCGGTGCCGTGCGCAGGTACACACTGATCGCCCCGGCACAAAGTCCTTCGGCACGCATGCTTTCCGCTGCCCGGGCCGTGAAATCACTGACCGCCTGGCGTATCGCGATCCGGGAGGAAACCGGTTCGCCGAAAGAACGTGAGTGGATGATCTGTTGGCGAGGTTCCAGCCTGGCTTCCAGAGGCAGGCAACTTTCCCCATTCAATTCACGCACCACCCTCTCCTGCACCACGGAGAAACGCTGACGGATCAGGCGGCAATCCGCGCGGGCCAGATCCTGGGCGGTGTGAATATCCAGCTCCTGCAATCGCTGCCCGAGCCGTCGACCGATCCCCCAAACCGCTGACACGGGCGTCCGCGCCAGCAAGCGTTCACGCCTCTGCGGGTCTGTCAGTACCAGCACGCCCCCCGTCTGCGGATAGGTTTTGGCCGCGTGGTTGGCCAGCTTTGCCAGCGTCTTGCTCGGAGCCATACCCACACAAACCGGTAACCCCACCCATTTCCCCACCCGTTCGCGGATCGTCATACCCAGCGGCTGCAACTCTCCCGGTGCGATCAGGGACACATCCAGAAACGCCTCATCAATGGAGTACACCTCCACCGCCGGCGCCAGTGTCGCCAGCGTCGACATCACCCGCCGGGACATGTCGACATAAAGCACATAGTTGGAAGAAAACACGACCACCCGGTGCTTGCGAATCAGCTCACGCGCCTGGAACAACGGCATCCCGGTCTTGACTCCCAGCGCCTTGGCCTCCGCAGACCCGGCAACGATACAACCATCGTTGTTGGAGAGTACCACCACGGGCCGACCGGCCAGATCCGGTCGAAATACACGCTCACAGGAGGCATAGAAACTGTTGCAGTCAACCAGTGCAAACATGGGATTCAGCCCCGCGCCCGCCCCATCGGGTGGTGCGCACGAAACGAAAATGTCACCACCCCGAACATCTCACAGGCCTGCTCGGCCAGGGGAATGACCGCATAACGGGAGTTGCGGGGCACCAGCATGGGGGTCGGCGTCAAGCGCAGTTCCTTGACGGTGAACTCGCCATTCAGCGATACCACCACCACATCTCCGTGGGACGCCTCCAAAGACCGGTCCACGATCAGGATATCGTCGGGAAAGATGCCGGCCTCCACCATGGAATCCCCCTCCACCCGCAGCAGAAAGGTCGCTTCCTGCTGGCGAATACACAGCTGATTGAGATCCAGCGGCGCTTCCAGATATCCCTGGGCAGGCGATGGAAAACCGGCAGCGATACGTTCGATGAAATATGGCAATGCAGTCATGGGATTCCACCAACAAAAAAGGGCCATCACATGCTACCAACAACTGTCCATATGTACAGTGAATTGATGTCCGAATTTACCGATACCGCCCCTGACAGAACCAACAGGAAAACAACAAAACGCAAAGAAAGGCATATCCACGGCCTTCCCTGTCTGGCCTAGGCTGAGCGTGAGAGTCCATTACCGTGGTGTTGTCATCATGATAGAAGGTAAGCGGGGCTGGATGTCCGATTTCCTTGAAGAAATGGGTCTGCCGGCCAACGCCATATTTCAGGGATATGTACTCTATGAGCCTGAACGCGACAGCTTCGTCGCCGATGCCCCTGACCCGTCACGCCCGCACTATGTAAAACCCTGTGCCTGGGCCCGCCGCTATCCCTACATCATGCTGGCCCGGGATGCGGCACTGGATCATGAGCGGGAGCTTCAGGTGCAGGTACTGTTCCGGTTGGGCGGCAAGTTCCTGGCCTACCCGATCTGATCACCAGGCAGTTCGACCGAAACGTGGGGGCCACAGGCCAGAAACAAAAAACCACCCGCAGAGGGGTGGTTTTTCAATATGGAGCGGGTGAAGAGAATCGAACTCTCGTATGCAGCTTGGGAAGCTGCCGTTCTACCATTGAACTACACCCGCCTTGCGAAACGGCAATATAGTCAAAAGCCCATCACTTGGCCAGTGCTGATATACATTCGCAGCACTGGCGAGCCTCCCCCCGACACGTTACCGGGCCAATTATTCAGGCTGGCGAAAGACGCCTCGGGCCATGGTGAGCTCACCTCTGCGGCAACTTAACGGGGTGCCAACCTGGCGCGAGGCATTTTCAAAGAGCCTCTTGCCGTTTTTACACAGCCAACGCCACGCTTTGGCGCTACACTGCAGTCAGAAATCAGAATGAGAAGGAGCATGGCCATGCCGGTGGCATTTGTGAGTGGGGCCCGGGGATTTCTCGGTGGGCATATCGTGGACCAATTGCTGGACAAGGGATGGGACGTCACGGCGGTAATCCGTCCTCACAGTGACGCCTCCGCCCTGCAGGCGAAAGGGGTAACGGTGGTCCAGGCTCCCCTGGACAACGCCACGGAACTGGCACTGGTGATGCCCGCCGCCGTCGATGCGGTTTTCCATGTGGCCGGCAATACCAGCCTCTGGCGGCGCGGCAATGCCCAGCAATACCGGGATAACGTCCTGGGTACCCGGGCCATGGTCAGCGCCGCACTGAAGAATGTGGCCGGCCGCTTTGTGCATACCTCGTCCATTTCCGCCTGGGGCATTCAAGACGCCCCCATCAACGAACAGACCCCTTCCACTGCCGCCAACGACTGGATCGGCTACAACCGCAGCAAGTATCTGGCGGAACAGGAAATCGAAGACGGCATCCGTCAGGGGCTGGATGCCGTGATCCTGAATCCCTGCGGCATTATCGGTGCCGGAGATACCCACAACTGGTCACAGATGATCAAGCTGATCCAGGATGGCAAGCTCCCCGGGGTACCGCCGGGGGGCGGGAATTTCTGTGCCGTGGAGGAAGTCGCCAGGGCCCATCTGGCGGCATTGGAGCATGGCCAGTGTGGAGAACGCTATATTCTCGCGGGGGTCGAGGCCAGTTTTCTGGAACTGGTCCAGACCATCGCCGGTCAGCTCGGCAAGAAGGCGCCCACGCGCACCGTCCCGCCCGCCGTGTTGAAACTGGCCGGCCAGCTTTATCCCATCGGCAGTCTCTTTACCGGCAACGAACCACGCCTGACACCGGAAAAAGTGGCGCTGGTCACCAGCCGCGTCCATGCGGACGGCAGCAAGGCCGTCCGGGAACTGGGCTTCAACGACCAGATACCTCTGGACACCATGATCCGTCATTGCATTGACTGGATGCGTGAGGAAAAGCGGCTGTAACCGGAACGGTCAGCAGCCTTACAGCACCGCCCGGTATACCCGGAAACGATTGGTCTCCCCGGCGACCTGGACATGGGCGAAAGCCTCATCCAGCCACTGCGCATAGGGCAGCTCCCGGTTTGCTACCAGCCACATCTCGCCGCCACTCTTCAGGTAGGTCGGCGCGTCGGCAATCAGCCGGCGGGTGATGTCCGTGGTGCGCTGGCGACGATCATGAAATGGCGGATTGGTGACAATCATGTCCACCCGAGCGGAAAGCGGAGAAAACAGATCCCCTCCCACTACCTTCCCCTGAAGCCCATTGCGGGCCAGGGTAGCGGTGGTGGCTGCCACTGCAGAAGCGCTCACATCCACGGCATTCACTTTCCAGCCCTGACTGGCCAGGGTGGCACTGATCACGCCCGCCCCACAGCCCATATCGATAAGACTGCCCGGGGAAGGCAAACGATGCTCTGCCATCAGCGTCAGCAGTAAGCGCGTCCCTTCATCCAGACGGCCATGGCTGAATACCCCCGGGTAGCTGACCATTTCCAGCTCCCCCACCGGGATCACTTCCCCCCAGGCAGCCAGAGACTGCTTCTCGCCGGGTTGCAGTTGGCCACTGTAGAGCTTGCAGTGGCGCGCGCTGTCCACCAGCACCGCATCGTCCACATGGGTCTGCAGGTGCTTCAAGGCCCCGCGAATGCCGCCCTTCGCCGGACCGATCAGCCACAGTTCCACCGGCTGGCGAATTTCACCGGCCAGCCAGTTGAGCAAAAACCGTAAGCGGTCAATGGACTTGGGCAGAGGCAACACCAGCAGGTCCACCGCTTCCGGCACCGTGGGTGCCGCCGCCCATTGCTGGGCTCCGATGGTGAAATCGTCCGCATGCAGGTGTATGTCTGCCTCCACATCCAGACGTTTCAGGGCCGGATCGTTGGCATCCACCACCAGTACCTGGCGGCCCGACAAGGCGTCCACCTGCCGTAGCAAAAGTTGAGTCGTATTTTCCATAAGCAGGCCCGGACAGACGGAATGAAAGTGCGGCGCAGTATAGAGCAGCAGGGCTTCGGGTGTCAGGCCGGGCGTTCTGCCACGACGACCTCTCACCACGAGGCCGACTACTGATCAGACGCACCGCCCCCCATCCCCCTTTGGTATGAGGCTCGCAAGTTTTACACATTCACCACGCTATTGTCGGACCACCCCCGGTAGAATCATGGCATTGATCCGACGATGTGGAGAGCACAGATGGTTCGCACCGCGCCATTGACCCGCGCTGTTGCACTGTTTGCTTGCTGCCTGTTTTCTTCGTGGGTGTTCGCCGCTACGGAAAGCGGTACATTCCGCCAGGCACTGGATGCAGCACGCAACAACGACTGGGAAACCCTGGACCAGCTGGAAAAACAGCTGGGAGACAATCACCCCCTGCAGGCCTACCTGGATTTCCATCGGCTACGCACCGCCTTGCCGAACTTGTCCCCGGACAAGGTGAACGACTACGCCCGACGTTACCCGGATTCCCCATTGCCCAACGACATCCGGCAGCTGGCGACACATGCCTATGGCAAGGCCGGCAAGTGGCACGACCTGCTGGCGGTCAATAACGGCGAACCTTCCTCCGTTGCCCGTCAGTGCTATTACTACCAGGCCAAGCTGGCCAACGGAGATGACAGCGCACTGCAAGCCGCTGCCCGCATCTGGGCCAGCGGTGAATCGCGCCCAAATCAGTGCGACCCTCTGTTTGAAAAGGCACAGGCACGCGGCATCATTGATGCCGACGCCATCTGGGACCGGCAACGATTGGCCTTCAAAGCCAACAGCCCAGGCCTGATGCGCTACCTGGACGGCAAGCTCCAGGACACGAAATACGACGCCGCCAGCGACTGGCTACAGACACTGTACCGTCACCCTGACAGGGTGACGTCGCTCCCCACCAGCATCCGCCCGGAGCAACGCCAGCAATTACTGGCGGACGGTCTTTATCGATGGGCCTACAAAGACACCGTAGAAGCCCGGCAATGGTTCGAGAACCACAGCCGTCGCCATGGTCTGCGCGATGATGCCCTGCGGCAGGAAGCCGGCCAACGCATCGCCTGGTACTCCACCATTCGTGGCATCGAGGAGAACCGGTCGTGGCTGGACGACTGGCTGCAAGCCCACCCGGATGCGGACCTGCTCGACCAGCGCGCACGTCGCACCGTGATCGAACAGAACTGGGCGGAAGCCGAGCAATGGATTACCCGACTGGCAGACAGTGAACAGCAGGATTCCCGCTGGCTGTACTGGCGAGCCCGCGCGCTGGAGGAACTCAACCAGCCCGACCAGGCTCGCAACCTCTACCAGCAAGCGGCCCGGCAGAGAAACTTCTTCGCCTTCATGGCCGCCGATCGACTGGGCGAGCCCTATCACTTTTCCAATGCCCGGGTGGCGACGGCGGAGGATTATACGCCACCCGCAGCCACCACCCGGATTCGTCTGCTGCGCGAACTGGAAGAGGACCACGCTGCACGGCAGGAGTGGTTCTGGCTGATGTGGCACAGTGACAATGGGCAGCTCCGTGAGCTGGCCCAGTACGCCCTGGAGCAGCGCTGGTACGATCTGGCCGTGCAGGCCTCCATCCAGGCCAAGGCCTGGGATGTACTGGCCTGGCGCTTCCCACCAGCCTTCCAGAACGACTTCGAGCGGATTGCCGAAGACCATGATCTGGATCCCTGGCTTGCCATGGCTGTCGCCCGCCGGGAAAGTGCCTTCAATCCCCAGGCCCGCTCTCCCGTGGGTGCCATGGGGTTGATGCAGCTGATGCCTGCCACCGCCCGCAAGGTAGCCAGGGACGCGAACCTGGGCCGCCCTACCCGCCAATCCCTGCAGGATGCGCCGCTGAACATCCAGCTGGGCAGCCGCTACCTGGCAGAGTTGCTGGAGGAATTCAAAGGCAACCGAGTGCTGGCCCTGGCGGCTTATAACGCAGGCCCACACCGGGTTAACAATTGGCTGGGGAAAGACGACGAAGCCGTCCCGGCGGATGTCTGGATCGAGTCCATTCCATTCCGGGAAACCCGGGACTATGTCCAGGCGGTACTGACCTATCGCGCCCTGTTCGTGGGGCTCCACGACAACCAGGCACGCACCTCACAATTGCTCACGGAAAGGGAAAGCAAGGACCTGTATTCGGTTTCCATGCTGGACTGAATGGATACGAGCTTCTCGCTGCGCGTCGAGTCATAGAAGCCGTTGGGTTTGACTAGCAGCTAGAAGCTCGCGACTTTCTTAATCCAACTGCCGGATATGATAATCCAGCCGGTCACGGGCATCGCGCGTACCCAGCGCCGCAGTGGCCTCTACCCGTCGACGTAAATGGATACTGCGGGCCGGTTCGCGGGTAAAGGCGATAACCGCATTGTGGCAATCGCTGCAGGATAACCGGAAACGACTGGCGTACCCGGCCAGCGCCTCCCGGGATGCGGCTGGGCTGTCCCGGTATTCAGGCCAGTCGCCGAAGTTCATTACCAGGGTCCCTCCGGCTGCCAGGTTGTCCGCCAGGCATGTCAGCCACGGCATGTCCGCCGGCACCGCCCGACTCACCTGCTCGTTACTCGGCGCGAACAGGTCCTCAATGATGAGATCGAACGGTTCCCCCTGATACGCCCGCAACCAGGCCTGGGCATCCCCTTCATGGGTTTCCACCCCGAAGGCTTCCATGCCGAACACCTCCCGGGCTACTTGAAGATGCGCCGCATCCAGCTCCACCGCGACCAGGGTATCCGGGTTAAGCAAGCGACGAATCGGTGGAATCAGCGAACCGCCCCCCAGCCCTAACACCAGTACCCGCCGAAAGCGGGCCGGTTCGTGCAATAGCGCCGGTAGCCAAAGCAGATCCCAGACACTGCCGGTCAGCAAGCGTTTGGGGTGGAACTCGGAATGCTGCACCCCGTTGGCATACAGTCGCAGGGTGCGGCCTGCACGACGCACCTCGTAATGCACGCCCTGCATCTGCGTTTTCCAGACTAGCGCCACAACTATTTTTCCAGGGTCAGGGTCAGGCCGGCGACCTCGCCATCCACCCGGGTTTCATTCAGGAAGACCCGGTTCTGATCAATGCCCAGTGTCTGCACCAGAGCAGCCTTGGCATTTTCCCCGCGCAACCGAGCCAGCTCGGTCAGTTCTGCGCGATCCAGCGCCCTGGCTTCTGCCACCAGCATGGCCTCCCAGGCTGCTCTTGCCAGTTGTCTGTCACGCTCTTCACTGTCTTCCGGCAACGTCCCTTTCACCAGGGTTTCCACGTCCTGATCCGTGGAGGATTCATAACGCCGTATCAGCTTTCTCCGCCACTTTTTCTCCTGCAAGGCATTATCGATACCCTGCCAGTCCTCCTCGGCCACATCCTGCCCAATTTTCGCTGCCGCCAGAGCCGTCCGGTCTTCGCCATTGGTGGAGCCAATCAGCCCAACACGCAGATCCGGGCGCTCATTGAGAACCTTGACGAGTGCCTCCAGTGATGAAGAGGTTTCCGCGCCGATCTGCGACTGCCCGGCGGCAAACGTGATGGTCTCCAGATTCTTGCCACCCGCCAACGCCGACAGAACGGAAAACGGTGCTGTCGCGGCCTTGACTACAATATTGCTCAACACCTTGAGCACCATGCCACCCACACTGAAACTCGGATCATTCAGATCCCCGGCCATGGTCACCGGCAAGGTGATCTTGCCCGCCCGGTTACGCAAAACGGACAGCCCCAACTTGATCGGCGCCTTGACGGCCTGTTCGCTTTCCACCTTTTCGCCAAGGTAAAACTCGTCTGCCAGAATATCCGTGTCACTGCTCAGCTGGTTCTTATCAATGGACACCCCGGTATCCACTCCCAACTGTCCCTTCTCTACCTTGTAACCCAGGAACATGCCGGTATAGGGCGTCAGGCCGGTCATCTCATAATTTTTCAGGGAAACATCCAGGTCGGCAAACAGGGGCTCCGGCGCCACCGCCCCCTTCACCCGGAAGGGGGCATAGCGATCTACCTGCGCATTGAGATCCACTTTCACTTTCCTGCCCGGGCGGCTATCCAGGTCTTGCAAGGTGCCGGACAGCTCGTACAGACCAATACGGAAATTGGGACTGAGCGACAGATCTTCATGACGAATCTGGCTGCCGACCAGACGCACCCGATCCACGGAGACCTGCCAGGGCGCACTCGGTTTGTCGGAACTTGCATCGTTATCGGCCCCAGCGCTGGCCGACGGCATGCCCGCCTGAATACGGCTCGCCACATCACGCCCCTGGGCATCCACCCGGTTAGCCATGTCCATACCGGTAAGGCCAATTTCACCGATACGCACAGCCTGATCGGCCGTGGAGAGTGATAACCCTGACACCTTGCCCTGATTGATCTTGAGCAGGGACTCGCCGTTTTCCAACAGACTGAGGTTTTCCAGGCCTGCATCGGCGCTCACGGTAATGGCCGTATTCTCCCCCTTCACCTGAGTGCTGGCATCCAGCGAGATGACACCACTGGTCAGTGACAACGGGGCTTCGCGCTCGAGCCATGGCGAAAATGGCGGGAGGGGCAACCCCTTGAGCGACGTTTTGGCAGTCAGGTCAAAGGGGGTGAGATTGCCTTCCCCGGAATGGCTGAGCGTGCCGCTATTCTGCACCTTGCTGCTGCCCTCCCAGGTAAAGGTTGCCGCTTCACCGATGATCAGATTTTTCAGGCTCAACTGGCCCTCGGACAATGTCAGCGTCTGTGCCGGCTGGAGCGTCCGGTCAGTAAAGCGCAGGCCGCTGCCATTGACCGTCAGGGTGTTCAGACGAATCACCCATTCGCTGCTGCCCTCCTGCACGGTTTTGGCCGCCTTCTCCGCCTTTTCCTTGACCTCTTCTACCCGTTCTTCTGCCGCCTGCCGATCCACCGGCAAAAACAGGGTAGCCAGATCGATACCCTGGTCGTCCATGACCACACCGATGCCCGGCTCCTTCACTGTCACGTTGGGTATCGTCACTTCCTGGGCCAGCGAATCCATGGCCACGCCTTCAACGCGTACCTCTGGCAGGGACACGCTGGGAGCCTCTTCACCCGGCTTGAGCAATTGCAGGTCACGCAACACGACCTGCCCCTTGTCTAGCACGACTTTGGGTTTGGGAGCGGCATCAAAACGGTATGCGGTTTGCAGATCCAGTTCCCCGGAAGGCACCGTAAAGCGCACCTCGTTTTTGAGCAGCCGGGCCAACGATACCAGGTCCACCTTTTCCACATTCAGGCGCCCCTGCGCCGTAAACGGGGTGAATTCGAAGCGCCCTTGCCAGTCCAGCACACCGCCATCCGGCCCTTCCAGACGGATCGCGTAATCGTTGCTGTCCTCTTCCCGGCTCTTGGTGGAGAAATTATTAACGGTGAAGGCCAGCGGCAATGTCAGGGTTTCCGGGGTATCGCCCGTGGCTTCAGTAAAACGCAGGTCGCCACCCGTCAAGCTGAGCCTGGCGATGGAAATAGCAGGCAGCCCGGGCTCTTCCTCTTCTGCTGGCGGCGTCTGCTCAGGGGTCTTCTCAGCCTGTGCCTGGATATGGGCCAGCACATCATCAAAACTGAACACATTCTCCGGGTTCCGCTGGGCCCGAACCGTCAGTGCATCAAGCAGAATTTCATCAAAGTGCCAGCTCCAGCGAAACAGGGAAGAAAGCTGGAAATTCACATAAAGCTGCTCGAAGCCCAGCAATACGTCGGTCTGTTCGTCCTGAATGGCGAACCCCTGAACCGTGGCACTCAACACCAGGGGGTTAATCCTGACCTCGTCAATCACAACATCCCGACCGGTCAGATCCGCCAGGGCCTGACGGGCATTGTCCTTCACCAGTCCCGGCGCGAGGAAAAAGCCCAACAGGGCATAAAGCAGGTAAAGGCTGGCCAGAATAATCAGGGTTTTCACTTTCCAGCTGCTGCGCTTCCAGGCCTCTATCACCTTCACTTCCGCCTCCTGTTCAAGACTGCTTGACGCTATGGTAGCAGCTGCGCGCCATCATCGCGCCCAAAACCCATTGCGTGCCCCTGAAGCCTGTGGAAAATGGGCGCATCTACGACAGGAGCACAGTCATGAGCGACAACTACCTGCTGAACATGTACGAAAAGGCCCTCAAGCTGCCCGCCGGCCGCAAGCTGTTTTCCATGGTGTTCAGCCGCAAGGCCCCCTACTTCGCAACGATCACCCCGACCATCAGCGAGCTTCGCCCCAATTTCTGTGAAGTCACGTTCAAGAAGCGTAAAGGCGTGGAGAATCATATCCAGACGGTCCACGTGATTGCGATCTGCAATGCTCTGGAATGCGCCATGGGCGCCATGGCCGAAGCGTCTGTGCCCAAACACCTGCGCTGGATTCCCAAGGGCATGAACGTGAACTACACGGCCAAGGCTACCACCGACATTACGGCTACCGCCGAAGCCAACCCGGAAGACTGGAAACCGGGGGATCTGCCCGTCACCGTCAAGGCCATGCGCGACGACGGCACCGTGGTGGTAGAAGGCACCATTAATCTCTGGATCAGCGAAAAACCGCAGGAGAGCCGTTAACGGCTGAGCTGGCAAGCACTGTCCGCGTCCATTCCATAGGCCGCGCCCGGGCAATCGGGCGCGGCCTATTACGTTTCACGTTATGGCGGGCGGCTCAAGGCAAGATCCCATTGTTAACGGCTGGCGTCACGCTACACTGTCTCTTCAAGCATTGGGGGAAAATATGCTGATTGTGCCCGTCGGCGACAAGGATGCGCGCCGCACTGTTCCTTGGGTCTGCGTTATGCTGATCCTCATCAATACTCTGGTTTACGCCTGGACCAGCCATCGGGATGCGACGAGAGAGCCGCCGATGACGGTGGAACAGCGTCGAATTCTGGCCAGTTACGAATCCAGCCTGCTTCTGAGCTGGCTATCCCACGGGGATAGCCTCACCTATGCCGACGCCGTGGCCAACCCGGACCGTGGGCCGGATTTCATGATGGCTTATGGCTGGTATGACCAGGCCTTCACAGCCTATATTCACGAGCACTGGCAGCAACAAGCACCGGACCAGCAGTGGCGAACCCTGCGCAGCAAGCTCGAGGCCTGGCTCAGGGAAGACTCAGCCATTCGCTGGGGACTGGTGCCCAATGATATCCAGCTGGGTACCTTGCTCAGCTCCCAATTCATGCATGGCAGCTGGTTCCACCTGCTGGGCAACATGCTGTTTCTCATCATGTTTGGTATCCCCATGGAGCGCTACTGGGGGGCGGGTCGGTTTCTGCTCGCCTACCTGCTCTGCGGAGTCGGAGCCGGCTTGATGTTCGTGGCGATCAACCCGGGGAGCGGCATTCCCCTGGTGGGGGCCTCCGGGGCCATCTCCGGGCTGATGGGACTTTTCGCCGGCACCTACCGACTGCGTAAACTGGAATTCTTCTACAGCCTGGGGGTGGTGTTCGGCAGCTTCCGGGCTCCGGCCTTATTGGTGTTTCCGGTCTGGCTGGGCTGGGAGCTCGTACAAGCCCTCACCCTGCATACCAATGTGGCTTACATGGCCCATGCAGGGGGGCTGATGACCGGGCTCGTCATGGCCTTCCTGTTGTCCTTTTCCAGTGGCACCCGGTCAACGCCATCACAACAGAACGCTCCTGCCGGCGAGAAAGATGTGCCATTGCATTGTCGCCAACTGGCAGAGCAATTGCGCTTTGCTGATGCTCAGGCCTATTGCCGGGAGTTGCTTCGCAAGACGCCGAGCAGTCGCCCGCTATGGTGTTTTATGCTGGAAATGGGCTGCCGTCTGAAGCAACTCGACAGCACCATGAAGGAAGCCATTCGCAGCGTGCACGAAGGGGGCGGCAACGATGGGCTCCTGTCTCTGCTATGGCAGGAATTCGAAACCCTGGGAGGCGACCCCGCCACCCTGCCGCCCCCCTATCAGTTACTGCTGGCCGAACTGGCATGGCGCCAGAAGCGCCGCCAGCAGGTGCAACAAATTCTTGCGGGTTTGCAGAAACAACAGTGGCAACATCCAAGGCTGGACAAACTCAACCAGGCATTGGCGAATTCCTGAGTCGTTCGAAAAGTTGCCGTGTGAGGACCGCATCAGCCTGGCCATATTGGTCCGGGAAATGGCGCTCCACAAAGGCAAGCAGCTTGCCTGCACGACCCAGATCTTCATGCTCTTCCAGATACAACCTGGCAAGCAGCATGTAGGCTTCGCCCAGTTGTTTGAACCCTGGCTGACGCTGATGCAAATTCACCAGCAGATGGCGCGCTTCCTTCAGGCGGCCACGGTCATACAAGGCCCTGGCCAATGAAAGGCAAAGGGCGGCATCATCATTGAAGCGGAAGCCCGGGGACTGCTGCTGGGCCTCCAGCCAGACTTGCACCGCCACTCCCGGGTTGCCGGCAGCAACCTGATGGCGCACAAAACGACCAAGATGCTCCTGCCAGGGCTTTTCCTTGCCCAGCAGATTCAGCAGGCGTAGTCGGCGCCAATTCAACTCCTGATGCATCGGTGAGGCAGATAACCCGCGGTTGACCACACGCAGGGCATCCTCAAAACGCCCCTCCTGGGCATAGACATGCGCAGCCCCCATCGCCTGCGCCACGTCATAGTCATCGGCAATCAGCGGCCGACCTCTCGGCTCATCATCCGCCAGACCCAGTTGTCGGGCCTTCTCATTCAACAAGGCTCCCATCATGGCCGAGGCAACAATGGTCGTATACACGGAAAACGCGGCGCCGATGAAAATCAACACGGTAAAAGAGGAATCCCCCTGCAGCAGCGAGGGGGCTGCTGTCACTGCCATTACGGCAAACCACAGCAACAGATACGACACACCGACGGTGCTGATCAGTTGCAGCCAGCGAAGAGGATTGAGCGCCATCGAAAGCGACTGGCTGACGGCAAGCAACATTAGCGACGCCGGCAGGATCAGCGCCGCCAGCGCCAATAGTCCCATGGCCAGCACAAAGGAAACGGACGCGACCAGGAACGGCCCGACAAACAGCACCAGCAACAGAGCGATCTGCTTGAACAGCAACGAGCCTTCCGACAATACATCCAGAGGGGAAGGAGGAATCCAGTTATCCCGTGCCACCGCTTCAATCACGGATAAAGAATAAACACCCAGCAGGAGCCCCAGAAACAGCAGCAACAGCGCGACCAGCAGCCCCATAGGTAACACAGAGGCCACCCCGATGGTCAGCACCAACCATAGAGCGGGTGGCTGCAGAGGATAGCGGAGAATGTCACGGGAGCGTTTCCAGAAAGGGGTCCCCGGTTGGCCATCACCTTGCCAGTTCAGGCGTTGACTACACAGTAAGCATCGGGGCTGGTCGGCAGCAAAGTTTTCCTCCCCTCCCGGTACGCACTGACCACAATAACGTTTATGGCATCCATCACAGTGCCAGCTTCCAGGCCGGTTGTGATGGTAATCACAGGCTTCCATGTTCCCCCTCCAGGCATCCTTGCTGTTTTTTTGATTAACGTTGAATAAAGGTCGAGGTAAAACGAGCGGCTTCCGCGATCAAATCCTGCTGCACCAATCCGCTGGATTTGAGCGGTTTAAAATCGTGGTCCCCGGCAGTCAGCCAGTGTAAGTGCACATCTACCGGCAAACCATAACCTGCGACCTCTGCGGGCTTGCCGAAAGGGTCACGTTCTCCCTGACAGACCAGCATGGGGACGGTCAGATCCGGTAGATGTGCGGTGCGGGTCTTCTCCGGTTTACCCGGAGGATGAAACGGATAGCCAAACGCCGCCACACCGCAAACAGGAGGACAATCCGGTTCGGCAGCCAGCAGTGAAGCCATTCGCCCGCCCATGGATTTGCCGCCAATCCAGGTTGGCAACCGGTCTTCGGGTAATGCCGCCAGCACCTGGCGAAAATGCTGCAATAGCTGCGGCGCCCGATTGGGAGGGAACTTGCGCTGCTCCTCGCGGCGTCTTGCCATGTAGGGAAATTCGAAACGGACAACGGTGATGCCCTGATCTGACAGAGAAGCAGCCATGACGTTCATGAACTCACTGTCCATGGGGGCCCCGGCGCCATGGGCCAGGACCAATCGAGCCACGGGATTCCTGGCACGATTCCATATGAGGTCACTCACAGTGCCGCCTCCAGCGCCTTCAGTTGCGCCTGCAAAGCGGACCGGAAATCCACCCGGAACAGGGACAGTCCCGGAGTCGCCAGGACTTTTTCCACCACCGGGGCGGGATGGCTGACAGCCCAGCATCCGATGAGGCTTTGTTGCACCTGCATCAGATACGCGGCCGACTGATCCGCAGACAGACCGTAAGTCTGCTGAAGGCGCTGTGCCAGATGCCCGAAGCAGGACAGCAGTGACTGCTTGAACGCCAGCGCCGCCGCCTCATCGAGATTCTGTTCCAGCACCGAATGCAGGATTGCAGTAAGACGGCAGAACAATGGGCGCGCTACCAGCAGCTCGGATATGGCCTGCCACAATGGTAGCCCGCCATCCACGGGTGCCTGAACGGCCTTTTCAAGCTCATCCAGATACAGCCCCAGAAACAGGGCCTCCTTGGACGGGAAGTAGCGGTAAAGCGCGGCCTTGGTGACACCAGCTTTACGGGCGATGGAAGCCAGACTGATCGCCTCGAAACGCTCCCGTTCGAAGAAAGCCGCAGCCGCGTCAAGAATCTGGGCACGTCGCTCCGCCTTCTGCTCCGGTGAGCGGGCGCGCTGGAAAGGACATCCTTCCATTGGGAAAACCTCATGGTGCCGGTTTGAAAACCGTCTCTGGCTTCGGCAAAGGGCAGGAGACAGTGCCCCCGTACCCAATGCCCTCGATCCTTGGATTCAGGCCTGCAACAGGCCCGCCAGCCGGCGGGTAATCATACGGGGAGAGAACTTGCCCATCCATATCATCAACAGATTTTTCAGCCCCGGAATCACTATCGCACGACGTCGGGCCGCCAGGGATTTCTTCACCACGGCTTCTGCGCTCATCAACCCCGACTTGAACAACAGGGTGTCGGTCATGTTCGCCTCTGCGGCAAACTCGGACTCGGTAGCACCGGGACACAGGGCACTCACCGCTATACCACTACCCTTCAACTCCTCGTGGAGGCCTTCGGAGAACGACAGCACAAAGGCCTTGGTGGCATAGTAAATGGCCATGTTGGGGCCTGCCTGGAAGGCAGCGGTAGAAGCCACGTTAATCACGAAGGCATCCTTCGCCTGTTTCAACGCCGGCACCAGCCGCCAGGTCAGGTCGACCAGGGCGGTCACATTGACCTGGATCATGTCCAGCTGACGCTGCAGATCCAGATCCGCAAAGGGACCACGGTCTCCAAAACCGGCGTTGTTGATCAGGCCAGTGATCCGGATTTGCTGCTCATCCAAAGCACGGACCAATTCCGCCGGCGCTTGCGCCCGAGTCAGGTCTGCGGCAATGCAGGCCACCTCGATACCGTGCTGTTCCCGTAGCTCCTCCGCCAGGCTCTCCAGGCGGTCCAGACGCCGGGCAACGAGCACCAGGTTGTTTCCCTCCACGGCCAATTGACGGGCAAACTCTTTGCCGATGCCGGCGCTGGCGCCGGTAATAACCACTGCTTGCATGACACGACTCCACTAAGTAACCAGTGGTCACTAATCTAGAGCAAGCCGCCCGCCGTGTAAATAACCGATGGTCACTTAATAAAGCGACGTCACCCGCTCTTGTGGGAAACGATCCCTGATCGCGAAGACCATGGACAGTCAGGGAAAGGGCATTCGCGACTTACTACCACGGTTTCCTGCCACGGCATTACCCCATCCCTTACGACACATCCCACAAGGTAAGCTGACCATGGGGCCCTGGCGGCACAAAACCACTGGTATCCAGTGCCTGTTCCTCCCGGGCCTGCAGTCCTGCCTGCTTGCAGGCAGAAGCAAACCGCTGACGAAGCAAATGCGCCCAGGCGCCCTGACCGCTCTGCCGATGGTGCCAGCGGCTGTCATAAATGGCGCCCCCATGGAGGTCCCGCATCACTGACATGACCTTCTCCGCCCGTTCCGGGTAATGCTCGGCAAGCCATTCCTGCCAGAGCGGTCCCACCTCATGGGGCAGCCTCAACACCACATAACCCGCCTGCTGCGCACCCGCCTGGGCCACCTGCCCCACAATATCTTCCAGCTCATGGTCATTGATGAAGGGGATCACCGGCGCCACCAACACGGTCACCGGAATGCCGGCACGGCTCAGCTCTCGAATCACTTTGATTCGCTCACGGCCGCCACTGGCACGGGGTTCCAGCTGCCCCTTGAGACGGTTGTCCAGCGTGGTCACCGACACCGCCACCGACGCCCTACCCTGACGCGCCATGGGGGCGATCAGGTCCAGATCCCTGAGCACCAGGGTGCTCTTGGTAATCAGGCTGAACGGATGCTGGCAGTCCACCATGACCTGCAACAATTCCCGGGTAAGCCGACGTTCCCGTTCGACGGGTTGATAAGGATCCGTGACCGTGCCCAGCACAATCGGACGGCAGCGGTAGCCCGGCTTGCGCAAACTGTCACGCAGCACCTCCGCCGCATTGTCCTTGCAGAAGATCTCGCTTTCGAAATCCTGTCCCGGTGACAGATCCACGTAGGCGTGGTTGGGGCGGGCATAGCAATAGATGCAACCGTGCTCACACCCCCGATAGGGATTGATGCTCTGCTCGAACGGCAGGTCCGGGCTGCGGTTGGTCATGATCAGGCTTTTGGCCTGTTCGCGGTGATAGCGGGTGGGCCGATTGAGCGGCGGCTCCTCCCTGTCACTGTGGCTGACGGCAAAGCGCCCCGGTATCTGGCTGAGGGTACCCCGGTTCACAGCAGGCATAATGGCTCCTGTCGAATACTGTCTTTTTGTACAGTATAGAGACAGGCGCCCGGACTCAAGACTTTTCCGCTTCTCTCCCTGCGCTGCCGGAGCCCCCGTTGGCTACAAGCTGCGCAGCTTGCGGAGCTCTCTCACTCCCACCGCCAGAGTCATGAAATCATGAGGGCTGTCCGCCTGCAGCGTCTGCAAGCGGTGAATGCCGAAGGCCACCTTGCGGCTGGATTTCTCTTCCCAAGCAGCAAAACGGGCGCTGGCCGTATCGCCGTCCTGCTCCAGCACCTTGGCCGCCACCTGACGATGCAGGCGGTAGGTATCCTCGCGCAGATTGGCACGGGCCAGCGCCTGCCAGCGCCCCTGGACACTGAGATCGATGATGGATGACAGTAACCAGAGTATCTGCAGACGATCCCCCACCAGAAAATAGACTTCCGCCGCCAGTCGCAGGGGGACTTGGGCCTGGGACGACAACTCGATCACGTCCGGGGCGCTGCCCAGTACCATGGTATTGGCCAGCAGACGGGATTCTTTTTCCGGGACGCCATCTTCCCCCATACCGGCAACGGCCTGATCCCACTCCTGCCGATACGTGCCGGGCAGAATCTCCGGGAGCATGGCTTCCAGCTCTCCAATGGCCTTGCGGTATCGATTCACTGCCTCCGCCACCGGGCGACGCCCCCATTTGTAATGGATCAGCCAGGTAGTGACGTGTTTCATCAAACCGATGACACGGCCATAGAGTCGCAGCTGGACCCGACTATCGACCTGGCCATCCAGACCGTCCACCGGCGCCCAGTAGAGATCACCATCGAACACCGCATGGGCCATGGCATAGGCCTTGACGATGCGATGCAGGGACAGGCCATGTTCATCCGCGTAACGGTGAACAAAGGAAAAACCCATGCGATTGACTACCGCATTGGAAAGCACGGTGGCGATCAGCTCCCGGCGCAAACCATGGGCCAATAGATCCTCACGGAAGGATTCCACCAACTCGCCCGGGAAGTAGTTGAGAACATCCTGATCAAAGAACGGGTCGTCCGGTACGTCAGTGGCCAACAGGGAATCGAACAGGGCATTCTTGGTGTAGGAAAGCAGCACCGACAGCTCCGGCCGTGTCAGTCCCTTCCCCCGTGTGCGCCGCTCGCTGAGCGCCTCGTCATCGGGCAGGTATTCCACCGACCGGGTCAGCATGCCCTGGCGTTCCAGCGTGCGCAGGTGATTGGCATGCTCGTCAAGCCGGCTGGCGGCATTGAACTCCAGCAGGCTCAGCGCCAGGCTCTGTACATAATTGTCGCGCAGTACCGCACTGGCCACGTCGGCAGTCATCCGCTCCAGGAGCGGGTCACGGGTGTCCCGATCCAGGCGACCGTCACGCAGGCGCTGGTTGAGGGGAATCTTGATGTTCACTTCCCGGTCGGAGCTGTGCACCCCGCCGGAATTGTCGATAGCGTCGGTATTGATGCGGCCGCCGTTGAGGGCGTATTCGATACGCCCCAGCTGGGTCAGCCCCAGGTTGCCGCCCTCTCCCACGACCTGGCAGCGCAGATCACGGCCATTGATGCGAATGGCATCATTGGCCCGATCCCCTACCTGCGCCTGGCTCTCGTTGTGCCCTTTCACGTAGGTGCCGATTCCACCATTCCACAACAGCTCCACCGGCGCCTTGAGGATGGCCGTTATCAGCTCTGCCGGCGTCAGCGTTGTCTGCTCCAGCCCCAGGGCTTCACAGGCCTGAGAGCTGAGGGTGATGCTCTTGGCACTGCGCGACCAGACACCGCCGCCCTCGGAAATCAACGACGTATCAAAATCGTCCCAGGTGGTGCCGCGGGTCTGAAACAGCCGCTGCCGCTCCTGGAAGGTAGCGGCCGGGTCCGGGTCCGGCTCGATAAAGATATGCAGGTGGTTAAAGGCCGCCACCAGCTTGATCTGTTCGGAAAGCAACATGCCATTGCCGAACACGTCACCGCCCATATCACCGATGCCCACCACCGTAAACGGCGTGCGCTGGATATCCTTGTCCAGTTCACGGAAGTGGCGCTTGACGCTTTCCCAGGCACCACGGGCAGTGATGCCCATCTTCTTGTGGTCATAGCCGGCACTGCCGCCAGAGGCAAAGGCATCGCCCAGCCAGAACCCGTATTCCTCGGCAAGGCCATTGGCGATATCGGAAAAGGTGGCCGTGCCCTTGTCGGCGGCCACTACCAGATAGGGATCATCGCCGTCATGGCGGACCACCGAGGGCGGCGGGACTATCGCCTCCCCTTCCCGGTTATCGGTGATGTCCAGCAGCCCACGGATGAATTCCTTGTAACAGGTCACCCCCAGTTGCTGCCATGCCTCCCGGTCAGCCGGGTTGCCCCGTTTGAGCACAAAACCGCCCTTGGCACCCACCGGGACAATGATGGCGTTCTTGACCATCTGTGCTTTCACCAACCCCAGCACCTCGGTGCGGAAATCCTCGCGACGGTCAGACCAACGCAACCCGCCACGGGCGACCGGTCCGCCACGCAGGTGAATCCCCTCCATCTGGGGCGAGTAGACAAAGGTTTCATACATGGGCAGAGGCGCGGGCAGCTCGGAAACCTGGCTCGGGTCCAGCTTCAGGCTCACATAGGATTTGTCATGCCCCGCCGCATCCGGTTGATAGAAGTTGGTCCGCAGGCCGGCACGCACCACACTCAGAAAGGCTCGCAGTACCCGGTCGGCATCCAGAGACGCCACCTGATCCAGCTGATGATCCAGTGTCTGCGCCAGCTTGATGCCCTCACGCTGACGATGCTCATCACTGACCTGGGGATCGAAACGGGTTTCAAACAGTTGCACCAGCGATCGTGCAATGCTGGCATGGTCCGCCAGCAACTGTTCCATATAATTCTGGGAATACGGCAACCCGGTCTGAACCAGGTACTTGGTCAAGGTACGCAAACAGACAATCTGACGGGAATTGAGACCGGCCAGCAGCACCAGTCGATTCAGACCATCGTTTTCAGTATTGCCATGCCAACAGGCCAGAAACGCCTCTTCAAAGAAGCGTTTTTGCTGTACCGGTCCCAGGGCACAATCACCGTGGACCTGCACGTCAAAAACCTGAATCCACTGCGCCTCACCGTCCCTCGGCATCACCTGAGTGGGCTCCTGACGGACGACTCGCAGGCCGAAGTTTTCCAGCGCGGGCAACACCTCCGACAGCGCAATGGGCTTTTTCCTGCTGTACAAACGCAGGCTGGTAGGACATGCCGCCCCTTCCCCACTGTTGACGGACAAGGATGGCAGCACCGGCCGGTCCTCGCTCAACCGGGCCAGATAGTGGATATCCGCCGCCGCCGCCATGGGCTCGG
This sequence comes from Pseudomonadota bacterium, assembly GCA_036230225.1. Classification (GTDB taxonomy): domain Bacteria; phylum Pseudomonadota; class Gammaproteobacteria; order Pseudomonadales; family Alcanivoracaceae; genus Alcanivorax. The sequence continues at coordinate 140 of JAZAJX010000045.1, read as the reverse complement.
TGCTTTCCTGGTAGCCCACCGGAAAGGCATCGCCATAACGCTGTGCCAGGGCCGGTCCTTCCTCGTCCTCCCTGCTCAGCAGATCACGCAACTGATCCGTCCAGGTGCGCGTCACCGCCAGCAGCCGCTCTTCCACCTGC
>JAZAJX010000044.1:0-7311 GCA_036230225.1 Pseudomonadota bacterium | reverse complement strand
GATATGCTGCGCGCCCTGGCCAAGACCCCGGCGGTGCTGGATACCTGGTTCGACGAGCTGGCAAAGACCGCCGGCAGCGATGCCCGCCTGGACAAGGCGGTGAACAGCCTCAAGCAGGAATTCACCGATATGGAACAGGCCGAATACCGTGCCCGTAACATCGTCGACCGTCTGTCCCTGACCATGCAGGCCAGCCAATTGGTGGCCGCCGGCAACCCGTCCGTGGCCGAGGCCTTCATCGCTTCCCGCCTGGGCGAGCATGGGGACCGGAACTACGGGACGCTGCCGCGGGGGCTGGATTTGGATGAGGTGTTGAAGCGGGCGAATCCGTGGGAGGGCAATTAATAGTTAATAATGAATAATTAATAGCTGCGCGAGCAGCGACTGTCTTAATGCCAAGCAATGAGGCCGCGCCCTCATGCTTTTCAAAACACGAAAACCCGTCTCGCGACGTTATTAATTATTAACTATTAATTATTAATTAAAGCTTCAGCTTGCCCGCAATCTCGAACCACATGGCCCGAAACGCCTGGGCGCTGGGGGTGTAGGGGGCGAATTCGCCGACCGGGGCGCGGTGGTCGCCCATCTGCTCCACATGGGTGGAGTAGGGGATCCAGGTTTTCAGGCCGCCTTTCATGACCTTGGGCCGTTTGACCAGCATCTCCACATGCAGGTCCCGGTGGCGGTCCACCATGTTGAAGAATGGCACAACCGTCAGGTTCTTGTAGTTCTTGCTGTCGATCCAGTCCAGTACCTGCTGGAAGGCCCGCACGGACAGGTGGGTGGGGATCACCGGTACGAACAGGTAATCCACTGCCGCAAAGATGCTTTCCGCCACCGGGCTCAGGGTCGGGGGACAGTCCAGAATCACCAGCTCGTAGCTTTCGCCCAACGGGGCAATCAGCTGCTTCAGGCGGTTCTTGGCGCCACCATTTTCCACCAGCTTGATATCCGCATTGCGCATGGAGATATCCGCGGGGATGGCATCCAGATTGGTCCAGCGGGTCTCGCGCTTGAGGCGGCCGATGGGCTGCTTGCCCTTGATCAGGTTACCGGCTTTGTAGCCGTCGCCCTCATCCACCCCCAAATAGAAGCTGGCAGCCCCCTGGGGATCCAGGTCCCAGAGCAGGGTACGGTGCTTCCAGCGCGCGGCGTGCCAGGCCACGTTGACGGCCGAGGCGGTTTTGCCCACGCCACCTTTCAGGTTGTAAAAGGCTATGGTTTGCATGGCGTCCCATTCCTGTAAGCTTGCAAAAGGCGCTACGATAGCTGTTATTGGCATTGGCGCCGCCGGACAGCGGGGCAGCGCTGGCCTCAGGCTAGCATGAACCGGGCGGATGTCCCACGGCAGGCCGGGCTTTTGGCTGACCCGGCTTGTGGTCAGTGACCACAGCCTGTTTAATAGCCAGCCAAAAATACGCCAGATTGGGCCACAACAAACGCGACAGGTATCCAGGGTGACCGCGACGAAACGCTACCAGGTCTTTATCAGTGCCACTTTTCCCGATATGCAGGGGGCACGGCAGGCATTGATGCTGCCCATGATCGAGCACGGCATGATACCCACCGGCCTGGATAGTACGGCTGCTGACGGCAACACCCTGTTGCCGGTGATTCAGAAGCTGATCGAAACCAGCGATTACTTTGTCCTGATCGTGGGTGGCCGCTATGGGACGCTTTCTCCCATGGGACTTAGCGAGCTGCACCGTGAATACATCTTTGCCGCTACCAAACGTAAGCCGGTGGTGGCGTTTATCCATGACAACCCGGCCATGTTGCCCGCTGAGCAGCAGGAACCCACCCGGGATGGACAGGTGCGACGGGATGACTTCGTCCGCTTGCTGGAAGAGAAGGTCCCCTGTTTTCGCTGGACCACGGAGAACGGTCTCGCGGAGCTGGCTCACAAAGTCATCCCCAATCTCATGCGCGAGCATCGTGCGGCGGGTTGGGTGCGTGCTGATCAGGCTGGCGCAGGGGGCGGGGCAGAAGTCGATGCGCTCAAAGCCCGCATCGAACAGCTGGAAAAGGAACGGGAAGACAGCATGAGCCAGGCCAGGCCGCCGCTGAAGACCCTGTCTCGGGGAGGCGATCTGGTTGCGTTGGATTATTCCTGTAATGTCTACGAAGGTGGCGACTGCAAACTGGCTATGGTCACCACCCGCATCAGTTGGGACCAGGCGTTTTCCTGTGTGGCCCCGCTAATGTTAAATCCGGCGTCGGAGCCGGTGATGCAGAAGGCCCTGGAAGATTTCATCGGCCGCAAGGCGCTGGCCGATGTCCAGCAGGATTTTCCCCGTGCCCATGCGGTGCGCAATGTGGTACTGGCCGCCCACTCCTTCAATCAGGTCAAGATTCACCTGCGCGCCCTCGGCTTGATTACCAAGTCTCCGGAAAAGGACAACCGCGGTTTACCGCTTTGGCAATTGACGTCCCATGGTGATAACACCATGAGTCAGGTGATGGCGGTTAAAAGGACCGTAAAGATCTAGTTGGCAGTTGAAAGTGGACAGTTGACAGCTACGCGATAAAGATTGATCTAAACAGAAACGCAAGAGGCCGCGCCCATGTTTTGGACGCGGCCTCTTGCGTTTTCAAGGGCGGCCACGCTTTCGCGCGACGCTGTCCACTATCAACTGTCCACTGTCAGCTTTTTCAGGAAAGCCACCACCTCATCCACGGCCACTTCGCTCTTGTCCGCATCCCCACGCCCCTTGTACTCCAGCACACCGTTGTCCATGCCGCGTTCGGCGATGACGATGCGGTGGGGGATGCCGAGCAGTTCGCTGTCGGCCAGTTTGACGCCCAGGCGCTCTTTTTCGCGGTCGTCGAACAGTACCTCAATGCCGGCGGCGGTGAGTTCGCTGTAGAGCTGTTCTGCCAGCTCGCGCTCGCGGGGGCTCTTCTTGATGTTCACCGGTACCAGGGCCACCTGGAAGGGGGCGATGGCTTCCGGCCAGATGATGCCGCGATCGTCATGGTTCTGCTCGATGGCGGCGGCCACCACCCGGGTGACACCGATGCCATAGCAGCCCATGGGCATGACCACGGACTTGCCGTTTTCGTCCAGTACCTTGGCGCCCAGGGCTTCGGAATACTTGGTACCCAGCTGGAAGATGTGGCCTACCTCAATGCCGCGCTTGATGGTCAGGGTGCCCTTGCCGTCCGGGCTGGGGTCGCCTTCCACCACATTGCGCAGGTCCGCCACTTCCGGCAGCGCCACGTCGCGCTCCCAGTTGATGTTAAAGAAGTGCTTGCCATCTTCGTTGGCGCCGGCGCCGAAGTCGCTCATTACTGCCACGCTGCGGTCGGCGATGACCTTGATGGGCAGATTGACCGGGCCCAGGGAGCCCGGGCCGGCACCGACTGCCTTGCGGATCTCTTCCTCGCTGGCAAATTCCATGGGGGCGGCCACCGCATCCAGTTTCTCGGCTTTCACGTCGTTCAGTTCATGATCGCCACGGACCAACAGGGCGACCAGTTCGCCTTCCTCGGCCCCTTTCACCACCAGGGTTTTTACGGTCTTCTCGATGGCCAGATCGAACTGCGCCACCAGCTCTTCGATGGTTTTGGCATGGGGGGTATCCACCTTTTCCATGTCTGCAGCGGGAGCGGCACGCTCAGTGGTGGGCGCCAGGGCTTCAGCCAGTTCCACATTGGCGGCGAAGTCGGAGCTGTCGGAGAAGGCAATATCGTCCTCGCCGGAATCCGCCAGTACGTGGAATTCGTGGCTGGCGGCACCGCCGATGGCACCGGTGTCCGCTTCCACCGGGCGGTAGTCCAGGCCCAGACGGTCGAAGATGGCGCAGTAGGCCTTGTGCATGACCTGATAGGTGTCGGCCAGAGAATCCATGTCGGCGTGGAAGGAGTAGGCATCCTTCATGATGAATTCCCGCGAGCGCATGATGCCAAAGCGGGGGCGAATCTCGTCCCGGAACTTGGTCTGGATCTGGTAGAAGTTGGCGGGCAGCTGCTTGTAGCTGTGCACCTCGTTGCGCACCAGGTCAGTGATCACTTCCTCATGGGTGGGGCCCAGGCAGAACGCGTTGTCGTGGCGGTCGGTGATGCGCAGCAGCTCCGGGCCATAGGCGGGGGCGCGACCGGATTCTTCCCACAGCTCCATGGGCTGGACCACCGGCATCAGCACTTCCTGGGCGCCGGCCTTGTCCATTTCCTCGCGGATGATGGTTTCCACCTTGCGCAGCACCCGCAGCCCGGTGGGCAGCCAGTTATACAGGCCGGAGGCCAGTTTGCGGACCAGACCGGCACGCAGCATGAGCTGGTGGCTGATGACAACGGCGTCCGCCGGGGTTTCTTTGACAGTGGCAAGCAGGTACTGGGAAGTGCGCATAGGGCTCAATTCGGACTGTGTGACGGGAAAAGGCAGATTCTAGGGATAAAGCGCTGGTGACTCCAGCCTTGGCTTTTGCGAGCCGGGTTGTCTAGAATCCGCCTAGGAAAAAAATACCAGAAAAGATGTCATGCTATTGGAAAGGGGGGAACATGGAGCGTTTGATGAAATGGGCACTGGGATGTGCTTTGTGGGTTGGGGTTGCCTCAGTATCCCAAGCTGCGCTGATTGATTCGGTAAGGTCGGGGCAAAAGGCTTATCTGTTATCTGAGACACATTTGTATCGATACGATTCCACATCGCAGAGTGTGGAACTGACCATTTCACTGGAGGCCAATGGTGTCCCTGAAGCCCTGGCCCTTGGTAGTGATGCGCTGTTTATCGCTTATGGTAATGGCAGGCTGGAGAAAAGAGACCTCAATGGTATGCCTGTCAATGATCCGGTTTCCGGTGAGGCGCTGACACGCAACTTCCAGAGAATTGCTGATATTGCGGTGCAGGGTTCGAATGTCTATGTCAGTTTCCTTGATGGCGAGGCCTTGCATGAGCTGCAATCTCTGGATCTGAGCCCAACAGCCGGTGTCGACGCCCCTTATTTCACCTTATCAGACCCCATGAAGAAACTGGTGCCCTACACAGGGGCGGGGCTGACTTTCTATAGCCCCGGAGAGAAAAACCTGCATGCGTTGGTATGGCCCTCCACCCCTGTGGACGGGAAAGTGCCTGTGTTGAAAGAGGCAATAGATCAGGAAGATAGCAGCTTTCTGGACACCCCGGAAAATCTGTTTCTGGTTGGCGCGGGGATCGTCATGGATAACGGTTCCTTGTGGAATTTGACCGGCGGATATGCTGGAACCTGGATTGCGGGGCAGGAATTCAAATTTCTTGACCAGGCTGAGGACGGTAAATGGTCTGTGGTGAGAGGTCGCGTCACCGCCTGTGAGGCTGGCGAAGATCTGAATTGGAGCACAGATCTAGTCCATTACAGCCAGGGGGGCGGTTTCGAGAGCCGCACCAAGGTCGGGGGTATCAATCCGGTATATGAAGTAGTGCACCTCTGGGGGAGTGAGCCAGTCGCTCACATGTTCCGAGAGAATGGTTTGGGTATGTTGACTGTCTCAACCTCTTCGCGAAGTGATGGAGCCCCGTTTGATGATGGGAATCAACCTTTCAATGTGGCTGCCAACGCAGACTTGACTGCATTTCAACTGCGTCAGGATTCCATTGGACAGCATGTGGCGCTCAGCGATGATAAGCGCAAGGCTTATGTACTTCACCAGGGAGATGATCGTTGTGACTCGGCGATCCGGGTATATGACCTGGAAAACAGCGATTGGGTGAGCACCATTCCGCTTCGGTGGCGAGCCAAGGCAATTGCAATGGTTGGAGGGGGAAGTCCGGATGCGACCGATGATCGACTGGCCGTTCTCTATGAACGTTCCTATAACCGTTATGGTCGTAGCCAGATGCTGGCCAGTTACATTGATGTCAATGCTGCGGCTCCCAAAGAGAATCCCTTGCTTGATTTCGCTAGCTATGGCGTCCACTACTCGAATTTGAGCACGGTCCAAGGGGCGCGCCATGCGGTTATCTTCCAGATGGAGAAAGGTACCTCTAGTGTTATCACTGCGTGGGGGCCTACCGGCAGTTATGCCGTCTATCAAGATTGTGAAGAGGCTCCGGGTTGTGAAAGTCCGCGAAAAATCGAATTCTGGAATTCCCGTGCTGTGCTAGGTGAGCAGGCGAAGTTACTTTTCAGAGCGGGTAATGATATTCGAATGCTCAACTTAACCGAGGCGGAAAATACGTTTGCATTCGGAACACCGATATGGGACATGACTCTGGATGGCACTGTTGCCGATGTGGAAGGGCCTTTGCAGTTTTCTCCTGACGGTGAGCTCTTCACTTTGAATCTTGATGAAGGAGCGGTGTTGTTCCGTCGAGGCACAGCTGCTTTCGATGAAGGTAAAGCACTGGATTTTCTGGCGACACCGCTTGAGCTGGCAACCTGGTCTGAAACAACACAGGGCAACGATAGCCGTTTCGCATTGTATAATTTGGTTGGCGGGGAGGCCGGCTCTGACATTCCGGCTCGTATCCAGCGCTGGCTAATGGTGCTGGGTCAGGATGGACATTTCGAGTTTGATAATGCGGATCATGCTGACGTACCGGGTGAGCCAGTGATGGTAGACGTTGTCGATCCGGTTGAGGATGCGTTGCTCGTCGCTACCCTGTCGGGAAACCAGTTTCGGTTCACTTCCTTTGATAAAACCCTGGGGGCGACGCCTGATGATGACGATGGAGATTCTGATGCGGGCGGAGGCAATAATTCCGGGGGAGGGAATGGGTTTGGTTCCAGTGGCGGCGGTTCTCTGAACTGGTTGTTAGGCGCGCTGGTCCTTGCCGCCGGTGTTATGCGCAATCGCCGACATTAACAGTAAAACAAGCGGGCCTCCGGGCCCGTTTTGCTTTTGAGGTTATTATGTTGAATGCGGAACAAGTGCAAGACGTTATCTATCAGGGACTGCCCGCTGCCTCTGAGGAAGGATTAAGGGTCGAAGAAGTCGGTGAGCGACGGGCGCGGCTGCGCAGCCCTTTTCGGCCTTCAACGATTCGCCCGGGGGGAACCTTGTCCGGGCCCACCATGATGGGGCTGGCGGATGCGGCCATGTATGCGGCGATTCTGGGTGAATTGGGCCGGGTGGAGATGGCCGTGACCCAGAACCTCAACATCAATTTTCTTTCCCGCCCGGCCCAGAAGGACTTGATTGCCGAGGCGGTGATTCTGCGGCTGGGGCGGCGTTCGGCGGTGCTGGAAGTGCAGCTTTTCAGCGAGGGCAGTGACGAGATGGTTGCCCATGTGACCGGAACCTATGCACTGCCGGCCAGCTGATAGCGACAAGCGTCTAGCCCGGTTCGGCAAGAAAGCCCGGATGAGCTCCCAGTGTTAACCCCATTTCCTG
>JAZAJX010000043.1:0-3147 GCA_036230225.1 Pseudomonadota bacterium | reverse complement strand
GTTATACACCTGTGTCATGGACACAGGTCAAGCAGTTTTAGCGTGCGGATTCATGCCATCTATTAGCTATGTTAATGAGGGGAGACTGACACCTGGATGACCCCAACATTACACACCTGTAATGTTGGGGTAGATTATTTGATCCAGATCAACTCGAATGACATTTGGCCAGATCCCTTTCTCAGTGCTTTCTCCAAAGAAGGTAAACGGCTGGTAGCACGAGTAAAGTCAGAATTACCGCACTTAGCATCCCACCCACCATGGGCGCGGCAATACGACTCATGACCTCCGAACCGGTCCCTGTTCCGTACATTATCGGCAACAGCCCCACGATAATCGCGGCAGCCGTCATCATCACCGGACGCACCCGTAAGCCGGCACCGTGTAATACGGCGTGGCGCAGGGTTTCCAGGCGGGGTTCCACGCCCTCCTGCTCACACTCCTCCAGCATATGGCGATAAGCCTGGTTGAGATATACCAGCATGATGACGCCAATTTCCACCGCGACACCCGCCAACGCAATAAAGCCCACGCCTACGGCGACTGAGAAGTTGTAACCGAGCAGGTACATCAACCAGATTGAACCCACCATCGCCAGGGGCAGCGTGCCCATGATAATCGCGACTTCAGCAAAGCTGCGGAAGTTGAAATACAGCAGCACGATAATGATGGCTAGCGTCAGCGGCACCACGTAGATGAGCTTTTCCTTGGCTCGCAGCATGTATTCATACTGCCCTGACCAGTTCAGTGAATAGCCCGTTGGAAGCTCGACCTGATCGGCCACCACGGCCATGGCGTTCTGGACGTAACTGCCAAGATCCACCCCGTCGATATCGACAAAGGTCCAACCGTTGAGGCGAGCGTTTTCACTCTTGATGGCAGGCGGGCCATCTTCCACATAGACGTTCGCCACGTCCGCCAGGGCAATGCGTTGGCCGCTAGTTGTCACGATAGGCAACAGTGCCAGTTGCTCCGGGGAATTACGCAGATCCTGCGGGTAACGCAGATTCACCGGGTAGCGTTCCAGGCCTTCAATGGTTTGGGTGACGTTCATGCCGCCGATGGCGGTGGCCACCACCTGTTGCACATCGGCAATATTCAGCCCGTAGCGCGCGGCTTTTTCCCGTTGGATATCCACCTTGATATAACGCCCGCCGGCCACACGTTCGGAATAAACCGAAGCCGTACCTGGCACATCTTTTAAGACCTGCTCCAGGCGCCGCCCGATTTTTTCGATTTGCTTGAGATCAGGTCCTGCCACTTTGATGCCCACCGGGGTTTTAATGCCGGTGGCCAACATATCGATACGGGTTTTGATCGGCATCACCCAGGCGTTAGTCAGGCCGGGAAATTTCACCAGCGCGTCCAGCTCTTTTTTGAGCGAGTCGGTGGTCATCCCCTCGCGCCATTCATCCCTCGGTTTGAGCTGGATAAACGTTTCGATCATGGTCAGCGGCGCCGGGTCGGTGGCGGTTTCTGCACGACCGATTTTGCCGAACACGCTTTTCACTTCCGGTACGGTGGCAATCAGCTTGTCCGTCTGCTGCAGAATCTCCCGGGCTTTACCAATGGACAGCCCGGGATAGGTGGTGGGCATATACATCAGATCACCCTCATCGAGCGGCGGGATAAATTCGCTGCCAATTTTGCTCACCGGCCAGAAGCCGATGACCGTCACCACCAAAGCCAAGGCCAAAGTGGTTTTGGGGTGGTTAAGCACCACTTTCAGCGCAGGCATGTAGACGGCAATCAAGGCCCGATTCAGCGGGTTTTTGTGCTCAGGCAAGACCTTGCCACGAATAAAATAACCCATCAGCACCGGCACCAGTGTCACCGCCAGTGCGGCACTAGCCGCCATGGCGTAAGTCTTGGTGAAGGCCAGAGGTGAAAACATCCGTCCCTCTTGCGCTTCCAGGGTAAACACCGGCACAAAGCTCACGGTGATGATCAGCAGGCTAAAAAACAGCGCGGGCCCCACTTCAGCCGCCGATTCCGCAACCACTTGCCAGCGATTTTCGTTGGTCAGGGGTGTGCGCTCCATGTGCTTGTGCATGTTCTCGATCATCACGATAGCGCCATCAATCATTGCCCCGATGGCAATAGCGATACCGCCCAAGGACATGATATTGGCGTTCAGCCCTTGCAGGTGCATAACGATAAAGGCGGTGAGAATACCGACGGGCAGACTGACGATGGCCACCAGGCTGGAGCGGATATGGAACAGAAATACCACACACACCAGGGCAACGACGATGAACTCCTCCAGCAACTTATGCCACAGGTTTTCAACGGCGCGTTCAATCAGTCCGGAACGGTCGTAAACCGTCACGATTTCCACACCTTCGGGAAGACCCGCCTTAAGGGTTTCCAGTTTGGCTTTCACACCGTCAATGGTTTTCTGGGCGTTTTCGCCAAAGCGCATCACCACGATGCCACCGACGGCTTCACCTTCGCCATTCAGCTCGGCAATACCCCGGCGCATCTGCGGACCTACATCGATATCCGCCACATCTTTCAGCAGCAGTGGTGTGCCCTTGACGTTGATACCTAAAGGAATATTGGCCAGATCCTCGCGCCCCTGGATATATCCGGAGGCACGTACCATGTATTCCGCCTCGGCCATTTCCACGACGGATGCGCCCACCTCCTGATTACCGCGCTGGATGGCCATCTGGATATGGGACAGCGGAATATTAAAGGCCCGCAATTTATCCGGGTGTACCTTGACCTGATACTGCTTCACCATGCCGCCCAGGGCAGAGACTTCCGACACGCCGGGCACGGTTTGCAGCTCGTATTTCAGGAACCAGTCCTGCAGGCTGCGCAACTGGCTGATATCGTGTTTACCAGTACGATCCACCAATGCGTACAGGTAAACCCAGCCGACACCGGTGGCGTCCGGCCCCAGTTGCGGTCGGGCGTTGGGCGGCAAGGTGGGTGCCACTTGTGACAGGTATTCCAACACCCGCGAGCGGGCCCAATAGGCATCGGTATCCTCGTCAAAAATAACGTAAACATAGGAGTCACCGAAGAAGGAATAGCCGCGCACGGTGACCGCACCTGGTACCGAGAGCATGGCGGTAGTCAGTGGATAGGTAACCTGATCTTCCACCACCTGTGGCGCCTGTCCGGGGTAGCTGGTTTTGA
>JAZAJX010000042.1:0-20039 GCA_036230225.1 Pseudomonadota bacterium | reverse complement strand
ACGGGTCCTGCACAGTACCCACGGCGGAGCGTTCGAGATTCTCACCGACTCACTGCCAGCGGGGATGACGTTACAGGTATAAAAACGCGTTTCGAGGATCAAACCACAGGGTTTGAAAGTCGCAACGGGAAACTCGTCACTCGCAGCAATCCTGGCGCCCCTGCGCCGCCAGCACCGGCGCCAGCAAGGGAGGAGAATAGCCCGGTCCCTTGAGCACCTTGCCACGCTCATCCTTCACCGGTTTGCCGTCCGCTCCCAGCTTGCTCATGTTGCTGCGATGGACCTCTTCACAGGTGGCGTTCAGGTCGATACCAAAGGTATGCCCGGCCCCATAGGTCACATAATTGATATCGGTCAGCGCATCCGCCACCTCCACCAGATCCACCCGGAACCCGCTTAACGTGGCCAGTTGCTCCCTGGCTGAATCCAGGGTCTCCAGGAAGGCCTGCTGGGCCGCATCAGGCTGCTGACAAGTGGCTTCCGCCAGTTCGTGAAACTCCTCTAGCAACAGGGCAAGACGTAGCCGGATCGTGGCGTCGTCAGGGACCACTGGCTGCGCCTCCACCGGCAGGGAAAAGGCGCGGTGAAATTCCGCCACGCGATGAAAATTACTGGGTGCGTCCGCCTTTGCCATCCACTTCCTCCAGAAAGGCTATGATTTCCCGGTTAACTTCCGGCGCCTGCTCCATCTGAATCCAGTGCCCGCATTGGTCCAGCATCACGGTGCGCAGATCCGGAATATAGTCCGGCATGCGCTGTAACGCCTTCTGGCTGAACGCGATAACCGGGTCCTGCATCCCGCCAATAAACAGTGTCGGCATGGGGATCTGCCAGTTGTCGTCGTTGCGACTTTCCTCCCACGAGGCATCCATGGCCCGGTACCAGTTGATCGGCCCGGTAAAGCCACTGTGGCGGAAACGCTCTACGTAATAGGCCAGGTCTTCCTCGCGCATCCAGCGCGGTTGTTGCTCCGGGGTCGGCATGGATTGAAGAAAGCCGGTGTCATCCGGACGCACCCGGAAATCCGCGATACCGTCGGCGGACAAGCCGTGGAAAATCTTGCGCAGGCTGGTCGTCACATCCGCCTCCAGTTCCTGCTCCGGGAGCTGCGGTTTCTGAAAATACAGCATGTAGAAGAAACGGTCCTCGAACAGGCGCTGCATGGAGACCGTGGGCGCCTCCGGCGCCGGGCCACCGTAGGGGACCGACAGCCCTATCACAGCACGAATCCTCTGCGGATAACGACGTGCCACCTGCCAGGTCAGGGCACAGCCCCAGTCATGGCCGATCAGAATCGCCGACTCATGACCCAATGCCTGGATCAGCGCCACCACATCCTCCGCCAGTACGCTCTGCCGATAACCGTCCACCTCCGCAGGTCCGCCGGTATAGCCATAGCCACGCAGATCCGGCGCCACGGCGTGATAACCGGACTGGGCCAACACGGGGAGCTGGTAACGCCAGGACGCCCAACATTCCGGAAAGCCGTGAAGACATAACACCAGTGGATTCCCCGGCTCTCCGGCCTCTGCCACAAAGAATTCCAGCCCATTGGCGGCAAGCTGCCGCTCACGCATAAATCCCATACTCTCTCTTCCCGATGTCGATTCGGCCAGTCAGTACAGACAACTACTTACCCGGCACGACGAAAGTGCTATTGTTAGCATATTCGCCTGATCATTGTTGTGATGTCAGCAAAGACGCAAGGTGTACAAGAACTCTGCGCCAGTGCGGCGGTCCTAGCGACGCAGTGCCATTTCGGGTTCGCAGCGAGCCCGGACTGATCTGTGAATCTGACAGCATGATCCGCCGCTGACAAGCGCGCAACGCGATCGTTACGACTGAAACAGGGATGCATCGTGACAGAGCCACAAGGACAAGCCAGCCCCACCAAGCGCAGCCGTCTCGGCGAGTGGCTGGCCCCCTATGTGCCGGAATATTTCCCGGTGGCCTGGAAACTGGGCCTGTCCATATCCCTGCTAATCCTCTGCGGGATGACCATCCTCGGTTCCTTGCTGCTCAACAACCAGCTGGATCGCATGCGCGAACAGGCGGACACCTTCGGGCAGGCCATCGCCCTGCAATTGGCCAACACGGTCCGCGAGCCTCTGCTGGCCGATGACACCTTTTTCCTCAAGGTACAGCTGAACAATCTGACTCGCAGTGAAAGCGTTCGCGGTGCCGCCCTGTTTGACCGCGAAGGCAACCTGGTCGACAAGGCTGGCGTGCTGCCACTGGCAGCCACCCCCCTGCAGGACGCAATCAAGCGCTGGAACCTGCAGGATGAACCCATCACCACCTACTACGCGGCGGTGGAGGTGAATAATTCCGTCGCAGGCTATACCGCGATCTCCCTGTCTGACCGCCCCATCATGGCGGCCCGGGAATCCGTGCAGGACACCATGATCAATGCCACCTTGATCATGAGCGTGATCGCCATCATTGCGGCCTTCCTGATCAGCCGCCGATTGGCCCAGCCGATCCACGACCTGCTGGCAGCCACCAGTGCCATGCGGCGGGGGGATCTCAATTACCGGATTCAGGACCGCCGCAATGACGAAATCGGCGGCCTGATCGAGGCCTACAACACCATGGCCCACGGCATGCTAGAAAAAGACCAGGTGGAACGAGTGCTGAAGCGTTTTGTCAGCCCTTCGGTGGCACGCAACATGATGGCCGACCTGGATCAGGTACAACTGGGGGGACGCGATGTCCATGCCACCGTGGTGTTTGCCGATATCGTCGGTTTTACCCGACTCTCGGAGACTCTGGCTCCGGAAGCCATCGGCGACATGCTGAATGTCTATTTCGACGCCATTACCACGGCCACCAGCTTCTACCGGGGCACCATCGACAAGTACATGGGCGACTGCGCCATGATCGTCTTTGGCGTCCCGGAACATGATGATGAGCACCTCTTCCATGGATTATGCTGTGCCGTCATGATCCAGCGCCTGGTTGAGCGCCTCAATGAGCACCGCCGTGCGCGTGGTTACACCACCGTGGAATTCCGCATCGGCATCAACTCCGGCGATATGCTGGCCGGCAACCTGGGGTCCCGGGATCGCATGCAATATACCGTGGTGGGGGATGCCGTAAATCTGGCCTCTCGCCTGTCCAACATGGCTGGCGGCAACGAGATCATTGCCGCAGCCTGTCTTCTGGATAATCCGAATATCGCCTCCCGCGTGCGCGCCACCGAATATGGCGCCATGCGTATCCGCGGCAAGACCGAGCCGGTACGAACGCTCCGCATCGACGGCGTTCACGCCCTGTCAGAAACCCTGATGGAACAACGCATCGCCCAGTTCCTGACCAAGCTCAGCACGGAGTCACAACGTGCGTAATGTCTGTCTCACTCTCACACTGCTGATGGGAGGTTGTGCCAGTCTTGGCGACCCGGAACAACAAGTCAGCGACGCCCTGGCCGACGATGATTACGCCCGTGCCGTGGCCATCATTGAGAATACCTCGCCGGAGCATGACCAGTTCGCGCTGCTGCAGGAACAGTATCCGGGCATTCTGATGGCCAGTAACCAGTACCGGCAGCGCCTGATCCTGGAAGCCGAGGCCATGGGCCGCAAACAACACTGGCAACAGGCTCATACTCTGCTCTCCTCCCACCGGGACAAGGTGGTCGACCCGTCCGCGCTGGACGAATTGGTCAATGCCCTGGTCAATCGTGAAGAGCAGCAGCTCAACCTGTTACTGGCAGAGCGTCGTCGCGCCCAGGCCCGAGCGCTGCAGGACAGCGACGATCTCGTGGAAAGACTGAGCAGCTTCCAGCTGCAACGTGCCCAACAGGAACGCCAACAGCTGGCCGAAGAACGACAATTTCTGGTCGAAGACCTGACCCGTCTCGGAGAATACTTTGCCGAGCGCCAGCAATGGCTGCTGGCCCGGGACCTGCTCGGCGATGCCCACCGACTGGCACCGGACCAGCCCCCATCCCCCCAGCTGGCCAAGGCGCAACGGGTACTCAACAATGCCAGCCAGCGGGCCCAGGCTCGGGAAAACCGGGCTCTGCAAACGGAAGCCGAGCAGTTGATGGCCCAGTATCAGCGCAATGGCCAGTTGCCATCCCTGCTGGCGGCCCGCCAGTTCCTGAATCGCCATCAGAGTAACCCGGCGCTGGCCAGTCAGCGCAAACGTCTGGAGCAATGGGCCCGACGTCGTTTCGCCGAGGAAATGAATACCGGCGAAGCGCTCTATGCCCGAGGCCAATACCGGGAAGCCCACCGGATCTGGACACAGGTGGCACCGCTCTACCCGGATAACGAAGAGCTCAACAAGAAACTGGAACGCAGTCGTCGGGTACTGGCCAATCTGCGAACACTGAAGGATAACAAGTAGCCTCCGGTTCGCACCCTGATGGCCAGAGCCTATACGGCCTCCATGCTGCAGATACCATAAAAAAACGCGCCAACTGGCGCGTTTTTTTGAAGAGCAGCACTAACAGGGCATCACTCCTCGTCAGTGGCCTCCGCACTGTCCTCGGCAGCGGGCTGCTCTTGCTGGGCCTGATAGGCATCCCGGTAGTCCTGGGGCACTTTCTTGCGGCCTTCAAAGACCTGTTCAAGGTTGATGGGCAGTGGATTACGCACTACCTGCTCCAGCTCCCCTTTGCCGTTCAACTCGAACTGCATGGCAGTGATGCCCATGTACTTCTGACGGGTCATGCTGAGCAGCTGCTCGTTATCCGGCAGAATCGTGGGTCGCAGGAAAACCATCAGATTGCTCTTCTCCCGCGAGTTACTCGTAGACCGGAACAGGATGCCCAACAGAGGGATGTCACCCAGAATCGGTACCTTGCGGACGGTCTTGGTAATGTTGTCGCGGATCAGGCCACCGAGGGCAATGGTTTCGCCGTCATCCGCCAGCACCGTGCTCTCCAGCTTGCGGGTGGTCGTCACGATATCCGCCGCTTCCCCGACGGAATCCTTCACCTGGGAATTTTCCTGCTCAAGCTCCAGACGAATGGTAGACAACCCCGCCACATGCGGCGTGACCTTGAGGCTCAGGCCTACGTCCTCACGCTGAATGGTCTGGAACGGGTTGGACACCCCGGACCCGGTACTGGTACTGGTGCCGGTGATGAAGGGCACATTTTCGCCCACCACAATGGAAGCTTCCTGATTATCCAACGTAAGGATGCTGGGGGTAGAAAGCAGGTTTACATCCGTAGAGGTAGAGAGCGCCTGGATCAGTGCGCCCCACTTCAGATCCCCATCGGAGTCCTCCTCGCCCAGACCAATGGTCACCCCATCTCCCAGAGAAAGCCCGGAAGGATCGTCAGTGGCCAGTGCCTGCACGATGGAATTGATGCTGAGCCCGGCGTTACCAAAGTTGATGGCGCCGACACCATCCTCATTGCTGCCACCCACATACTGGAACCCCAAGGCCTTGCCGGTATCCCCGGAGACTTCCACGATGGCCGCCTCGATCAGGATCTGCGCCCGGCGCACATCCAGTTGACTGATCACCGACATGATTTCCTTCATCATTGCCGGCTCAGCGCGAATCACCAGCGCATTCAGGGATTTGTCTGCCTGGATGGATACCTTGTCCCCATTGCTGGAGGCCGCCACTGCCTTGCCATCGCTACCGGGTTTGGCCGCGGAGGCGCCCTCGGCAAAGTTCTTGAGCAGCTCCGCCAGCGCCTCTGCATCACCATGACTGAGGCGGACCACCTGTACCCCGCCAGTAGAACTGGCCGGGGTATCCAGATTCTGGATCATCTTGGCCATACGCTGACGGGTAATTCGGTCACCCTTGATGATCAGGCGGTTGGTGCGCTCATCCGCTACCACGGTCACACCGCCATCCTTGGTCTTGCCGCGACGCCCACCGGTCTGGGGCGTCAGACTCTCCAGCATTTTCACCATGTCGCCCGCAAAGGCATGCTGCAACTTGATGACCTGCACGTCTTCAGACTCGGCACTATCCAGGCTGGCAATGATCGCCTCCATGCGACGAATGTTGTCCAGGTGGTCACTGATAATCAGTGCATTGGCCGAGCCCACCGCAGCCAGATGGCCGTATTGGGGCACCAGGGGCCGTAACACCGGTACCAGCTCTTCCACCGGTGAGTTCTCCACCGGAATGACCCGGGTAACCAGCTCTTCACCGCCGCTCTCATCCCGGCCCACCAGGGGCAGGTTGCTCTGTTTGGCGGTGGTGTTGGGAACAATCTTGATAATGTCGCCGGAGGGTACCGCCGCGTAACCATGAACCTGCAGCACGGAGAGGAACAGTTCATAGACCTCCGCGGCAGTCAGAGCCTTGGTGGATACCACGGTCACATCACGGGCCCGTACACGGGGGTCGACCACGAAGTTCTTGCCGGTCATGTCAGCAATCTGGCTGATGAACGCCTGAATATCCGCGTTACGGATATTCACCGTCCAACTCTTGCCATCATCACTGGCCGTCACCTGGGCCTGGGCACAGAGCGCCGTTACCGACAACAGCACCACCATCAGGGTTCGGAGTGCCGAGGCTTTGAAAAAGGACATCATAAAACCACTCACTATGGCGGATAATTCACGGTGAATTGCTGATCACCCCGCTGCACCACAATACTGGCCTGCCGGGTTTCCTGAAATGAACGCAATGCGGCCATATCACTGTCTTCCGTCCCCAGCGCATGGCCGTTGACAGAAAGAATCACATCATTACTTTGCAGCCCAACCTGGCTGATCAGTTGCTTCGGAGCACGCTTGCCCAGCTGATACCCCTGATTGGCCCCTTCCGCCACCGGCTGCAGTCCCAACTGGCCAATGATTGCCTTGCGTTGGCGTTGCATGTCCTGCTCGCTGCCTTCCTCCAAGGCTGACGACGAGGACGCTGGCTCCGGCGCCGAACGGGAGACTTCACTCACACCCCCCAGGCCCGCATCCGACCAGCGCAAGGTTTCCAGACGCCCTGCCCGGCGCAGAATGACCCGGTCCGGATAGACTTCTTCAAGCTTGGCATTGCCGGGGATACTGTCACCAATCCGGTAGAGCTCTCCTTCCTTGCCTTTTTCAGCAATGATGGCGGAGGCCTTCTCCGTATCGGCCGTCTGAAAAACGCCCAGTAATTCAAGACGAAGACGGGTTTCCGGTGCATCGGTAGGTTTGTCGGAGGGAGCGCTGGCTTGCTGCTCAAAACGGCCGAATAACTGCCAGCCATCCACCTGAGACTGACTCAGGGTGACAACCTGGTCACCCCCGGATACCTGCAGGCGGGTTTTGCTGTTAGACGGGATGTTATCGCTGGGGCCGTACCACAGCAGCCAGACGGTCTGGGCCAGCACAAAGGCCAATATCACCACCAGCAACACGGCGACCAGCCAACGTGCCGGCTTGCCCCAATGCTGATTCTGACCCCATGCTGCCAACTGCGACATAACCGCCCGCTCTACCTTTATCGTTATTACCGGATCAAAGATACCGGAGTTTACGGCAAATTATTGCAATATAGTGTTACTGAAACCGTAATTTCATTTTCTTTCGGCTGTCAGCCTTGCTTGAGAGAAAACGGCTGGGACATCTGGAAAACCACGTCCTCCGGACTGCCGCCCTGACTGACGCCCAGCAGTAGCGGCCAGGCCCGCATCACCTCCAGGTGGAAACGGCCTTCAGCGATACGGGCATGCATGAGGCGCTCGCCTTCCGGATCCACCACCCGCAGGGTAGGCGCATCCTCTTCCATGCTCAAACGCCCTCGTAATGCCGGGACAGTTGCCGAGCCATTGTTCCCCCAGGTCACCTGCCCGCCGCTGTAATCCAGCGTGCCCTGCAGGTGGGCAATGCGATCATCGGCAATCGTCAGCGCCATCAGGACGCCATCGAGCCGGCCATCGGCACTCCCCTGGGGAACATGCTCTGCCACCATTGCCACGGGCAACGACAGACGCGCTTGCTCCAGCTGCCAGTCGCCCCAGTCAGCCCCCAGCCACCCGGAAAGCCGGGCTGACTCACCCCGGTCACTGCGCAACGACAGGTTCGCTCCGGGCACCAGCCCATGCCAGTCCAGTTCCCAGTCCAGGGAGCCCTGCAGCTGCTTCCAGCGCCAGCGGGCCTGGCCCTGCCACCAACGGCCACGGGGGTCAGACAGCGTCAACGCCGCCCCCCCGGGGCGCAAGGCAGGGACCTGCTCCACCACCGCTGCGGCGGGCATCCCGATAATCAGAAAAACCAGCAGGCTGACAAGAAATACCAGCGCCAGTGTCAGGCTACGAGGCATGGCAGTTCTCAGAACGGAATGTCGTCGTCGAAATCATCCGCCGGGCCGCTGAAGCCACCCTGGTTCTGGTTTTGATTCTGCTGGGGGGCCCCGCCACCGCCGCCGAAATTGTCATTCTGGTTCTGGTAACCGCCCTGGTTGCCTTGGGGGGCATAGCCACCGCCCTGCCCCCCTTCGCCGCGACCATCCAGCATCTGCATTTCGTTGGCCACGATCTCGGTGGTGTAGCGGTCCTGACCGTCTTGACCCTGCCACTTGCGGGTCCGGATAGAGCCCTCCACATAGACTTTGGAACCTTTCTTCAGGTATTCACCGGCGATTTCACCCAGCTTGTTGAAAAACACCACCCGGTGCCATTCGGTGCGCTCCTGCATCTGCCCACTCTGGCGGTCTTTCCAGGTCTCGCTGGTGGCCAACCGAATATTGGTGACCGCACCACCACTGGGCATGAAACGGGTTTCCGGGTCTGCCCCCAGGTTACCAATCAGAATTACCTTGTTAACGCCGCGCGCCATGTTTCTCTCCGTGACTCTCTGGGTTCAGTACTGTTATGGATGACCGGCCGTCAACGACCGCCGGCGTCATCAAATGTGTGACACCTGCTCAGGGCGACAGGTGCGCAATCAAGCCAATCATTGTGTCAGCTTTGCCCGGCGGCGGCGAGCCCTTCCAGGCGGTCTTCATCGAGCTGCCCCGCATCGACCTTGAGCAGCGCCAGCGCCTGCTCTTCCACGATGACCGTCTCCACCACCCCGGGCACAGTCTGCAGCTCGCTGGCCAGCTTCTGCCAATCCTGATCCGGCGCCAGAACCAGCACCCGGTTGTCCAGCTTGGGCAACTCCTGCAGCCCCGCCAACACCAGCAGCCAGATAGCCGCCAGCACCGCGCAGCCATAGAACACCGCCTCGGCACCCACCCATTGATAGAGCGCACCGCCCAGCTGTCCACCCACAAACACCCCGAGGAACTGACTGGTGGAGTATACCCCCATGGCCGTACCGCGGGTGCCCGCGGGCGCCGCCCGGCCCACCAGCGATGGCAGCAGCGCCTCCAGCAGATTGAAGGCGGCAAAGAACACCAACAGCGCCAGCACGAAGTGCCACAGCTGAGCCCCGGCCAGGGCCAGGAAAATCTGCGACAGCGCCAGCAAGACAACCGCCAGACGCTTTACCGGCACCGCCCCGCGCCGCTCGGCGCGGATAATCAATGGCACCATGGCCAGGAACCCGGCAATCAACACCCCCAGATAAAGCAGGCTGTGGCTGCGCAGCCCCAGACCAAGTCGCTCACTGAGCAGGGCCGGCACCACCACAAAGGAGGCAGTCATGATCAGGTGCAGGGTAAAAATACCCACATCAAATCGCAGCAATGTCTTACTACCCAGTACGCGACGGAAGCGTACCCCTACCGGCAATGCCTCACCCTGCAGGGCCCGCGGCGCCGGCACAACCATCGCCACCAGCAAGGCGAACGCCCCCATGACCGCCGTCATCCAGAACAAACCGGACAATCCCAGCCAGCTAGCCAGCAGCGGCCCCAGAATCAGGGCCAGCACAAAGGAACCGCCCACGGACATGCCGATCAATGCCATGGCCCGGGTACGATGCTTCTCGCTAACCACATCGCCAATCAGCGCCATGATCACACTGGCAATGGCACCCGCGCCCTGCAGGGCACGCCCGGCAATGACACCGTAAATATGGTCACTCATGGCGGCGACAACACCACCGGCGACGAACAGCAGCAGGCCGATCAGCAGCAACGGGCGTCGACCGAAGCGGTCGGAAAGCATGCCGAAGGGAATCTGCAAAAGAGCCTGCATCAAACCATAGGCACCAATGGCGGTCCCGATGAGCAGGGGGGTGGCACCGTCCAGCACCTGCCCGTAAACGGCAAAAATCGGCAGGATCATGAACAGACCGAACATCCGCAGCGCGAAGATAGTGGCCAGATAACCGGTGGTTTTCAGCTCTGTTCGCTGCAGAACACGGGAAGAAGATGCCGACATGAACGCTTGTTGCTCCAGAAACAGGTGGCTTACGCTACAAAGGGCGGGCAGTGTACCAGATTCCCTGCGGAGCCGGACCAGCGAGCGGCCCCGCCCTTCCCCGCCACGGCAAGTGATGCCCCGAATTGAGGCATCGGGATCGTGAAATCCGTAAAACCGGGCAGCCACAAATTGAACCCCGGTCAAAGCGGTGATAAATTCACATGCTGATCAGTTTTTTTTCTTAGGCTATGCCTGAGACATCATGGACGGCCTCAATGAACAGCCAACAACACACTCAGCAAGTCTACGTGGTGGGCAGCCAGCAGCTGCAGAATGCCCTGCTCACTGAATTTCTCGTCAAGGAAGAAGTTTCCACCAAAAGCATCCCCTCCGTGGAGGGAGTGTCCGTCGATACCCTGCGGGAATTCGACCAGAATCTGTTTCTGGTGGATTACCACAGCGTCGACGTTAACGAAGTGATCGCCCACCTGCTTGAGGCGGATCAGGAAGTGGACAATGACGTGCTGATCGCCCTGTTCAATGTGGACAGCGATGACTCCCTGTCCCGTCTGGCCGGCCTGCCCATGGTCAACGGCGGCTTCCAGCATGACTGCCCCCAGGCCCTGCTCAGCAAGGGCATCAAGGCCATGTTTGACGGCGAACTGTGGTTCCCCCGCGCCGTGCTGCAGGCCTATCTGATGAAAAGCCGTACCTTCAACAAGACCTTCTCCCGGAGTGAGGTCAACCTGACCGACCGGGAAGTGGAAGTCCTGAAGGTCATGGCCACCGGCGCCAAGAATTCCGAAATCGCCAGTAGCCTCAACCTGAGCCCGCACACCATCAAGACGCACATCTACAACATCTTCAAGAAAATCAATGCGTCCAACCGCTTGCAGGCGGTGAACTGGGCGCAGGAAAACCTGTAAGCATCTGCCCCCACCGGGGACACAGAGAACCGGGGAATTCCATCCTTCTCTCTGTGTCCTTGATCGCCGCTGCGGTAAATCGCCTTTCTTTTCCCCTTCACAGAAATTCGCCTATACTGCCCTGTTCATTTTGACAGTAGTCTCAGGCGGTTTTTCCCTATGGATACCATCCTTGTTCGTGGCGCACGCACTCATAATCTGAAAAACGTGGATCTGGATATTCCCCGTGACAAGCTGGTGGTCATCACCGGCCTGTCCGGTTCCGGGAAATCCTCCCTGGCCTTCGACACTCTCTATGCAGAAGGTCAGCGCCGCTATGTGGAGTCCCTCTCCACGTATGCCCGCCAGTTTCTTTCCATGATGGAAAAACCGGACGTGGATCATATTGAGGGCCTGAGCCCGGCCATCTCCATTGAGCAGAAATCCACCAGCCACAACCCACGATCCACGGTCGGCACCATTACCGAGATCTACGACTACTTGCGATTGCTGTTTGCCCGGGTCGGCGAACCCCGCTGTCCGGAACATGACGCGCCGCTGGCAGCCCAGACCATCAGCCAGATGGTAGACCAGGTCCTGGCCATGGAAGAAGGCAGCAAACTGATGCTGCTGGCACCAGTGATCCGGGAAAAGAAAGGCGAGCACCTGCACCTGTTCGAGGAATTGCGCGCCCAGGGCTTTATCCGTGCCCGCATCGACGGGCGTATCTACGACATGGATGACACCCCGGAGCTGGACAAGAACAAGAAACACACCATCGAAGTGGTCGTGGATCGCTTCAAGGTCCGCGACGACCTGCAGAACCGGCTGGCGGAATCTTTCGAAACGGCCCTGAACCTGGCCGATGAGATTGCCATCATTGCCCCCATGGAGGGGGATGGCGAGGAAGTTACCTTTTCCGCCAAGTTTGCCTGCCCGCACTGTGGTTACTCGATCCCCGAACTGGAACCACGCCTGTTTTCCTTCAACAACCCGGCGGGAGCCTGCCCCAGCTGTGACGGCCTGGGCGTGAAGCAGTTCTTCGACGAAGACAAGGTCATCAACTCCGATGAACTGTCCCTGTCGGAAGGCGCCATCCGTGGCTGGGATCGCCGAAATGTCTACTATTTCCAAATGCTCAACTCCCTGTCACAAAGTCTCGGGTTCGACATGGATGTGGCTTTTAAATCCCTGCCCAAGGACATCCGCAAGAAGGTGCTCCATGGCACCGGCAAGGAAAGCATCGAGTTTCGTTACCTGAACGACCGCGGTGACATCATCAAACGAAACCACCCGTTCGAAGGCATCATTCCCAATATGGAACGGCGTTATCGGGAAACCGAATCCGATGCGGTGCGTGAAGATCTGCTGAGCTACATGTCCACCTCCAGCTGTCCGAGCTGTCATGGGTCACGCTTGCGTGAAGCGGCCCGCCATGTCTTTATCGAGCAGACCACCTTGCCGGAAGTGGTTCGGTTAGCGGTAGGCAAAGCCCATGCCTATTTCAGTGAGCTGCACCTCCCCGGCAGCAAGGGCGAAATTGCGGACAAGATCCTCAAGGAGATTCGGGACCGCCTGCAGTTTCTGGTCAACGTGGGGCTGGAATACCTGACCCTGGAACGCAGTGCGGAGACCCTGTCCGGGGGCGAGGCACAACGTATTCGCCTGGCCAGCCAGATTGGTGCCGGACTGGTCGGGGTGATGTATGTCCTGGACGAACCCTCTATCGGTCTGCACCAGCGAGACAACGAGCGGCTGCTCAATACCCTGACCCGCTTGCGCGACCTGGGAAACACCGTGCTGGTGGTTGAGCACGATGAAGACGCCATACGCCTGGCCGATCATGTCATCGATATTGGCCCAGGCGCAGGCGTTCATGGTGGCACCGTGGTGGCCCAGGGCACCGCCAAACAGGTTGCAGACAACCCCGATTCGCTAACCGGCGACTACTTGTCCGGTCGCAAGCAGATTGCCATACCCAAGCAACGCCGCGACAACACCAGGGACCAATGGCTGACGCTGCACGGCGCCACCGGTAACAATCTGAAGGGCCATCCGCTGAATATCCCCGTGGGCCTGTTCACCTGCATCACGGGCGTATCCGGCTCAGGCAAATCCACCTTGATCAACAGTACCTTGTATCCGCTGGCCGCCACCAAACTGAACAAGGCCACCACCCTGAAAGCCTCCCCCCATGAAGCCATCGAAGGGCTTGAGCATTTCGACAAGGTAGTGGATATCGACCAGAGCCCCATCGGCCGCACCCCGCGCTCCAACCCGGCCACTTATACGGGCATTTTCACTCCGGTCCGCGAGCTGTTTGCCGGCACTCAGGAAGCCCGTGCGCGTGGCTACAAGCCCGGCCGCTTCAGTTTCAACGTCAAGGGGGGTCGCTGTGAGGCCTGCCAGGGTGATGGCGTGATCAAGGTGGAAATGCACTTCCTGCCGGATATCTATGTGCCCTGCGAAGTCTGCGAAGGCAAACGCTATAACCGGGAGACCCTGGAAATCACCTACAAGGGCAAAAACATTTTCGAGGTGCTGGACCTGACCATCGAGGACGCCAGAGAGTTTTTCGATGCAGTTCCCTCGCTTGCGCGCAAACTGCAAACCCTCATGGACGTGGGCCTGAGCTACGTGAAACTCGGCCAAGCAGCCACCACCTTGTCCGGCGGTGAAGCACAGCGGGTCAAGCTGGCCAAGGAGCTGTCACGTCGCGACACCGGGAGCACCTTGTACATTCTTGACGAACCGACCACCGGGCTGCATTTCCAGGATATTCAGCTGCTACTGGACGTGCTGAATCGTCTGGCCGACCATGGCAACAGCGTGGTGGTGATTGAGCACAATCTTGATGTCATCAAAACCGCCGACTGGATCGTGGATCTGGGTCCGGAAGGGGGAGATGGTGGCGGCCAGATCATTGCGGAAGGCACGCCAGAAGAGGTGGCGAAAGTGAAAGGCAGTCACACTGGCCGTTTTTTAAAAACGATGTTGAAGGGGTAGCATGGAACGGTTCGCGCACGGCTTTTTGGTATTGATCGCTGGCTTCCTGATGAATGGCTGCAGCAATCTACAGACGATGGCAGAGAATTTTAATTGCAGCACCGAACACTGCCTGCGCACCTTCCCGGCCGCAGACCTTGCTGCTTCGGATTATTATTCGTTTGACTCCATTGCCGTACTACCTCCTCAGTTT
This sequence comes from Pseudomonadota bacterium, assembly GCA_036230225.1. GTDB lineage: Bacteria > Pseudomonadota > Gammaproteobacteria > Pseudomonadales > Alcanivoracaceae > Alcanivorax. The sequence continues at coordinate 5,716 of JAZAJX010000042.1, read as the reverse complement.
TCGATGGAAGAAAGAACGCTTGATGGCACCGCCCAAGCCAGCGATGACGGCCAGCAGTTCCTGCTTGAACAACTTGACCGCATTGCAGAGAGTTATCAGGTTCAGAACGCCCCCGTGCAAGAAACCGAACAGCTCATCCACGCCATTAATCAACTCTATACCGACGCCTGGTCTGACAGCCTTACCCCCCAAATGGTGCGTGACGCCACCCCCATGTTGGGTACACCTCAGCTACCCGCCCCTGTCCAGGCCCAAACACTGGACGTCCCGGACGTGTTGAAAGCGTCGGCAAGCGACAACTGCTGTTTCTTGCTAAGCCGTTTCTCCGGCTGGCACCATACCCGCCAAGCCAAGTCAGCCAAGGTTGCCACTGCTGCCCTATTCAGTGTCCTACCCGGCGGCAGTGGCGTACCCGGCACCATGGGCAGCGCCATCAGCGACATGGTCATTATCAGAAAATCGGATGGCAGAGTGTTGTGGAGCGCCCGATCCATCAGTAATGGCCACCCCAACCAACTGCGACGTACCGCGGTAGATTTCTATTCCCGGGTCTACAACGCCAAGAGCCTCAAGAATGCTTCAGCGTCAGACAGCTGATTTTGCTTTAGCCGTTAGCGAAAGGCTGAAAACGTGACTCAAGTCGCGCCCTGCTAGCGTGTCATGATGCTGAATTATCCCCCCCACTTAGCCGTCACAGTCCATCACCACAATCAGCCTCGACGATATTCACTCTGGAGGCTGATCATGAAATGGATATGGGCTTGGAAAGGATGCATCACTACCCTGGCTATCGGCATGGCAACTCTGGCCTGTGCTGGCCAGGGCCCCAAAGACAACGGCAACAACACGGTTGAGTTAGGTCCTCGCCCCTATTATCTGGTTGCTGACATGGATGATGGACCGGTAAAAGCGGCTCTCGCAGAATGTGCCGCGCAGCGTCGTCCACAGAAGGCAACGGATTTCTCCATCGGTCATCGCGGGGCGCCGTTGCAATTCCCCGAGCACACCGAAGAATCCTACCGCGCCGCCGCCCGCATGGGAGCCGGCATTCTGGAATGCGATGTGGCCTTTACCCGGGATCGGGAGCTGGTTTGCCGTCATTCTCAATGTGATCTGCACACCACCACCAACATTCTGGAGACCGAATTTGCCAGCCAGTGCAGCGAGCCCTTTACGCCCTTTGATGGCAGCAATCCGGCCAGTGCCCGCTGCTGTACCAGTGATATCACCCTGAGCGAGTTCAAACGTCTGAAGGGCAAAATGGATGGCGCCAACCCCCGGGCCACCACCGTGGCGGAATACCTGCAAGGCACGCCCGGCTGGCGCACCGACCTATACAATCAGAACGGCACCCTGCTCAGCCACAAGGAAAGTATCGCCCTGTTCTCTGAGCTAGGGGTCAAGATGACACCGGAGCTGAAAGCGCCTCAGGTCACCATGCCCTACCAGGGTGACTACAGCCAAGAGGACTACGCTCAACAACTGATCGACGAATACCGTCAGGCTGGCATCTCTCCGGAGCAGGTTTACCCTCAGTCATTCAATCTTGACGACGTACGGTACTGGATCGACCAGCACCCGGATTACGGCCGCCAGGCCGTCTACCTGGACGGTCGAGACAGCCAGGGGCTGAATCCCCTCAACCCGGGCACCTGGCAGCCGGATATGTCTACCCTCAGCGGTTACGGTGTCAATATCATCGCACCACCACTATGGATGCTTGTCACCACCGATCAGAGTCAACAGATCACCCCCAGCCCTTACGCAAAGGCCGCCCGCCAGGCGGGACTGGACATCATCAGTTGGTCACTGGAACGTTCCGGCCCACTGGCAAATGGAGGTGGCTGGTACTACCGGAGCGTCACACCGGCCATCAATAATGATGGCGACGCACTGACCCTGCTGGATGTGCTGGCCCGCGACGTCGGTGTCATTGGTGTTTTTTCTGACTGGCCCGCCACCACCACCTTTTACGCCAACTGCATGCGCGCCCACCTCAACCGGGCTAGTGCACAGCACTAGGGCGCGTGCACTACGAATGACGCGCCCTGTGGCATAAGGGCGCGCATTCGCTTACAAAAGCCCGTCAGCCATGGCACGTTTTCTGCTTTGTTCATTCCGTCTTCTGTCACATCCAGGCATCATACAGAGGAGTAGATGTAATGGACGCCACGCCCGATCACCGCTGGCTCATGCAGTACAACATCGTCAATCTGGTCAATCAGTGCCGGCGCTTGATTCGCGCTGAATTCGACGAAAGCCTCTCACTCACTGACCCGGCTCTCAGGCAGAAACTGGCCCACTATGCCGGGCATACGCGCTCGCAGGGACTACAAAGACTGTACGGGGAAATCCGCCTGGCCTTACTGGATCTGGAGGGAGAGGACCTGCCCACCAATCCTCCTGCTGCACCCACCCGGCTTTATCGGGGTCAGCCGATCGAACCACCTCACAGACAATCAGAAAACACGGGAAGCGCCCGCCCACAAAAGAAAGGGGTACTCTACCGTGGCCGCAGGGTGGCACAGGGGTAAGAGGGGCAGACCGACAACTCAGGCGGAAAACTGGAAAATGCTGAGATCCAGCGGCTGACTGTCTCCCAGCCACATGACCAGCTCGGTATGATCCCGCAATTCATCACCACTCAGGCCGTGGACAAAGATGGTCAGACCATTTCGGCTGGCCATCAACCAGGGGATAACCTCGCCAAACAGTCTGCGCGGAATGGAGAGCTGGCAGCTCCAGCATGGATGAGGGCCCACCGGTTTGCGGTGCATATGCCCCATGGGAATATCAAAGCGCTGATGCGCAGCCTGACACAACGCGGCGGCCTGACTGAAGGTGGATTCGTCAAAGTAGACGTGTGCATGAAAGCCGTTGATTGCCATATGCCCTGCCCCTGAGGCTGGTTAACCCTCTCAGACAGCATAGTACAAGTGTACCGCTTTACGACAGACATAAAAAAACCGGGCAATATGCCCGGTTTTTTTGGAGCGTCGACACTTACTCTTCGTCAGCGTCTACCAGCTCGGGACGGTCTACCAGCTCAACATAGGCCATCGGTGCATTGTCACCGGCACGGAAACCCATCTTGAGGATACGTACGTAGCCGCCAGGACGGTTCTGGTAACGAGGACCCAGTTCGTTGAACAGCTTGCCAACCACTTCCTTGGAACGGGTACGGTTGAAAGCCAGACGACGGTTCGCTACAGAGTCTTCCTTCGCCAGAGTGATCAGCGGCTCAGCCACACGACGCAGCTCTTTGGCTTTCGGCAGAGTGGTCTTGATCGCTTCGTGCTCCAGCAGAGACACAGCCATGTTACGGAACATCGCCTGACGATGAGAGCTGTTCCGATTCAGTTTTCTGCCGCTTTTGCGATGACGCATGATTCTGTTCCTATGTTCAGGGGCGCTTCACAGCGTCCACAACAACTAACTTAGCGCAATTTGGTGTTCAGCCGGTCGTCGTCACGAAGGCTGACCGGCGGCCAGTTTTCGAGACGCATACCCAGCGACAAGCCTTTGGAGGCCAACACGTCCTTAATTTCGGTGAGAGACTTCTTACCCAGGTTCGGGGTTTTCAGCAACTCCACCTCGGTACGCTGTACCAGGTCACCGATATAGTAGATGTTTTCTGCCTTCAGACAGTTTGCGGAGCGGACGGTCAGCTCCAGATCATCTACCGGACGCAGCAGGATAGGATCGATTTCCTCACGCTCCTGCTTCGGCTCAGGCTTGGCGTCCTGTTCGAGATCGACGAACACGGCAATCTGCTGCTGCAGAATGGTAGCCGCACGACGGATAGCTTCTTCCGGATCGATGGTGCCATCGGTTTCCAGGTCGATAACCAGCTTATCCAGGTCAGTACGCTGCTCTACACGGGCCGCTTCAACCACGTAGGCGACACGACGCACGGGGCTGTAGCTGGCATCCAGTTGCAGACGTCCAATACCGCGGGTCTCATCATCGTCGGACTGACGCGCATCAGCAGCCACATAGCCGCGACCTTTTTCGACCTTCAGTCTGACACGCAGTTCAGCGTCGCCAGTAATGGTGCAGATCACGTGCTCCGGATTAACGATCTCAACGCTGTGATCACGCTGAATATCATCCGCGGTCACAACACCCGGGCCTTTCTTGACCAGCTCGAGCGTTGCTTCTTCGCGATCATCCATCTTCAGGGCGACGCCCTTCAGGTTCAGCAGGATGTTGATCACATCTTCCTGAACCCCTTCGATGGAAGAGTATTCATGCTGTACGCCGTCGATCTCCACTTCGGTGATCGCACAGCCGGGCATGCTGGAGATCAGGATGCGACGCAGCGCAGTCCCCAGGGTGTGGCCAAAACCACGCTCCAGCGGCTCCAGAACCACTTTTGCATGGTTCTGATTGATCGCGTTGACCGCGATCGAGCGGGGCGTGAGAAAATCGTTCACGGCGGTCATAGAGATCCCTCAGGCAGTCCTTACTTGGAGTACAGCTCGACGATCAGGTTTTCGTTGATCTCGGCAGGCAGGTCGCTACGTTCAGGCTTCGCCTTGTAGGTACCTTCCAGCTTTTTCTCGTCAACTTCGATCCACGGCATGAATCCACGCTGCTGAGCCAGCTCCATGGCGTTCTTAACGCGCAGCTGGTTCTTGGACTTCTCGCGAACGTTGATCACATCACCCGGCTTCACCTGGTAGGAAGCCACATTAACGGATTGACCGTTAACCAGAATGGCGCGGTGGCTGACCAGCTGGCGTGCTTCAGCGCGAGTGGAGCCGAAGCCCATGCGGTAAACCACGTTATCCAGACGACCTTCCAGCAGCTGAAGCAGAACTTCACCAGTAGCACCCTTGGATGCTGCTGCTTTCTTGTAGTAACTACGGAACTGCTTTTCCAGAACGCCATATGTACGACGTACTTTCTGCTTTTCACGCAGCTGTACACCATAGTCGGACAAACGTCCGGGGCGACGACCGCCAGCAGCCTGACCCGGCGCCTGCTCGGCCTTACACTTGGACTCGAGAGGGCGAATGCCGCTCTTCAGGTACAGATCGGTGCCTTCACGACGGGAAAGCTTGCACTTGGGACCGATGTATCTTGCCATCTTGCTCTAACTCCCGTTACACGCGACGCTTTTTGGGCGGACGGCAACCGTTATGCGGAATCGGCGTTACGTCCTCAATATGGGTAATCTTGTAGCCACAGCCGTTCAGAGCGCGAATGGAAGATTCGCGGCCCGGACCAGGACCTTTTACCCGTACTTCCAAATTCTTCAGACCGTAGTCCTTGGCAGCATTGCCCGCATTTTCAGCTGCAACCTGGGCAGCAAACGGGGTGCTCTTACGGGAACCACGGAAACCAGCGCCACCGGAGGTCGCCCAGGACAATGCATTGCCTTGACGATCAGTGATGGTGATGATGGTGTTGTTGAAGGATGCGTGCACGTGGGCGATACCGTCTGCAACGGTACGCGTTACCTTTTTACGACGTGCGCCACTATCTTTCTTTGACTTAGCCATAATGCCTATCCAAATCCAGCCGCTGACGTTTCAGCTTATTTGCGAATCGGTTTACGCGGACCTTTACGGGTCCGAGCATTGGTCTTGGTGCGCTGACCGCGAAGCGGCAAGCCGCGACGATGGCGGATGCCGCGGAAGCAGCCCAGGTCCATCAGACGCTTGATGTTCATGTTGATTTCCCGGCGCAGGTCACCTTCGGTTGAGAACTT
>JAZAJX010000041.1:0-7815 GCA_036230225.1 Pseudomonadota bacterium | reverse complement strand
GCCCCGGGCTACGCTGGTGCGCCCGGAAAACCGGGACGAAAATTATGCCGTCGGCGGTCTGGGTATCAAGGCCTATCTGTCACGGGGTTTTGTACTGCGCAGCGAGTATAGAAATTACGTGCTGTTTACTGAAGAAAATGACAACCGGAATCTGGAAGAATGGAAAATCGGCTTCTCCGCGCTGTTCTAGTCATAGTGCTGGCTTCTCCGCTATCGGTATTGGCGGATAACGCTCGCGAATCAACCGAAGGGGTGCGCGACGCCGATCCTGGTTCCGTGCTCGATCCGCAGATCGAACGGCGGCGTATCCGGGAAGCTGACATCGATACCGAGAATTTCGAGGTGGGCGCCTATGCAGGCATTCTCTCCATCGAGGATTTCGGCGCGCAGCCAGTGGTGGGGGTGAGGCTGGACTACCACCTTTCCGAAGATGTGTTTCTGGAGGCGGTAATCGGCCATGCCAAGGCCGATGAGACCAGTTTTGAAACCCTCAATGCCGGTGTGCAATTACTCACCGATGATGAACGGGACTATACCTATTATCAGGCGTTGGTGGGCTACAACCTGCTGCCCGGTGAGGCCTTTCTGACACGCAATCGCACCTATAACAATGCCCTGTATCTGATCGGGGGCGCGGGGATGACGGAATTTGCCGGTGATGACCATTTTACCCTCGGTCTGGGCGTCGGCTACCGTCTGCTGATCAATGACCTGGTGGCGTTACGGGTAGACATGAAAGACCATGTTTTCAATCTGGATGTGCTGGGTGAGGACAAGACGACGCACAATCTTGAGCTGACCGCGGGGGTCAGTCTGTTTTTCTGATGAAGCATCATGGGGGGATCGGCATGAAAAAAATGATGATGGCGCTGTTGGCGGGACTGGCGCTGCTGTGGGGAGCGGCGGCGATGGCTGACGAAGGTGAGCCGGCGACGGATTTCACCCTCAAGGCCGCCAACGGGAAAAACATCAAGCTCAGTGAGCTGCGTGGAACCGTGGTGTTGCTGAATTTCTGGGCGTCCTGGTGTGGGCCATGCCGTACCGAGATGCCGTTGCTGGATGATCTCTACCAGCAGTACCGGGATTACGGTTTTACCGTTCTTGGCGTCAATCTGGATGAAAGTCGCGATCAGGCTGATCGCTTGCTGGAAAAGATTCCGGTGACGTTCCCGGTGCTGTTTGATCCGCAAAACCAGACCAGTGAGGCCTATGGTGTGGATGCCATGCCGACCACGGTACTTATCGATCGCAATGGCGTGATTCGGCATCATCACCGGGGGTACAAGGACGGCTACATGGAACAATACGAAAACCAGGTGAAGACGCTGGTGCTGGAGTGAAAATGGCCGCCTCCATGCGACGCTTTGCCCTGACAATGCTGCTGGCATTCTCTGCCAGTGGCTGCGCCGTGAAGCCCTGGCTAAAACCCTATGAGCGGGCTCGCCTGGCCGACCCTGTCATGAACGTGGCAGCCCACCCTGTCGCCGAGAGTTACATGCACCATGTGCATCAGGCCCGCGAGAGCATGCGCGGCGCAGAGGGAAGTGCCGGTGGAGGTTGCGGATGCAACTGATGTGTCGCCTTGTCGTTGCTGCGCTGCTGTTGTCAGGGGCGGCATTGCACGCGGCAGTTTTGCCCGAGGACCGTCTGGATCTCATGTACCACAAGTACGATGGCGGCGGCATGGAAATCCAGGGTCCCTCCGTGCTGGTGCGCAAGTCCTTTGCCGATACCGTGTCGGTAAAGGCGAATTATTATGTGGATGAAGTGTCTGCCGCATCCATTGATGTCTTGACCAGCGCAAGCCCGTACTCCGAAGAGCGTACCGAGAAAAGCGTGGGTGTGGATTATCTCCACGGCAAGGCCATTTACTCGTTGAGCTATGCCAACAGCGAAGAGAATGATTTTGAGGCCAATTCGGTACATCTGGATGTAAGTCAGGATTTTTTCGGTGACTTGACCACGTTGAGCTTTGGCTACTCGAAAGGATGGGATGAGGTCTTTCGCGCCGGGGACAACCAGTTCGCCGAGGAAGCCGACAGGCAGCACTTCCGCGTGAACCTGTCACAGATTCTGACACGGGATTTACGCCTCAGCATTGGCCATGAGCTGATTACCGATGAAGGCTATCTGAATAATCCCTACCGCTCCGTTCGCTACCTGACATCGCCCGACAGTTACAGTTTCGAGCCGGAGCGTTACCCGGAAACCCGCACCAGTGAAGCGACCTCTCTGCGTCTATCCTACTACCTGCCCTGGCGGGCCGGTTTGCATGGGGAGTATCGTGTTTACGATGATTCCTGGGGAATTGATGCGAGCAGTTGGCAAGTCAAGCTGATTCAGCCCCTGGGGCGTCAGTGGACACTGGAAACCCGCTATCGGTCCTATCAGCAGGGGGATGCGGATTTTTATGCCGACCTCTTTCCCTTCCAGAACGCCCAGAACTTTCTTGCCCGGGACAAGGAGCTGAGCGAGTTCTCGTCCACGGTAGTGGGTGCAGGTATCGGTTTCGAGTTCAGCAAGCCCAATTGGGAAACCTTCGACCGTGCCGGCCTGAACCTGTGGGTAGACCGTTTCCGTTTTGATTATGAGAACTACCGGGATATCCGGGTTGTGACGACTCCGGGCCAGGAACCCCTGTTCCAGTTTGATGCCACGGTGACGCGCCTGCTCTTTACGCTTTGGTATTGATCGCGGGGTGTGTCCCAGCTCGTGCCATGCGAGCAGGTCCGGACACTACCTTGCTGCCCCCCTTGATGAACCCCCTCCTCCTGCCTGTGCCTGTGGGCGCTGACCCGACCGGCCCCTTGCCGGCTCACCGTTTTTTCGGTCCCTATATTCAATATGTTTCACTTAAAAGTGTTACTTTAAGGTTTTCCTCTAGGTCTTTGTTACATATGGAAAACAAGTGATTCTCATCTGAAAAAATGAGTACCAGTCGGAGGAATTACCTATATCCGTGTGTTCTTATTTTGACTGAGAGAATAAAGGGCCTCTGAGCCGAAGTTGTTTTGGGGGAAGTATGAGAATCACAAGAAACGCCTTGCTGTCAGTGTGTCTGCTCACGGCGATGCCCGCCCTGAATGCGGCCGACAAGGTGTCCCGTGACAAGATCAAGGGGCTGGATGAACAGGTGCAGGACATCAAGACCGATGTGCTGGCCATCTCCACGGAATTGTTGCAGCTGGAAGAGACCCTGATCTATCCCTCCAATACTCAGGTGTCGGTCTTCGTGTCCGTCGCGCCGGATCATGATGTGCGGCTGGATTCTCTGGACGTGATTGTCGATGGCGAGGAAGTCACGCACCACGTCTACACCCACAAAGAGCTGGAAGCCCTCAAGAGCGGAGGTGTGCAGCGTGTCTATACCGGCAATGTGCGTTCTGGCAAGCACACCCTGGAGGTGGTGCTGTCAGGGGTGACTGCCGGCAATGATGAGTACCGGGAAACTGCCACCCATACCTTTACCAAGGAGGAAGGGCCCAGCCTGGTCGAGGTGTCTCTCTTTGGTAGCAATAACAATATCCATTTCAAAGACCGTTAATTCATGGCATGTCGTCACATCGCGCTGCTTGGCCTGTGTGTGCTTTCCGCCACAGGAGTAGCCGACTCATCCAACGCGAGTTCGCCCAGAGATCTGTTTCTGAGCGAGTCGTTCTATTATGCGGAGCAGGGCCTGTACTTCGATGCCATCTCTCGTCTGGATGCAGAGCTTCAGCAGTACCAGCGGGTGGATGAGCGGCAATTGGACCCGCTGCATATACATGCCAATTATGCCGAATTCTCGGTGGGCGATTTTGAGCTTTCCTACCGGATGCACCGCAAGGCTGGCCGGGCCATTCAGGCTGTTCTGGAAGGTAACGTCAGTGCGGCGATTCGTAATGAGGCTGCGTATCGCCTGGCGCGCATCTATTACGAGAAAGGCGAAAAGGTCAATGCGTTACATACCATCGAGCGCATCGAAGGCGATGTCCCCGTCCATATCCGCCATGATGAGCGCCTGCTGCGGGCACAGATCTATACCGTGAATGGGCGTTTTTCCGATGCCGTGGAGCTTCTGGAGAAACTGGAAAAAGTAGAGGGTTATCAGGGCTTTGCGGGTTATAACCTGGGTGTGGCTTTGATTCTGCAGGGTGAGGAAGAGAAAGGGTTGGAGCAGCTGGATAAAGCCGGCCAGCTCAAGGTGGATGAGGACAACGAGCCTGCACTGGCAATCCGGGACAAGGCAAATCTGACCCTGGGCTACCGGTTGCTGAAAAATGAAAAAGCCGGTTCGGCGGCTCAATATCTGGATCGGGTTCGTCTGCAAGGCCCCTTCTCGAACAAGGCGCTGCTCGGCGCCGGCTGGTCCAACGTGGCTCGACAGAAATTCGACCGTGCGCTGGTGCCCTGGAATATTCTTTTCAAGCGCAATCCAACCAACAAGGCGGTCCAGGAAAGCTTGCTGGGTGTGCCCTATGCCTATGCGAATCTGGAGCTGCATGGTCGGGCAGCCGTGCTCTATGGCAGCGCGCTGGATGCCTTCGGGGCAGAGTTGGTCCGGCTCAAGGATTCCGTTGCCAGCATTCGCAGTGGCAATTTCCTGAAAGTCATGGTGCGTGAAGAGATCAAGCTGGACAGCAACTGGCTGATTCGTCTCCGCGAGCTTCCTGAAACCCCGGAAACCTATTATCTGATGGACCTGATGGCCTCCAATGACTTTCAGGCGCTACTGAAGAATTACCTGGATCTGGAAGACATGCGCCAGCGTCTGGTTGCCTGGCAGGGACATCTGGATGCCTATGAAGACATGATTGCCCTGCGCCGGGATTATTACGAGCCTCTCCTTCCCGGCATTGATGAGCGCTTCCGGGTTCTGGATTCCAAAATACGGCTGCGTATGGAGCAGCGCCAGAGTCTGGATGACCGCCTGCAACGTCTGTTGGTCGCGCCTCGCCCGGAATTGCTGGCCACGGCCGATGAGCGCATGGCGCTGGAGTCCCTGGAAAAAATCGCCGCTAACTACGCGGGGAATGACGGTCCATCTGCCCAAGAGGCCCGTCGCCGGATTGCGAGGATGAGAGGGGTGCTGGCCTGGGATATCCATACCGATTACGACCGCCGTCTGACTGAAGCTTTCGAGCATTTGCGAGAGTTGGATGATGACGTGGCTCGTCTGGAGCGCATTTACGCTTCCTATGTGCGAACGCGTCAGGCAGCCACCCAGAGTTATCAGGGGTATGACGATCGCATTTCCCTGGCGCGAAACAATATTCGTCAGGCCGCGCTGAAGGTCGATCGTCTGATGAAAGGTGTGGGTCACATGCTGGAAGCCATGGCCATTGCCGAGCTGGAGCAGCGCCAGGAACGTCTTGAGCAATATCGTGTACAGGCTCGCTTCGCGATGGCGGAGAGTTATGATCGTGCCGTTAAGGCACAGCAGGAGCAGGCGCATGGCGGCATCGGTGAAGAGGAGTCTTCGCCATGAGACACTTTCGTTTTACTGCCCTTTGCCTGTCACTCTTTATGCTTGCCTCCTGTGCCTCGGTCTCGGAAAAGGGAACCATTGCCCAGCTACAAAAGGTAAAGCTGGACCTGACAGACGAGAAAATCGAGGGCGGGATCGAAAAGGCCATGCAGGGCTATCAGAAGTTTCTGGAGGAAACGCCTGAATCTGCCATGACGCCAGAAGCCATGCGACGTCTGGCAGACCTGAAAATCGAAAAAGAATACGGGATTCTGGAGAGTCCTGCCCAGCCCGTCGCCGCTCGTGCCCCGACGGCGTCTGCGCCAATGGATCGGCCTGAGAGTGCGGTGATTGCCAGTCAGCAAACCGTTGCGCAGGAGCAGACTGACCCGGACAGGGAATCCCAGCAGGATTTCGAGGCGCGGACCACGCGTATGGATGTGCCGGAAAATACAGATTCGGCGCTGGCTGTGCAGGATGGTCTGGAAAATCAGGGGGCTGAAGACGCGATCCGGCTCTATAAGGAGTTGCTGGAAAAATACCCGTTCTATGAACGTAATGACCAGGTGCTTTACCAGATGACCCGGGCTTATGAAGAGCTTGGCGAGGTGGAGAAAGCCGTCGAGGTAATGAACCGGATCGTGGCAGATTACCCGGATTCGCGAGCCATTGATGAAATCCAGTTCCGGCGCGGTGAGTTCTATTTCATGCGCAAGAAATATCTGGATGCTGAGCGCGCTTACCTGGCCATTGCCGAGATGGGACCGAGCTCCTTCTACTATGAAATGGCCCTCTACAAGTTGGGCTGGACCTTCTACAAGCAGGACATGCTCGAGGAGGCGATGAATCAATTTGTCGCCTTGCTGGATCACAAGATCAATACCGGTTACGACTTCGATAATCCTACCGATGAATTCGAGCAGAAGCGTATTGAGGATACCCACCGTGTTATCAGTCTCAGTTTTTCGGCCATGGGTGGGCCGGAGGCGGTGGTTTCCTATTTTGATAAATATGGTGAGCGCAGCTACGAAGTCGATATCTATCGAAACCTGGGTGAGCATTATCTTGAAAAGCGTCGCTATGCAGACGCCGCATCTGCCTACAAAACCTTCGTTGAACTCAACCCGTATAACAAGGTGTCACCACACTTCGACATGCGGGTTATCGAAATCTACAAGAAAGGCGGTTTTCCGAAACTGGTTATCGAAGCGAACAAGGAGTTTGCCACCAGCTACGGTCTGAAATCGGCTTACTGGAGCCATTTCGAAGTTGATGCCTTTCCGGATGTGCTGGCTTTGTTGAAAACCAACCTGAAAGAGTTGGCCAACTATTATCATGCTCTCTACCAGAACAAGGACTTTGCCAAACAACGGCCGGAGAACTTCAGTGAAGCGCAGCACTGGTATCACGAGTTCCTGGATTCCTTCCCCAAGGACGAGGAATCACCGGTAATGAACTACCAGTTGGCCGACCTGCTTCTGGAAAACAAATCCTTTCATGCTGCAGCGCTGGAATACGAACGTACCGCCTATGATTATCCGGCCCATGAGAAAGCATCTGCCGCAGGCTATGCCGCTGTCTTTACCCACCGTGAAAACCTCTCTGCAGCGGATGATGCGGATAAGCCCGCGATTAAGCGTGATGTGATTCGAAGCTCCCTGCGCTTCGCGGATGTTTTCCCGGAGCATGACAAAGCGGCTCTTGTCATGGGGGCGGCACTGGAAGATATCTTCAGCATGAAGGATTACCCGTTTGCGGTAGCGACAGGTAGAAAAATGCTGGAGTCATTTCCGAACGCATCCCGTGAACAGTTACGCTCAGCCTGGCTTATTGTGGCGCACTCGTCTTTTGAGCTCGCTCAGTATGCGGATGCCGAGCAGGGTTACCTGAGTGTGTTGCAGCTCACCGATCAGGATGACGAATCCCGTAAGGAGCTAACGGAAAACCTGGCAGCGTCCATCTATAAGCAAGGTGAGTTGGCGAATGAAGCTGGCAATTATCAGCAAGCGGCGGATCACTTCCTTCGCCTTGGCGTCGCGGCACCATCCTCATCGCTGCGACCCGCTGCTGACTATGATGCGGCAACGGCATTGATCAAGCTTAAGAACTGGCAGCAATCTGCCAATGTGCTTGTTGCATTCCGCGGCAATTATCCGAATCACGAATTGCAGTCCGAAGTGACCAAGAAGCTGGCCCATGTTTACGGTGAGTCAGGGCGTTTGTCCGAGGCAGCAGCGGAATACGAGCGTATCGAACGTGAAAGTGAGGATCCGGCCGTTCGTATGGAAGCGCTGAAAGTGGCTGCCGAGCTCTATATTGAAGTGGGTAACAAAGACAAGGCGGTTGGCGTTTACCGACACTATATCAAC
>JAZAJX010000040.1:0-21995 GCA_036230225.1 Pseudomonadota bacterium | reverse complement strand
CTCCCTGCAAGATTTACCTTGCAGCGGAGGGTAGCGGGGTAATCATTCTTGCCAGGCTTGATGAGACTGCAATACATCGCCTGTATCTCCGCTTGCGACTTTTGAATCTTGAAGAGCTTGACGGAGTTCTTGGGGCGATAAGGACACACTCCCGGTATTGAGCCTAAGAAAGACATGATAAAGGAAGTCCTCATTTGGCCAATTTTTTATAACCACGGTTCTGATTGGCTGATTTTCAAAAGCAGACAAGTCGTCGAACAGGGTTAAATCTTCTTGAAGGTCTTGAAGAGTTTTTCCCTTTAGATCATCTCTTATTTCTAGTCCCGTTAGCTTTAATTGCTCATAATGAGGATCGTTTTGACCCGCAGCGAACTGCCGGATACTAAGCATTCTCTGCTTCCCATCTAGAACAATATATGCCCCTCTTCTTTCTTTGGATTCGGCGAGCACGAGCTGCGGGACTGGGAGGCCTAGAATCAGAGACTCAACAAATAAACTTTTCCTCTTCTTATCCCACGCGTCACGACGTTGGAACTCTGGATTTAGGAGAATGTTGCCTTTGTTTATTTGGTTTATCAGGGTCTCTGTCGTCCAGTCATTTCCACTGACCACAGCTGACGAAAAAAGCGATTGATCAAGGTCAGCGATGTCAGCTTCGTTCTCCCGCTGGTCCTCTTCTTCAAAAAAGTCGTGTTCTTCTAATGACATGACTACTCCTGCGGGTAAGGTTTACGAGATCACAGTGTAACCCAACAGATTCTCAATGGTTGATGGCCTAGGATAGCCCTTGTGTTAACGGTGTGGTGAGGCGCGCCGCCCGGAATGCCCGAATACCGACAGCCACGTGTGCCGGCGTCGCCTCGACCAAATTGTTGAGCGCAACGCGCAAAATTCCAGTTGCAGGGCTAATCGGGGACATATCATGCATCTGCGGTCGTTCGACATTGATGCGCGGCCAATACCCGTGCCCCCCTTTATTAGCGAATCTCAAACGCTGGAACCCCATAGTCTTCGGTCTTGTTGTGCACTGTGGGATAAAGCTCGTTGCCTCTCAGCTCGAACGCCGGCAATCCGTATGAGGCACTTTTCGCGTGAACGGTGGGGTATACATCTGCCCCGCGAATTTCGAATGCGGGAAGGCCGTAGCTGTCAATTTTGTTGTGGACGGTCGGAAATAACTCGTTGCCACGCAGTTCATAAGCCGGCAGGCCGTATGAACACGACTTGCAGTGCACCGTCGGAAAGATCTCGCTCATTTGTCCGTCCTTTCTGGAGCCCAACAGGTATTAGGAAGCCCGCTCGAATATCCAATGAACGCGCCGGCTTCCTATCACATTTATCAAATTTATATACCGACCGATAAAAGCAGAAATCTCAACGGGTTACAACGACGCCCTGTCTGGGCGGCGGAGATATGAGGAAGGCGTCGTTTTCTGGTCAAGCGATGAGGGAGCGGGTTTTTATACCGTTTGAGCGAAGTTTTCTGACGAGGATGGGCTTTGGCGGGGATTTTCGCGGCTCAAGAGGCGTATTCGCTTCGCTCACCCTCCGGGCCGCACTACGTGCGTTACTTCGCTACGCTGCGTTCCTACAGAAACAAAGGGAACAGGCAGGGCCGGACGGCCCTGCCTTGGTGCGATTCAGCCTTTATTCTTCCAATCCAGGCTATACAGATCATGCCGCCGATCGCGCAGGTTGGTCACCGAGCCTTCCCGGTGCAGCAGCTTCAGTTTTTCCAGATCCACATCCGCAAACATCAGCATTTCGGTATTGGGTACCGACTCACTGATGATGGCATCGTGGGGGAAGTAGAAGTCGCTGGGGGAAAACACCGAGGACTGGGCGTACTGGATATCCACGGCGTCGACCCGTGGCAGGTTGCCCACGGAGCCGGCGATGGCCACGTAGCATTCGTTTTCGATGGCGCGGGCCTGGGCGCAGTGGCGGACGCGCAGGTAGCCGTTTTTGGTGTCGGTCCAGAACGGCACGAAGAGGATGTCCATCTTTTCGTCCGCCAGGATCCGGCCCAGCTCGGGGAATTCCACGTCGTAGCAGATCAGGATACCCACCCGGCCCGCGTCGGTATCGAATACCTGCAACTTGTCGCCACCCTGGATGACCCAGTCGCGCCGTTCGTGGGGGGTGATGTGGATCTTGTACTGGGATTCCACGGAGCCGTCGCGGCGCATCAGGTAGGCCACGTTGTAGACTTTTTCGTCCTCGATGACGGGCATGGAGCCGCCGACGATGTTGATGTTGTAGCTCACCGCCATGTCGGCCAGGGCGTCGCGCACTTCGTCGGTGAAGCTGGCCAGGAAGCGCACCGCTTCCACGGAGTTCAGTTCCGGGCGCAGGCCCATCAATGGTGCGCTGAAGAATTCCGGCAGCACGGCGAAGTCCGCCCGGTAATCGGATAGCGCATCAATGAAGAATTCCACCTGGTTGAGCAGGTCCTGCACATCGCGGGCGGCGCGCATACGGCGCTGTACTACGCCCACGCGCACCACGGTGCGGCGCGGCCATTCGGCGTCGTCGTCTTCCGGTTCGTAGAGGATGTTGTCCCATTCCAGCAGGGTGGCGTAGCCGTGGGAGTCTTCGTCTTCCGGCAGGTAGGCCTTCATCAGACGTTTCACGTCGAAGCCGTTGGAAAGCTGGAACGACAGGATCGGATCGTAGATGGCGCGGGCTTCCACCTGCTCGATGTATTCGGTGACCTTCATCTGATCCGCATAGTTGGTGTAGCCGGGCAGCCGGCCACCAGCCAGGATGGCACGCAGGTTTTCCTCGCGGCACAGCTCCTTGCGGGCTTCATACAGGCGACGGCCCAGGCGATAGCCCCGGTATTCCTTGTCCACGAACACATCCAGGCCGTAGAGCGCATCGCCCTTCCTGTTGTGGGAACGCACCTTGTCGTCGGTGATCAGGTCTTCATAGCGGTGCGGGTTGGAGAAGCGGTCGTACTTGACCTTGATGGTCAGCGCGGTGGCCACCAGCTCGCCGTTGTCCTCGATCACCAGTTGCCCTTCCGGGAAGATACGGATCAGGGTCTTGATGGTCTCTTCCGGCCAGGCCCCACCGATGTCGTGGTACACCTGGTCCATGAGCAGCGCCAGCGCGGGGTAATCCTCTTCGGTGAGGGTGCGCAGACGCAGGCGAGTGGTTTCTTCTGCCATAACAGCTCCTTGCTGGTTTGCCGTACTGCTCGCTAAGATTTTAGCGGCTTTGCCACCTCCTCCTTCTTGGGAGAAGGTCAAGGAGAGGGAGACTTAGCTTGGCCATTGGTTGGCCCTGCCATGTCGTCACACCCTCTCCCTGTCCCTCTCCCCGCAAGGGAGAGGGGACCTGTCTGAAAGTGTTGAGCCAGTATCAACGCGTGCCTGCGAAGAGACCTGTTTCTGTTTACGCATTCAGTGGCGGAAAGGGAATCAACCAGCTCATGTCCCGATTCTGCAACGCATGCATGCCGCTGGGATAGAGCGCCACGCCATCCGGGCGAATAAAAATCACCCCGCCCCCGTTCAAGCCCACATAGCCCGAGCTGTGCTCACGGACAAAACCGCAGTCATCCTGCCAATCCGGCTGCAGCGGGGCTGGAATGGTCTCATAGCCGATGACACCATTGGCCAGGGGGTCGTCGATGGCCACACGGTCCCGGTACAGGCCCACGGCATCCTCCCCCACCAGCAGGACCATACCCTGATGAAAGTGCAGCAATGTGACATTGCCACGCCGGGGCAAGTTGAGATTTTCCTGTTGGTCGATGATGGTATCCATGGAATCTGAAACCTTACGTATAGCGGGCGGATAAATGGCTGAAAACATTGTAATACTTACCGGCGCGGGAATCTCGGCGGAATCCGGCATCAAGACCTTCCGCGCCGCCGACGGGCTGTGGGAGAACCACCGGGTGGAAGATGTGGCCACGCCGGAAGCGTTTCTGCGCGATGCCAGCCTGGTGCAGAACTTCTACAACAAACGCCGTGAACAGCTGCTCAGCGCGGCGATCAAGCCCAATGCGGCCCATCAGGCGCTGGCAAAGCTGGAACAGGCCTTTCCCGCCGGCCAGGTCCTGCTGGTCACCCAGAACATCGACAACCTGCACGAACGGGCCGGCAGTCGCAACCTGATCCATATGCACGGCGAACTGCTCAAGGGCCGCTGCCAATCGTCAGGGGGCCTGGTGGAGGTCACTGGTGAGCTGACCCCGACCCTGCCCTGCCCGCTCTGCGGCGCCAAGGGGTGCCTTCGCCCCCATGTGGTGTGGTTCGGGGAAATGCCTCTGGAAATGGAGCGTATCTACCAGGCCCTGGCCCGCTGCGACCGCTTTATCAGCATCGGCACCAGCGGCAATGTGTACCCGGCAGCCGGTTTTGTGGAAGAAGCCAACCGCCACGGAGCGCATACGGTGGAGCTGAATCTGGAGCCTTCGCAACGGCTCACCGCCTTTGCGGAGCACCGGCACGGGCTGGCTACAGAGCTGGTGCCGGCGTATGTGGAAGAGCTGATCGAAACATTATAGCTACGAGCTGCTAGCTTCTAGCTGCGAGAACAACCCGTTCACTGCCAGGCATGGGGACTCGGCCTGAACGCGGGCACTGACTATGCATAACCCAGGCGCTACCTCGCGCCTAGTCGCTAGCAGCTCGCAGCTAGTAGCTGGTGGTCGCCCTTCATTGCCCCACCCTATGACACAGACAGGCCCCGTGATATTTCTATAACCGCCTGATTGGGCTAGACTGCTTGACCTCTACAAAAGGAGTGTCAGCCAGAGCCGCCCGCCACAGAACGGGCCCGGGGCCTCCAGCAAACGACAGGTAGTAAAGACCATCATGACCGATAAACAGGTAGACGATCTCAATATCGCCTCGCAGGAACTGCTGATCACCCCCAATGCGCTGAAGGAAGAGCTGCCGCTCACCGACACCGCACGCCAGACCGTGATCGAAGGGCGCGAGACGATTCGCAATATTCTCGACCGCAAGGACCACCGTCTGTTCGTGGTGATTGGCCCCTGCTCTATCCATGACACCAAGGCGGCCATGGAGTACGCACAGAAGCTGAAGGCCCTGGCCGAGGAAGTGAAGGACACCATCTACCTGGTGCTGCGTGTCTACTTCGAGAAGCCGCGGACGACCACAGGCTGGAAGGGGCTGATCAACGACCCCTACATGAACGATTCCTTCAAGGTACAGGACGGCCTGCACATTGCTCGCAAGCTGCTGCTGGACGTGGCCGAACTGGGTCTGCCGGCAGCCACCGAGGCGCTGGACCCCACCACCCCGCAGTACCTGCAGGATCTGATCGCCTGGAACGCCATCGGCGCCCGCACCACCGAAAGCCAGACCCACCGGGAAATGTCCTCCGGTCTGTCCAGCCCGGTGGGCTTCAAGAACGGCACCGATGGCAGCCTGGATGTGGCCGTGAACGCCATGCTCAGCGTGCAGTCCCCCCACCGCTTCCTGGGTATCGACCCGGAAGGCCGTGTGGCACTGACCACCACCAAGGGCAACCAGTATGGCCATGTGGTACTGCGCGGTGGCGGCGGCAAGCCGAACTACGATTCCGTGTCAGTCGCCCTGGCGGAAAGCGCCCTGGAAAAAGCCGGCGTTTCCACCAACATCATGGTCGATTGTTCCCATGCCAACTCCAACAAGGACCCGAGCCTGCAGCCCCTGGTCATGGAAAACATCGCCAACCAGATTCTGGAAGGCAACCAGTCCATTGTTGGCCTGATGGTGGAATCCCACCTGAAATTCGGTAACCAGAAAATCCCGGCAAACCTGGATGATCTGGAATATGGTGTCTCCATCACCGATGGGTGTATCGCCTGGGATACCACCGAAAAAGCCATTCGCGATATGGCCGACAAACTGCGCGACGTGCTGCCCAAGCGCAACGCCTGATCGTTGCCTGATACGAAGAAGCCGCCTTGATGGCGGCTTTTTTGTGTCCCGTTTTTATCTGTAGGAGCGCCTCTTGCGGCGCGAAGAAGTAACGTGTCGAGGTACGAGTCTCGAGGAAAGAAAAGCTTTTCGAAACTCGAACCTCGTTACTCGCTTCTTACGTCATACCTGCCTTGAGAGGCGCACCCAGGGAATGGTCCATAAAAAAAGCCCGGCGCGAAGGCCGGGCTTTTTTGAAGGATCAACCGATCAGAGCAGACCGCCCAGTCCCAGCAGGTCCAGAATCGGACCCAGGATGGGATCAAGGATGTCACTCAACGGATTATCCTGGTCTGCCAGGGCAAGCAACTGGTCTGTGGTCAGAATTTCTTCCAGACCCAGGTTATCCAGTTGGCCACCGCCCAGCAGTTCATCCAGCACAGCGGTCAGCACCGTCAGCTCTGCCAGGCCGTTGCCAGACAGATCGCTGCCTTCCAGCAGTGCGGTCAGCGTAGCCGGATCCAGAGAATCCAGACCGATGCTCGGATCATCAGACTGCTGCAGCAGACAACCCAGGCCCAGTGTCAGGGACACATTGCCGGTATCGTTGTCGCCGCTGAGCAGCGGACATTCCGGGAACAGACCCAGATCACTGGTGTTGAGCAGCTCGATGTTGTCCAGCCCTTCGATAAAGCAGCCGGCCGGATCAACAGTGCCGTCAGCGGATTCCGCCGGGCACAGCTGTTCGGTCAGCGGGTTGGATTCCATCAACGGTCCCAGCAGGTCTTCCAACTCACCGAAATCGCCACCCGCTTCCTGCAGGCAATCGAAGGCCGTGGTGGGACCGACTTCACCGGCAGCGGTTTCCGGGCAGAATTGCTCCAGTACCGGAGACAGCGGGTTACCATCACCGCCCGGTGCACCACCAGCCAGGGCTTCCATGAAGCAGGCTGCCGGATCCACGGTGCCATCTGCAGACTCTTCCGGGCAAACCTGTTCGGTCAGCGGGTTAGAGCCAGTCAGGAGGTCTTCCACGTCACCAAAGCTGCCACCGGCTTCGGACAGGCAGTCAACGGGAGTGGTCGGGCCCAGCGGTTGTTCGGCGGTAGCCGGACAGAACTGCTCCATCACCGGCGCGAACGGGTTGCCATCGCCACCCGGCAGGCCACCACTTCCAGCGGCTTCCATGAAGCAAGCTGCGGGGTCAACGGTGCCGTCCGCAGACTCTTCCGGACAGAAAGCCTCGGTCAGCGGGTTGGAGCCTGTCAGCAGGTCTTCCACGTCACCAAAGCTGCCACCGGCTTCTGTCAGGCAGTCAACCGGTGTGGTCGGACCCAGCGGTTGCTCGGCGGTATCCGGGCAGAACTGACCCATGATCGGCGCGAACGGGTTGCCATCGCCACCCGGCAGGCCACCGCTTCCAGCGGCTTCCATGAAGCAAGCTGCGGGGTCAACGGTGCCGTCCGCAGACTCTTCCGGACAGAAGGCCTCGGTCAGCGGGTTGGAGCCTGTCAGCAGGTCCTGGATGTCGCCGAAGTTACCACCGGCCTCGGTCAGGCAGTCGACCGGGGTGGTCGGGCCCAGCGGTTGCTCGGCGGTATCCGGGCAGAACTGGCCCATCACCGGGGCGAACGGGTTGCCATCACCACCGGGCAATTCGCCACCGCTTTGCAGGGCTTCCATGAAGCAGGCTGCCGGATCCACGGTACCGTCCGCAGACTCTTCCGGACAGAAGGCTTCGGTAAGCGGGTTGGAACCAGTCAGCAGATCCTGAATGTCGCCAAAGCTGCCACCGGCTTCGGTCAGGCAGTCGATGGGTGTGGTCGGACCCAGCGGAGCGACAGCAGTATCCGGGCAGAATTGCTCCATCACAGGGGCAAACGGATTACCGTCGCCACCCGGCAAGCCGCCAGCGGAGGTTGCTTCCATGAAGCAGGCAGCCGGATCGACGGTGCCGTCCGCACTCTCTTCCGGGCAGAAGGCCTCGGTCAGCGGGTTGGAACCGGTCAGCAGGTCCTGCACATCGCCAAAGCTGCTGCCAGCTTCAGTCAGGCAATCGACGGGAGTTGTCGGACCCAGGGGCTGCTCGGCGGTTTCCGGACAGAACTGATCCATGATCGGCGCCAGCGGGTTACCTTCGCCACCAGGCAGGCCACCCGGGAAACCTTCAGCCGCTTCGGTGAAGCAGGCCGCAGGATCAATCGGCGGATTGGCAGCGGCGTTCGGGCAGAGGTTATCGGTCAGCGGGTTGGAACCCAGCAGCAGGTCTTGAACGTCCTGGAAGTTGCCACCGGCTTCGGTCAGGCAGTCAATGGGGGTAGTCGGACCCAGATCCGCCATGGCGGTTTCCGGGCAGAACTGCTCAAGGGCGGGTGCAAACGGGTTGCTTCCACCGCCACCACCGCCACCACCGGGGATACCGCCACCCAGCAGAGCTTCAGCAAAGCACTGCGGCGGATCGATACGGCCATCGGCAGAATCCTGCGGGCAAACCTGCTCGGTGAAGCTATTGCTTTCCGTAAGCAGGTTGTAGACGTCCATGTAGGCACGGCTGGCTTCGTTCAGACAGTTGATGGGCGTTTCCGGGCCCAGTTCCTGCTCGCCGGTTTCCGGACAGATCTGTGCCAACAGTTGATCCGCGCCGGGCATTTCGCCACCGCCACCGCCGGGCAAACCACCCTGGCCGGCAGCTTCTGCAAAGCAGTTAGCCGGATCAACTTCACCGTCAGAGGACTCTTCCGGGCACAGTGCATCCGTCAGCGGGTTGGAGCCGCCAATCATGTCACCAATGTCCTGGAAGTTTCCGGCCGCTTCCTGCAGACAGGCCGCCGGGAAGGTAGCGGAACCATCGAAAGACGTATCGGTGTCGTAAACGAAGTCCTGCTCCAGCATTTCACCCTGGAAAGTGAGCGTGGCATCGAATGCCTGGGCCGCTTCCGGACAGAACTGCTGCACCACCGGATTCAAAGACAGGCTATACCCCGTGTCTTCTTCACTGCCCTCTTCGCTTTCACCGAAACAGGCAGCCGGATCAATGGAGCCTCCCTCTTCTGCATCACCGGAAGTTCCGGGACACAGGGCATCGGTAAGCTCGTTCTGGTCGTCAATGATTTCTGCGATTTCCGGAGGCAGAGCACGGGCGGCCGGGCCGGAGTCGGCTGGCGCTGAGCTGCCGCCGCCTCCACCGCCACAGGCCGTCAACAGTGCCGCCAGGGCGCTGCTGCCTACCAGAAGTTTAAGTTGATTAGCCAAGATGAACCCCTCCATCGTACTTTGTCGTCGTTATGGCCTCCAAACGGAGACTGGCATCAGCGACTATGGAAGGGATGTGCAATCTGCTGTAGAGCAAGGAAGTTGGCTCACTGTAAGCAAGCGTAGCCTGCGTTACGAAACCGTGTCTGAATGCCGCTCAACGCTACCTTTAATAACAATTTACATTCAGCGCGAGGAGCTGTGTTTGCCTACCACTTTCGCACGGGCGCGGACGTGGCAATGACGATCCCGGTCATCAAGATGCCCATGAACAAAGGCACCAATTTCCTGCAAGGCATGACGGGCTTCGGGCAGCCAGGCGGCCAATGCATGAAAGACATGGGGCATCTGCTCCCAGACCTGAAGCTGACAGGCGACACCGGCCCGCTCCGCCTGTTGGCTAATCCGCACGGAATCACTGTAGAGCAGCTCGGTGCTGCCGACCTGCACCAATAGGGGTGGCAAGCCGGTGAAGTCGGCAAAGACGGGCGAGATCATTGGGGATGCCGGGTCATACCCACGACTGTAGGACGCGGACACCAGGTTGAGTGCCGGCAGCGGTATCAACGGATCCTTTTCGGCGTTGTCACGCATACTGTCTCCGGAGCAAGTCAGATCGCCCCAGGGGCTGATCAGTACCGCCGACGACGGCATGGGTAATCCGAGTTCACGCAATCGCAGTAATGTAACCAGTGCCAGATTACCACCCGCGGAATCACCGGCCAGAACGATGTGATCACTGCTGTACCCCATGTCCAGCAGTGCCCTATAGGCACGGACCGCATCCTCCAGGGGGGCCGGGTAAGACCAATCCGGAGGCTGGCGGTAATCCAGTGCCAGCACCTTGGCACGGCAATAGTGGCTGAGACGCCAGGTCACCGCCCGGTGGGACCGGGGAGAGCCGAAGAAATAAGCCCCACCGTGGAAATACACGACCACCCGGTTACTACGGACACGACGACCAGTAATCAGCCATTCGCCGGGCACACCGCCAACCTGTGCCCGGGCAATGTGTACGTCGGAAGGCACGGGCAAAGCCAGGGTCACCGTATCGAAACCAAGCTGGGAAAACTTCATGAAACGGCGGGAAAATCGCAGACGGCTGATCACCGGCTTCACAGCTCCTTTTGCCAGCCTGTTGATGGCTCTACCCTGCCAGCTTAACGCTGGATAATTTTTCTTGTTGTCTTTCATGGGGCGCGCCGCATCAAACCCGTTGCTTCGAGCCTAAGCGCTGACCGGGATACGAGCAAGGTGACAAAGAAAAACCGGTTTAATCACAGAGGACAAAGAGAGCGCAGAGATACACCCGGTGCGATCCAATGACCTCACACGGCAACCCGCTAGCCTTTCGCAAGCATAGCGCCCACAAAAGAATGAGAGGTCCATGTGTAGGGTGAATTAGCCGCAGGCGTAACCCACGCTACGTTTCTGACTCGCCTCACAAGCTACACGAAACTTTAGGGAATATGGCTTGTAACGGGCTGGCGAAACTGGCCGTCAAACCGATGATGAGCAAAGCCCGGCTTCTCCTCAGTGAAGCCTGTGCCCTCTGAGGTAAAAAATACATTTTCTGACGCCATCGACAGTTGCTGTCACACGCTGCAGGTTTCCAACACGCCACGCAGTTCCGGGATACAGGAGCCGCAGTTGGTGCCAGCCTGGCAACATTTACCAATGGCCTCCACACTGTCAGCGCCCTCTTCCACCGCGGCTTCGATGGTTTTCTGGCGGACCTGGAAGCAACTGCAGACTACCGGCCCAAGATCCGGGCCAGCATCCACCGGCTGACCGGCGAGCAATGCCAAGTGCTGGATTTCCGATTCGTCGGCAAAGCAGTTCGCCAGCCATTCCACATCGCACAACGGCAGCTCTTCACCGATGGCCAGCCAGGCAATGAGTCGGCCTTCCTTGTCCAGGGCGGCACGCCGGAAGTGCCCGGTGGCAGGGTCGTTAAGCGCCAGCCACTGTGCCGCTTCAGGCATCCAGTCATGGAGCTGTTGTTCGGTTAGGTCCGCATCGCCGGCCAGCCGATAACGCTGTACCTGGCCCGCCTGCAAAAATGCATCGACGGGAACTCGGGCCCAGTACTCCACGGCGGGCGGGGGTGCCGCCGTGAACAACCAGCCATGCCAGCGGGGTTGCCAGTCGCTGACATTGACCGGCGTATGCTTGAACGCCGGCTGGCCGGAATGCGGATCCAGACGTGCCGGTACCAGGGCATCCACCCTGGCCCGGCGTGAAAACTGATCGGTCCAGTGCATGGGCATGAACGCGGTGCCGGGTCGCTGCCCGGCGTCGCTCTTCACCCGCACTAGGGCGTCACCGACACGACTGCTCAGGCGCACGAAACCACCATCACTCAATCGATAACGCTCAATATCCTTGGGATGCAGGGCCGCAAAAGGTTCACTCAAATGGGCAAACAGACG
Organism: Pseudomonadota bacterium; assembly: GCA_036230225.1. GTDB lineage: Bacteria > Pseudomonadota > Gammaproteobacteria > Pseudomonadales > Alcanivoracaceae > Alcanivorax. The sequence continues at coordinate 10,429 of JAZAJX010000040.1, read as the reverse complement.
ACCGGCCCGGCCGGTGCGGGTCATGGTGTGCCACTGATCCCGGATACGGCCACTGTTGAGAATGATCGGGAACGCATCACCAATCTGGCGCACCCGCGGATTCTCGCAGGCAACAAAGCGCCCTCGCCCACTGGGGGTGGAAAAGTGCCCGTCACCAAAGCAGCGCGGCTCTCCCTGCAGCGGCCATTGTTGCGGCTGCCACTGCTCGTATTGGTCGGCGCTCAGCGCCGCGGCGGCGGTCAGGTCCAACCGCTTGCCAAATCTTCCCGCCAGTGCGGTGAGCGCCGAATACTCGGCAAAAATCTCGTGTTCATGCTGGTAAGGAAAGGCCGCTTCGTAGCCCATACGGCGCGCCACTTCGGTAATGATCCACCAGTCGGCTTTGGCACTTCCCGGTGCGTCAACAAACGGGCGCTGGCGGGATACGCAACGCTCTGAGTTGGTCACCATGCCGGATTTTTCTCCCCAGCCCAGAGCCGGCAGGCGAATGTCGGCACAGGCCAGGGTGTCACCACTGGCGACGCAGTCGGAGACCACCACCGTATCGCATGCCATCAATGCATGGCGTACCCGATCTGCCTCCGGCAAGGAGTCCACCGGGTTGGTGGCCATGATCCATACCGCTTTTACTTCACCGCTCTCTACCGCATTGAAAAGGTCGACCGCCGTAAGGCCGTTCGCGTTGGCCAGCGATTCGCTCTGCCAGAAATCCGCGACGGCAGCATGGTGGTCCGGATTGTCGATATCCAGATGCACGGCCAGCTGATTGGCCAGGCCACCCACTTCGCGACCGCCCATGGCGTTGGGCTGGCCAGTGATGGAAAACGGGCTGGCACCGGGTTTACCGACTCGGCCGGTGGCCAGGTGCGCATTGATAATGGCATTCCCCTGATCGGAACCGTTACGCGCCTGATTGACGCCCTGAGAGAAGACGGTAACCGTGCGCTCGCAGGTAGCAAACCAGTGATAAAAGGTGGTCAGATCAACCTTGCTGACACCCATCTGGCTGGCCAGTACCTCCCAGTCATTCCCCTGGTCGCGGGCGGTTTGCAGGGTCTCGGCAAACCCTTCCGTATGGGTCTCGATATAGTCCAGATCCAGAGCGTTCTGGTCCGCCAGCCAGGTCAGCAGCCCATTAAACAGCGGTACATCCTGCCCCGGACGGATGGCCAGGTGCAGGTCGGCCAGATCACAGGTAGCCGTTCGGCGGGGATCAATGACCACCACTTTCATCTCCGGGCGCGCCTGTTTGGCGGCGGCGATGCGCTGGTAGACGATGGGGTGCGCCCAGGCGGTGTTGGAGCCGGTGAGGATCACCAGGTCCGCCAGCTCCAGGTCTTCGTAACAACCGGGCACCACGTCTTCGCCAAAGGCACGCTTGTGAGCCACCACCGCACTGCTCATGCACAGACGGGAATTGGTATCGATGTTGGCGCTGCCGATGAAACCCTTCATCAGCTTGTTGGCCACGTAATAATCTTCCGTCAGCAACTGGCCGGAGACATAGAACGCCACCGCATCCGGGCCGTGCTCATCGACAATGCGACGGAAACGCTCGGCCACTTCATCCAGGGCCTGGTCCCACGACACCACCTCGCCGTTCACTTCCGGCTGCAAAAGACGGTCCTGATCTCCCAGGGTCTCCAGCACCGAGGAACCCTTCACGCATAGACGCCCGGTGTTGGCGGGGTGCTGCTTGTCGCCTTCCAGAGCCGTGCCGTCGGTGCGAATGCCACAACCAACGCCACAATACGGACAGGTGGTGCAAATACTCATGCGGCAATGTCCTCCTGCTTGTCACCGCCACCATCACGCGGGTTGCAGAAGGCTTCGCCCAGCAGCAGGGTCGACCGCAACGCACTGATATCGGCTTGCTCTCGCCACAGTGTCTCGTAAAAAGGCGCCTCGGCCACGTCGCCATAGAGCACCATGCCAACGATGCGGTTTTCACGAATCTGTAAACGCCGATAGCTGCCCGGCAAATCGAGCTGCAAGGTCTCGCTGCCACCGGAATCTGACTCACCCGAAAAATCCCCAAAAGACACCAGGTCGATACCGGAGATTTTCAGGCGGGTGGCCGTATCGGCGTACAGGTAACGGCGATGGCCCAACTCGGCAAGATGGCTGGCACAGACCGCCGCCTGTTCATACAGCGGCGCTACCAGGCCGAAAGTACGCTGGCGGTGCTCCACGCACTCGCCAATGGCATAGATGGCAGGGTCAAACGTTTGCAAGGTATCGTCTACGCGGATGCCTTGGTTAACGGTTAAGCCTGCCTGAGCGGCCAGCTCGGCACGCGGCACGATACCCACGGCCTGGACCACATAATCGGCGGGCAGGCGCTGACCATCCGCCAGCAACACAGCGGCCACGGCGCCCTGCCCGTTGTTTTCGATGGACTGCGTACGTGCCTGCATCACGAATGTCAGGCCCCGAGCTTCAAGGTCCTGCTGCAGACGATGACCCGCCGCTTCATCCAGTTGCTGGTTCAGCAAATGGCCACGACTGTGTACCAGGGTCACGTGATGCCCCTGTTTCAACAATGCGTCTGCTGCCTCCAGCCCCAAAAAGCCGCCGCCCACGACCACCACACGGCCGGCCGGGAGCGACAACAACTTCCTGACGTCATGCAGATCACGAAAACTCATGACGCCATCCAGATCGGCACCATCAATCGGCAACTGCCTCGGTGAGGCACCGGTTGCCAACAGCAGACGGTCATACGCAAGGAGATGGCCAGCGGCGGTCATGACCTGGCGACGATGGCGATGGATCGCCGTCACCGGAGATCCGGTAATCAGCCGGATACCCCGCTCGCGGTACCATTCATGGGGATAGGTCGTGATGGTCGCTTCATCCGTCCCCCCACACAGCAATGGCGATAGCATGACCCGGTTGTAGCCGGCAAAAGGCTCCTCCCCCACCACCGTTATCTGATAAAGATCCGGTGCCAGGCGGGTGAGCTCTTCCAGCAGGCGGCAAGCCGCCATGCCGTTACCAATCACTACCAGTCGCTTCATTACTGCGTTGCCCTTGCGATTGTTCAGGCCGGAATGGCCAGTTTGATGACGCCGTCTTCCACCTGCACCGGGTAGACCGTCAGTGAGATGGCCTCGTCTTCCAGACACTGGCCGGTTTCCAGATCAAAGTGCTGCTTGTAGATGGGCGATGCGACCACCCGCTTTTCTCCCAACGAGCCAAGAATCCCCCGGCTCAGCACATTCGCGTGACTGAAAGGATCCATGTTGTCCAGGGCATAGAGACTGCCATCGCGGGTCCGGAACAGGGCAGCCTGCCCCGTCGGCAGGCGGACACCGACACCGGTGCCCGGCAGCACATCGTCCTCGTTGCAAACCGTTTGCCATTGCACGGCTACAGAACTGTTCATGCTCATGCCTCCTCGACCAGTTCGATACGTTCATGCTCATAGGCCGGACGACGCTGGCCCCGCTCACGCACATACTTCAGGTTGTCATCAGCACTGTCATCGTTAACGAAATGCTTGAAGCGTTTCACCGCCTCCTCGTCTTCGATGGTGGTCTTCCACTCACACTGGTAGGTGTCGATGACGTGTTGCATTTCTGCTTCCAGCTCGTCACCAATGCCCAGGGAGTCTTCCAGAATCACGTCCTTCAGGTAATCCAGGCCACCTTCCAGGTTTTCCAGCCAGACGCTGGTGCGCTGCAGGCGATCTGCCGTTTTGATGTAGAACATCAGGAAACGGTCGATGGTCTTGATCAGGGCTTCATCGGTGAGATCCGAGGCAAACAAATCGGCATGGCGGGGACGCATACCACCGTTACCACAGACGTACAGGTTCCAGCCTTTCTCGGTGGCAATGACCCCCACATCCTTGCTCTGCGCTTCCGCACACTCACGGGTACAGCCACTCACAGCCATCTTGATCTTGTGCGGGCTACGCAGGCCTTTGTAGCGCTCTTCCACCTGAATGGCGGTCCCCACGGAATCCTTCACCCCATAGCGGCACCAGGTGGAACCGACACAGGATTTCACGGTGCGCAGGGACTTGCCGTAGGCATGGCCGGTTTCAAAGCCGGCATCCACCAGGGTGCGCCAGATTTCCGGCAACTGCTCCACGCGGGCCCCGAACAGGTCCACCCGCTGGCCACCGGTGATCTTGGTGTAGAGATCGTATTTCTTGGCCACCTCACCCAACACGATCAACTTATCCGGGGTGATTTCGCCACCGGCAACACGGGGCACAATGGAATAGGTCCCATCACGCTGCAAATTGCCCAGGAAGTAATCATTGGTGTCCTGTAGCCCGGCGTGAGGCTTATTGAGGACGTAATCATTCCAGCAGGACGCCAACACGGAGGCGGCCGTGGGCTTGCAGATATCACAGCCCTCGCCACTGCCGTGTTTTTCCAGCAATTCGTCAAAGGTGGTGATCTGACCCACCCGGACCAGGTGATAGATTTCCTGACGGGAATACGGGAAGTGTTCACAGAGGTGGTTGTTCACCTCCACACCGCGTTTTTCCAGCTCGCTGTCGAGTACCTGTTTCACCAGCGCCGCACAGCCGCCACAGGTGGCAGACGCCTTGGTGCAGGACTTCAGGTCACCCACCGTCATGGCGCCATCATCGATGGCCGCACACAAGTCACCCTTGGACACGTTGTTACAGGAGCAGATCTGGGCACTGTCAGGCAGCGCATCGGCGCCAAGCAGCGGTGCACCGTCAGACACCGGCGCTACCAGGGCAGCCGGATCACCCGGGAGATCCATTTCATTCAGACAAAGCTGCAACAGGTTGCCGTAATCGTTGGCATCGCCGACCAGCACCGCACCCAGCAGTTTCTTGCCGCACTCACTGATCACGGCCTTCTTGTAGATGCCGGCAGACTGGTCCATGAAGACAGTGCTGCGTGAACCCGGTGTATTGCCGTGGGCATCACCAATGGAGGCCACATCCACACCCATGAGTTTCAGCTTGGTGCTCATGTCAGCCCCAAGGAACTGCTTTTCGCACTTGCCCATCAAGTGCTCAGCGGCGATCTCCGCCATCTGGTAACCCGGCGCCACCAGGCCAAAGATGCGGCCTTCCCACAGGGCCACTTCACCAATGGCGTAAATATCCTGATCGGAAGTCACACAATGATTGTTGACCACGATGCCGCCCCGCTCACCAATTTCCAGTTCACAGGCACGGCCCAGTTCATCCTGGGGGCGGATCCCTGCGGAGAAGACGATCACATCGGTTTCCAGGTGCCGATCTTCCCCGAAGGTCATGCGGTGCTGACAGCGTTCGCCGTCCACGATGTCCCGGGTTCCCGTGCTGGTGTGCACGGTCACGCCCAGTTCCTGAATCTTGTCCTTGAGCAGGCCGCCACCAAAATCATCCACCTGCACGGCCATCAGACGAGGCGCGAACTCGACCACATGGGTTTCCAGGCCCAGATCATGTAGGGCCTTGGCAGCTTCCAGCCCCAACAGGCCGCCCCCCACCACCGTACCGACCTTACCGTTTTTACTGGCGGCGATAATCGCGTCCAGATCCTCAATGGTCCGGTACACAAAGCAATTATCACGGTCATTACCGGGGATCGGCGGCACGAAGGGGTAGGAACCCGTGGCAAGCACCAGCTTGTCGTAACGCAACGTTTCGCCGGTATTGGTGGTGACGGTACGAGCGCGACGATCAATCGCATCCGCTTTGGTATTCAGCTTCAGCGTAATATCGTGCTCTTCAAAAAAGCCCGGCGGCACCAGCGACAGATCGTCGGCGGTCTTGCCGGAGAAATAGCTGGTTAGCCCCACGCGGTCATAGGCCGGCAGCGGCTCGGCGCACAGCACCGTAATGTCGAAGTGCTCACGGCCACCCTGGGCCACCAGCGCCTCCAGATAGCGCTGACCGACCATGCCGTGACCAATAAGAAGAAGTTGTTGCTTTGCCATAAGGCTCACCCTCGCGGTGCATGACTGACACCCCGGACTCAGCAAGCCTTGTGCCAACTTGCTAACCTTATGTTTTTATGGGATTTATTTTGTTTTTTTGGTGCGAATCGCCCAAACGCTGCTTTGTTTTAATGCGTTCGTGCACGAGAAAAATGCATTTTTCTGTGCACCACCATGAACCAAAAACGCTCTCGATTTGCGCACGGTTAATGCCCATCCCTCGAATAAACCCCATTTAACTCAATGAAAACAGCAACTTAATGAGGTGGCACAGGAGTTGCTCTGATCAGCCTGTCGTCAACCGCCCATGCATGGAGAAGTCATGAGCGATCAAAAGCTGAATCTATTGAACCTGTCCGCGCCACGTATCCGACTGTTGCACCTGAGTTGGCTGGCATTCTTCATTACCTTTGTTGTGTGGTTTTCCCATGCGCCATTGATGGGGCATTTGCGGGAAGCCTTTGACCTTACCTCTGAACAGATAAAGGCGTTGCTGATTCTCAACGTAGCGCTAACCATTCCAGCCCGAGTAGTGATCGGTTCCCTGGTGGACCGCTTCGGCCCCCGCCTGGTGTTCGGCTCGCTACTGATGCTGGCCGCCCTTCCCTGCTGGGCATTTGCCCTTTCCACCACCTATGAACAGCTGGCGGTGACCCGTCTGCTGATGGGCTTTGTAGGGGCTGGCTTCGTGGTAGGTATCCGCCTGATCAGCGAGTGGTTTCCTGCCCGGGAAGTTGGCCTGGCCGAGGGCGTCTATGGCGGCTGGGGTAACTTCGGTTCCGCGGCTGCCGCGATCACCCTTCCCTCCCTTGCCCTTCTCTACGGAGGTGACAACGGCTGGCGCTGGGCTATTGCCACCACCGGTGCAGTGGCATTCCTTTACGGTATTTTCTTCCTGTGGAGAGCTCGCAATACCCCACAGGGCGCGTCCTACTTCAAGCCGAAGAAAGCCAGTGCTCTGGAAGTCAGCACCCGGAAAGACCTGTTTTTCTACCTGGCCATGAGCCTGCCCCTGTACATCGCCTTGCTGGTCATTGTTTGGCGCTTGGGCCCCACCAATCTGAATCTGTTCGGCCAGACCGCCCAGATACTGCTCGCAGCCCTGATTATCAGCCTGGCCGTGGTACAACTTGGCCAAGCCTGGCGGGTCAACCGTGAGCATCTGAAGCAAGGGGTTCCCGAGCATGACCGCTACAGTTTCAAGCAGGTCGCCATTCTCGATCTGGCTTATATGGTGACGTTCGGTTCCGAACTGGCCGTGGTGTCCATGCTGCCGCTGTTCTTCACGGACACTTTCAGCCTGTCAGCGGTAACCGCCGGTCTGCTGGCCTCCGGTTATGCCTTCATGAACCTGGTGGCTCGCCCCGGTGGGGGGTGGGTCTCCGACAAGTTCGGACGCAAGAAATCCCTGGCCATCCTGCTCTGTGGGCTCATGGTGGGCTATGGCCTGATGAGCCAGATCGGCAGTAGCTGGCCGATTGCCCTGGCGGTGATCGCCACCATGTGCTGTTCTTTCTTTGTGCAGGCCGGTGAAGGGGCCGTGTTTGCCACCGTGCCGCTGATCAAGCGCCGCCTGACCGGGCAAATTGCCGGCATGGTAGGCGCCTATGGCAATGCCGGTGCGGTTATTTTCCTTACCATCCTGACCTTTGTGGAGCCTTCCACTTTCTTCCTGGTGATTGCCGCCAGTGCCGCGGTGGCCCTTGCCGCTGTGCAGTTTCTGGATGAACCCAAAGGGCACATTGCAGAAATTGACGAGAAAGGCGAAGTGCAGCTGATCGAAGTGGGCTGATGGCAGACCAATGTCCCTGGGCCGGCAGGCATTACCGGCTCGGGGCACAGGAGCACAGAATGAACGCATCCACGTTGTCAAAGACGCCGGCCAGTGAGCCGACCGAACCGGATCTCCACCCCCAGGTACGAATTGGCCAGTACAGTGAGGCTGGCCAGAAACTGCACAACCAGGATGCCCTGGCCATGCAGATTCCCGACGGGCCGATGCTGCGCACCAAAGGCATTGTCGCGGCGCTGGCCGATGGCCTGTCCTCTGCCGGAGCTGCCCGCGAAGCCGCAGAGTCCTGTGTGCTGGGCTTCATCAGTGATTATTACGCCACCCCCGCGCTGTGGAGTGTTCCCCGCTCGGCACAGCGCGTGCTGGAGGCACTGAATCGCTGGCTGTGCCGTCAGACCCAGGCCGGAGAAAGCCACCTGTGTACCCTGTCCCTGTTGATTCTGCGCTCACGCACCGCGCATCTGTTTCAGGTGGGCGATTCGCGCATCTGGCGGCTACGCAATGATCGCCTGGAATGTCTGACCCGGGACCACAGCCGCATGATCGGTAACAACCGCCAGGTACTGACTCGAGTGATGGGCGGTGATACCCGCCTGGATGTGGATTACAGCAGCAGTGATTTACAGGTGGGGGATGTGTTCCTGCTCACCAGCGATGGCGTACACGGCTTCCTGTCCCGTTCGCGCATGCAAGGCATTGTGCGTGCCAGTGGCCAGCCGGAAATGGCCGCCCGCAGCCTGGTGGAAGCAGCCCTTGCCAGCGGCAGTGATGACAACCTGAGCTGCCAGGTACTACAGGTGGATGCCCTGCCCGACGCCAGCGCCGACGAAGCCCTGCGCCAGCGCGGCAGCCTGCCGCTGCCACCGCCACTGAGCCCCGGTATCCGTGTAGACGGTTTCACCATAAAGCGGGAGCTGTATGCCAGTGTGCGCAGCCACCTGTATCTGGTGGAAGATGAAACCGGCAAGCAATCCGTGCTCAAGACACCGTCGGTGAATCTGGAAGACGACCGGGATGCCTTGGAGCGTTTTGTCATGGAAGGCTGGGTAGGCCAGCGACTGCGCAATGCCCATCTGCTACGCACCCTGCCCCTGCCAGACAACCCCAGCTGCCTGTACCAGCACCTGGAGTTCATCGACGGCGTGACGTTGCAACAGTGGCTGAAAGAACATCCCGATGTGGCAGTGGAGGAAAAGCTCTATCTGGCCGACCAGCTTCTCAACGGTATCCGTGCCCTGCACCGGGCCGATGTGATTCACGGCGACTTGAAGCCGGACAACATCATGGTGGATACCGACGGACTGGTACGCATCGTGGATTTCGGCAGTTGCCATTGCCGGGGCATGGAACAACACAACGCCGGCATCCCCCTGGGCACCCGGGATTACACCGCCCCGGAACTGGTGGATGGCGCCGCGCCCAGCGAACAGAGCGACCTGTTTTCTGCGGCGGTGATCATCCATGAAATGCTAACCGGCTCCCTACCCTGGCAAGGCCGCTACGAGAAATCCGCCCATCGCCCCCTGCCCCCCCTGCAGGGCCACAATGCATTTGTGCCGCTGTGGATCAACAACGTGCTACAGATCGCCCTGCAACATCAACCCAAACAACGCTTCACCGACGCCGCCGAATTCCGCGACGCCCTGCGCCGCCCGATACGCAGCAACAAACCGCCGGTCGACAACAGCATCCGGCAGCTACGGATCTGGAAAGGGATCAGTATTGTGCTTGTGGTGTTGTTGTTGATTAGCGTTGCGACGAGATAATTAATAGTTAATCGCTGCGCGATCAGTTCAGACATAACGTAAACACATGCGGCCGGGCTTCCGGTTGCCGAGCTATCCCGTGAGCATAATGTCAGTACGGCGTTGATTTATCAGTAGCGGGCCAAGTTCGGCGGTATGGATGCGTCGCTCATGAAGAGGCTCAAGGAACTGGAAGCAGAGAACACCCGACTCAAGAAGATGTATGCCGAGGAGCGCCTGAAGGCCGAGCTGCGTCAGGAAGCGCTTGAGGGAAAACTGTAAGGCCATCTCAACGTCGCGAGATGGCTAGGAAAGGCGTTGCCAAGCATGGCATCAGTATCCGGTTGGCCTGAGAGGTCTATGGCATAAGTGAGACCTGCTATCGCTACCAGGCAAAGCTCAACGGCAAAAACGCCATCATCGCCGACTGGCTGCTGAAGCTGACACAGGCCCACAAGCGGTGGGGGTTTGGGCTGTGCTTTATGTATTTACGCAACGTGAAAGGCTATGGCTGGAATCACAAACGCGTATACCGCCTCTATCGTGAACTGGAGCTGAACCTGCGCATCCAGCCCCGACGGCGCATCAAACGAGACTATCCGGGCGAATTGGATGTGCCCACCGCCCCAAATCAGGTCTGGTCGATGGACTTTATGAGCGACCAGCTAGTGAGCGGCAAGTCGCTGCGAACGTTCAATGTGATCGACGACTACAACCGCGAGGGATTGGGCATTGAAGTCGACCTGTCTCTGCCATCAACTCGGGGGATACGGGCCCTGGAGCAGATCATCGAATGGCGCGGCAAGCCCGCCGCCCTTCGTTGTGATAACGGCCCGGAGTACATCTCTCAGTCCTTGGTGGAGTGGGCAACCGAGAAGCGGATAACGTTGATTTATATGTATTAGTTCAGACCAAATCTGACACATCTCGTTGAAAAAGCGAGGGTTACCGGTTCTGATGAAGGTGCCTAAAC
>JAZAJX010000039.1:0-12588 GCA_036230225.1 Pseudomonadota bacterium | reverse complement strand
GGAAGCCATGAAGATGGAATTCGAGATCGTCGCCAGCGCCACCGGCAAGGTCACCGGCCTGCACTGCAAGCCGGGCTCCATCATCAACGCCGGCGACCCCGTACTGGTCATCGATCCCCAAGCGGTTGCCTGAGAGAAACAGCCATGAAAGCGCAAACAGAAAAGAAATCCAGCAACCTGGCCGAGCGCATCTACCAACAGTTGAAAAGCGATATTTTCGACTTCCGTCTGATGCCCGGTGACCGTTTCAGTGAAAACGAAATTGCCGAGCGCATGGGCGCCTCTCGCACCCCGGTTCGCGAAGCCCTGTTTCGCCTTCAGCGGGAATCCTATGTGGATGTCCTTTACCGCAGCGGCTGGCAGGTCAAACCGTTCGACTTTGATTACTTCGAAGAACTGTATGACGTGCGCACCATTCTTGAATGCGCCGCCGTACGCAAAATCTGCGAGAAAGAGATCAACTCGCCCAAGCTGGATGATCTGATCCGGATCTGGTGTGTGCCTGCCTCAGAACGTCTGGAGGACGGCCACACACTCAGCGCCCTGGATGAACGTTTTCACGAAATGCTGGTGGAAGCGGCCGGCAACACGGAGATGGCCCGGATCCACCACGACCTGACTGAGCGATTGCGCATTATCCGGCGGCTGGATTTCACCAAACCACCACGCATCGATGCCACCTACCAGGAACATAGCGCCATTCTTGAAGCTATCCAGCATCGCCGCTGCGAACAGGCACAAATGCAGCTGCGCGCGCACATCGAATGCTCCCGCAACGAAGTTCGCAAGATAACACTGCATATGCTGCATGAGGCACGTATGCACAGCGGCCAGTCAGATAACGACGACTAGCCGACCGCACGATTTCATTCATCAATGGGGGGAATACCCATGCTACGAAAGGAAGCAGTAACGAGCGCGCTGGCCATGGCCGCTCTCATCTCACCGGTCTGCGCACTGAGTGCCGAAATCGATCCGGACATTTCGGTGGGAGGGGGATTGCGCACCAGTTTCACCAGCGTGGAAAACGGGGCGCCTGACGGTGAATCCAGCTCCAGTGATTTCAACCTGGATAGCGTACGTCTCTATATCAACGGCCAGGTCACTGACACCATCAAGATGACGGTGAACACCGAGTACGATGGCGTGGATGAGAAGATGCGCATTCTCGATGCCATCGCCCGCTTTGAATATTCCGATACCTTCAACGTATGGGCCGGGCGTTTCCTGCCTGCCAGCGATCGATCCAATCTCTCCGGGCCCTATTACCTGACCACCTGGAACTTCCCGTCCGTACAGGCCTACCCGGCGATTTTTGCCGGTCGGGATGACGGTGTCGCCTACTGGGGTCAGGTCAATGACGGGCAGTTCAAGTGGCAGTTCTCTGTCACCGAAGGTCCGGAAGACCCGATTCCCGCCGAAGATGATGACGATCTGCTGTACAGCGGCCGGCTGACGCTCAATCTGCTCGATCCGGAGCCCGGCTACTACAACTCCAGTACCTATTTCGGTGAGAAGGACATTCTGGCACTGGGTCTGGTCGGTCAGAGCCAGGGCTCCGATTCTGCCTGGAGCGTGGACGCCCTGTTCGAGAAAAACACCGGAGCAGGGACCCTCACACTGGAAGGGGCCTATTACCAGTACGACGGCCTTGGTGGCCTCGGTGGTGAAGAAAGCGAAGGCTACTTCGTGCTGGCCGGTTATCTGTTCCCGCAGGAGATCGGCCCGGGTCAACTGCAACCGGTGATTCGCTACACCGAGGGTGAGGTGACCGATGGTGCAGAGGGCGACATCAGCGAGTTCAACCTTAACTACATCATCAAGAGCCACAACGCTCGCATCAGCGCCGCCTACCAGGACCGCAACGACGAGCTGTTCACCGACAACGATACCTTTGTACTGGGTCTGCAACTACAGATGTAAGCGCATTACGACAAGGAGCTTTGCCATGCATTTTTCAAATACTCTGAAACGTCTCGCTGCAGGAATCATGGTTTCCGGCAGTCTTATTTACAGCGGCACGGCCTTGGCCGCCGACACCATCAAGGTGGGTGTCCTGCACTCCCTCTCGGGCACCATGGCGATCAGTGAGTCCACGCTGAAAGATACCGTTCTGATGATGATCGAGGAGCAGAACAAGAAAGGCGGTGTCATGGGCAAAAAGCTGGAGCCCGTGGTCGTCGACCCGGCATCCAACTGGCCGCTGTTTGCGGAGAAAACCCGTGAGCTGATCACCCAGGAAGGGGTGGACGTGATCTTCGGCTGCTGGACTTCGGTATCCCGAAAATCCGTACTGCCAGTCGTGGAAGAACTGAACGGCCTGCTCTTCTACCCCGTGCAGTATGAGGGGGAAGAATCGTCCAAGAACGTGTTCTACACCGGTGCAGCTCCGAACCAACAGGCCATCCCGGCAGTGAACTACCTGCTCAATGATCTGGGTGTGGAGCGTTTCGTGCTGGCTGGTACCGACTATGTGTACCCGCGCACCACCAACAAGATTCTGGAAGCCTACCTGAAGTCCAAGGGCGTGGCTGACAAGGACATCATGATCAATTACACCCCGTTCGGTCATTCTGACTGGCAGAGCATCGTCAGCGAGATCAAGGCCTTCGGCAGCCAGGGTAAGAAGACCGCCGTGGTCTCCACCATCAACGGCGATGCCAACGTGCCGTTCTACAAGGAACTGGGTAACCAGGGTGTCAGCGCCGAGGACATTCCGGTGGTGGCCTTCTCCGTGGGAGAAGAAGAACTGTCCGGCATCGACACCGGCCCGCTGGTGGGGCACCTGGCCGCCTGGAACTACTTTCAGAGCGTCTACAACGATGCCAACAATGCCTTCATTGATCAGTGGCATGCCCATACCGGCGACGACAAACGCGTGACCAATGATCCCATGGAAGCCACCTATATCGGTTTCAACATGTGGGTGAAGGCGGTAGAGAAAGCCAAGTCCACCGACACCGACAAAGTGGCCGACGCCATGATCGGCATCGAAACCCCGAACCTGACCGGCGGCATGGCAGTGATGAACGAAAACCATCACCTGTCCAAGCCCGTGCTGATCGGTGAGATCCAGGATGACGGCCAGTTCGCCGTGGTCTGGGAAACCGATGGCCTGGTGAAGGGGGATGCCTGGTCTGACTACCTGCCCGGTTCCAGAGACCTGATTTCCGACTGGACCGATCCGGTCAACTGCGGCAACTACAACACCAAGACCAAGAGCTGCGGCGGCGCCTCTGCCGAGTAAGGCTCCACCGGCAACACACCGGGAATCCCCCGGTGTGTTGCTCCACCAATGTGAATGAACGTGTTAACGCACTCTTTCTGACGCCCTGTAAGGAGCCCGTCATGGGTTACAGTTTCTGCCGGGGGCTGGCCACCATGCTGTTCGTACTGCTGGCCAGCCCAAGCTGGGCCGACGAGACGCTGCAGGAGATGGCAGCGCCTCCCCAGGAAAACGCGCCGACGGATGACACCCTCATCACCGCGCCCTCAATTCAGGATATTCTCAACCGGTTGACCCGCCGTGACTTCGACGAAAAGGAAGCGGCCATTCGTCAACTGGCCGAGCAGGACAGCCCCCGCGTGATCCCCCTGCTCAACGCCCTGATGGACCGGGAGCTGGTCCATAACCGGGAAAACGACACCATTGCTCTGGGCCACAAAGAGGATGGCCAGTGGCAACTGCGGGACCCGGTCAGCGACGCCCCCAGCGGCCAGGTGGACAGCCGTGCCGCCCGCCCGGTCATCATCAACAACCGTCTGCGTACGGTGATCAACAATCAACTCGCGCTGTTTGCACTCAATAGCGATAGTGTGGATGCCCGCACGCGTGCCGCCGAGCAACTGATCGGCAATGATGACCCGGACATGCTCGCCGCTCTGGCCACCCTGCGCGAAACAGAAAACAGCCCCCGGGTGCTTGCCCCGATCGAAACCGCACTGAATATTGCGGCCCTGAGCAGTAATGACCTGACCCACCGACTCAATGCCATCGAGGCACTGTCCGGCAACCTCCACCCGGAAACCAAAAATCGCCTCAACCAGCGAGTTCAGGTCACCGACAGCGACGCGGAACGACAGGCGCTGGAAAAAGCCATTGCCCGTATCGAAGCGCGTATCGACAACTTCAAGACCGCAGACACAATCTTCTTCGGGCTGAGTCTGGGCTCCGTACTGCTACTGGCCGCCATCGGTCTGGCCATCACTTTCGGCGTCATGGGCGTGATCAACATGGCCCACGGTGAACTGATCATGCTGGGCGCCTATACCACCTTCGTGGTGCAACAGGCATTGCCCAACAGCCACGAATGGTCGCTGCTGATTGCCGTGCCCGCCGCCTTTCTGGTGTCTGCGCTGGTAGGCATCCTGATCGAACGTTTCGTGATTCGTTTTCTTTATGGTCGCCCCCTGGAAACCCTGCTGGCCACCTTCGGGGTCAGCCTGATTCTGCAGCAGGCCGTACGCGTCATCTTCTCGCCACTGAACCGCACCGTGATCACGCCGGACTGGATGAGTGGCGCCCTGCAGATCAACCCGGTGTTCTCGCTGACCTATAACCGCCTGTACATCATCTTCTTTGCGCTGGCCGTGTTCCTGGCATTGCTCACCCTGCTCAAGAAAACCCGGCTCGGGTTGCAAGTCCGCGCTGTCAGCCAGAACCGCGCCACCGCCCGAGCACTGGGTATCCGCAGCGAACGCGTCAACGCCCTCACCTTCGGCCTGGGTTCCGGCATTGCCGGGGTAGCCGGCGTGGCCCTGGCGCAGCTCACCAATGTGGGCCCCAACCTGGGCCAAAGCTACATCATCGATTCTTTCATGGTGGTGGTGTTTGGCGGGGTCGGTAATTTGTGGGGCACCCTGACCGCCGCTTTCGGGCTGGGCATTGCCAACAAGTTACTGGAACCCATGGCCGGCGCGGTGCTGGCCAAGATTCTGGTACTGGTCTTCATCATCCTGTTTATCCAGCGCAAACCGCGCGGGCTGTTCCCGCAGCGCGGTCGTGCCGCGGAAGAGTAAGGAGCCTTTTCCATGCGAGATTCCACCTTCAAGGGTGCCCTGAGTGATCGCACTGCCAGAACCTTCATCGGCGTGCTGTTCGGCGCTACCCTGCTGGTCACCCTGTTCAACCAGGTGTTCCCGCCGGACTCCGCGCTCCATGTCAGCGCCTATACCGTCACCCTGCTCGGCAAGTACCTGTGCTATGCCCTGCTTGCCCTGGCCCTGGACCTGGTGTGGGGCTACTGCGGCATTCTCAGCCTCGGTCATGGCGCCTTCTTCGCCCTGGGTGGCTATGCCATGGGCATGTACCTGATGCGTCAGATCGGTGATCGTGGCGTGTACGGCAACCCGGAACTGCCGGACTTCATGGTGTTCCTCAACTGGAGCGAACTGCCCTGGTACTGGCAGGGTTTCGACCAGTTCTGGTTTGCCGCCCTGATGATTCTGCTGGTGCCCGGTTTGCTGGCCTTCGTCTTTGGGTGGTTGGCGTTTCGCTCCCGGGTCACCGGGGTGTACCTCTCGATCATTACCCAGGCGCTCACCTATGCCCTGATGCTGGCCTTCTTCCGCAACGAGCTGGGCTTCGGCGGCAACAACGGCCTCACCGATTTCAAGGATCTGCTCGGCTTTTCCCTGCAATCCGACGCCACCCGGGTGGGACTGCTGATCGCCACCGCCGTGGCCCTGGCGGGCGCCTTTGTCCTCTGCCGCTGGATCACCGGCAGCAAGCTCGGCCGAGTGGTCATGGCCGTCAGGGATGCGGAATCCCGGACCCGCTTTGTGGGCTACCGCACCGAACACTACAAGCTGTGGATCTTTACCCTCAGTGCCATCCTGGCCGGCCTTGCCGGCGCCCTTTACGTCCCCCAGGTAGGGATCATCAACCCCGGCGAGTTCTCGCCCCTCAATTCCATCGAACTGGTGGTATGGGTGGCCGTGGGCGGGCGAGCCACGCTTTACGGTGCGGTAATCGGCGCCATCCTCGTCAACTACGGCAAAACGGTATTCACCGGTGTCATGCCGGAAGCCTGGCTATTTGCCCTGGGGGGCCTGTTCGTGGCGGTGACCGTGTTCCTGCCTCAGGGGCTGGTGGGGCTGGCCAGCCAGCAATGGCCGAAAGTGAAAGCCCGGCTCAGACAACTCACTGACAAACGCGAAGGAGAAACCGCATGACCGCACTGGATTCACTGCGTGATACCTTCCGCCGCGACCAGGTCTTCGATTTCATGCGCCAGGGCACCCGGGCCGTCGCGCCCGGTCAGCTGGACGCCAGTGCCGGCAAACACATCCTCTATCTGGAAGACATCACCGTCAGCTTTGATGGTTTCCGGGCTCTCAATGACCTGACAATGTACATCCGGACCGGCGAGCTACGCTGCATCATCGGCCCCAACGGGGCCGGCAAGTCCACCATGATGGATGTCATCACCGGCAAGACCCGTCCGGATAGCGGCACCTGTTTTTTCGGGCAAACGCTGGACCTGACCCGTATGAGCGACACAGAGATCGCCATGGCCGGCATCGGACGCAAATTCCAGAAGCCCACGGTATTCCCGGAACATACCGCCTTTGAAAACCTGGAGCTGGCCATGAACGGCCCTCGGGGCACCTGGCATTCCCTGTTCAGCCGCCTGAGCGGAGCGCAAAAGGAATGGATCGAAGAGACCCTGCAAACCGTTGGCCTCCTGAAAGACCGGTACAAGGTAGCCGGTCTGCTGTCACACGGTCAGAAGCAATGGCTGGAAATCGGCATGGTATTGATGCAGAAGCCGCAACTGTTGCTGGTGGATGAACCCATCGCCGGGATGACCCGCCAGGAGGTCGAACGCACTGGCGAGTTACTGCAAAGCCTGGCAGGAAAACATTCCGTTGTGGTCGTAGAACACGATATGGAGTTTATCCGTTCCATTGCCAGTACTGTTACCGTTCTCCATCAGGGAAGCGTGCTGGCAGAGGGGACCATGGATCAGGTACAGAATGATCCGAAAGTCATTGAAGTGTATCTCGGGGAATAACCCCAGCTATGAGCGACTAGCTTCGAGCTGCCAGAAATAGATTGCACCCATTCCAGGAATTGATCTTTTGACTAGTAGCTTGGAGCTCATAGCTAGCAGCTTTTAACGGAGTAAAACCATGCTGAAACTGAACAACGTCAATCAGTACTACGGCGAATCCCATACCCTGTGGGACATAGATCTGGGTCTGAACCAGGGAGAATGCCTATGCGTCATGGGGCGCAACGGGGTAGGAAAAACCACGTTGTTGAAAACCATCATGGGGTTGTTGCCGGTAAAGGGTGGCAACATCGAGTTTGATGGTACCGACTTTGCCAGACAGGCTGCCGAGGAACGGGCCCGGGCCGGCATTGGTTATGTACCCCAGGGGCGGGAAATCTTTCCGCTTCTCACCGTGGAAGAGAATCTGGAAGCCGGCCTGCAGGCCCGCGCTGATCGCAGCAAAAAAATCCCGGATCGCATTTATGAACTGTTCCCAGTACTGCATGAAATGCGCAACCGGCGCGGTGGCGACCTGTCCGGCGGGCAGCAGCAGCAACTGGCCATAGGCCGTGCCCTGGCTCTGGATCCGAAACTGCTGATTCTGGACGAACCCACCGAAGGCATTCAGCCGAACATCGTCGACATGATCGGCCGGGTGATCAAAAAGCTGAACAAGGAAGAAGGCCTCACTGTGTTGTTGGTGGAACAGAAACTCCACTTCGCCCGAGCCACCGCCGACCGCTTTGCCATTCTGGATCGTGGCAGCAAGGTGGCGGAGGGCGATATGACCGAGCTGGATGAGTCGCTGATCAAGCGTTATCTGACCGTATAGAGGCTACCGAGTGTCGAGTAACGAAACTCGATACTCACTTCCCGTCACTCAACTCGCGTTGCGCCATGCATCCCGCAACACCCCGTTTTCACCAAACAGTTTTTCCCGCCACTCTTTTTCCAGCGCCGAGGTGTCCCGTTGGTCCGGGTGAAAATCCCGAGCGAAAAATTCCGGCATCAGCGGCAAGATTTTGGTGATAAATCCTTTTCGACCCAGCAACAACGTCACCCCTTCGGCAATATCCTTCCAGTCCGTTGCCTTGCCTTCCCGTGCCACCATCCATGACCAGCTGATAAGCAACCCCGGTGTCAGACTGCCTACCACCAGAGGCAGCGCCAGCAACCGCTGGTACCAGCGATTACCGACGAGGTTGTAGACATCATAAGTCACCGATTTGTGTTCCAGTTCTTCCAGGGCATGCCATTCCCACAGGGTCAGCAGCGCCGGATCGGCGCGGCGTCGAAAGTCCTCGTCGGTCAGTAGTTGTTCCGCCAGAGAGGCCGTAAAGTGCTCCATGAAAGTGGTACAGGCCAGTTGCTGGCTGGCCGGCAGACGGGACAACAACCACAGGCCCGCCTTCACTGTTTTTTCCGCCACCGCGGTATCCATGCCTCGCGCTTTCAGGAAAGCATTGAGCCGATCATGCTCGCGACTATGAATCGCCTCCTGACCAATAAAGCCGGAAACAGCGGCTTTCAGCCTGTCATCCGTAATTCGATCTCGATAACGTCGCACCGATTCCACAAAAAACATTTCACCAGGCGGGAAGAACCCGGAGAGCACGGCGAAGTGTAGCGAGGCTGTGGCGTTGTTGCCGTACATATAGCGCGAACTGTTCTGCGCAAAGTGAAAGTCGATCTGGCGTGGCGGAATCCCCACCGTGGCACCGGCCAGACGACGCACCTTGTTCCCGATACGAGTCACAGCATTCATGGCGGTCTCCCTTAAACAGCAAGCAAAAGAATCGGTAAACAGATTGGCAGCATTTATTGCTACCACCCT
This sequence comes from Pseudomonadota bacterium, assembly GCA_036230225.1. GTDB lineage: Bacteria > Pseudomonadota > Gammaproteobacteria > Pseudomonadales > Alcanivoracaceae > Alcanivorax. The sequence goes on along the minus strand of JAZAJX010000039.1, from coordinate 3,756 downwards.
GCCATTGATCAATGGCAAGTTAAGTATGGACAGAGACGGCCCGTCGCCCCTATGTGCCCACGGCCTGTTTTATTGTGAATTTGGCTCACCCTCTTCCTTCGCACGGTGCCTATGACCATTGCCAGCCCTTACATCCCCGGCCATTACCTGCTTCAGCTGATGGACACCGACCTGCTTCCTGCAGCGACCACCCGACGGCTGGAAGCGCATTTGGAAAAAACCGGCCTGGACCCGCTGCAACTGAGCGAGGCGCGCCTGTCCCCCCAATCCCTGGAAGCGCTGCTGAACGCCTGGCCGGAAATTCAACCCCAGCGCCTGGCCATTGAATTTGGCCAGCAGGTGAGCCTGACCAGTCAGGGGAACCTGAGCCTGCTGGTCATGACAGCACCGACCCTCCGTGATGCACTCGGCTTGCATGCGTTACTGCCCCTGCTGACCAATGCAATCAGCCTGGAATTTTTTGAAACACCCCGTGCCGGCCATCTCCAGATCCAGCCCCATAGTGGCTCGCCTTTGCTGGATGAATTGCTGTTGCTATATGCCTGCGCGGGCCTGATCCGTTTATCGACACTGCTGACCGGCAGCCCCTGTCATTTCCATGTGGAAATAGCCAAGGAATACAGCACCACCTTGCCCACCCTGAACGGGGCCCTGTCTCTGAACTGGAACGGCGATGCTGTCATTTCCCGCCTGACCGTTCCCACCCAGGAACTGGATCGGCGCTGCCTGCACGCCGATACGATTACCCACACCCGCCTGGTCAGGCAGTGCGAAACCCGACTGCTCCGCCAGCAGCAAGCCGTTCCGCTGGTCGTCCGCATTCGCCAACTGCTGGCGCGCCGACAGGTGGAACCCGACCAGGAAAGTGTGGCCCGGGCACTGAACATGTCACGCAGCACCCTCAAACGGCACCTGTCTCACGAACACACCCACTTTCAGGCAGTGCTCACCGACTTCCGCCGGGAAACCGCCGTGCGACTGTTGCTGGGTACCACCCAGTCTCTGGAGCAGATCGCCGAACAACTGGGTTACAGCGACCAGACCAATTTCAGCCATGCCTTCCGGCATTGGTCGGGCATGACTCCCGGCCAGTTTCGCAAACACAGTCAATAACTGTGCGGTGATGCCTGCATAGACAAGACATGCGCCTGCTTTCACACTGCGCACTCTCTTCCCCGATCCATGGATGACACTGATCATGCTGGCCACCATCTGGACCATCATCGCCCCGGTATTGCTATGCGCCGGTCTCGGCTATGGCTGGGCGCGGGCAGGCAAGCCTTTTGATACGCAAATGGTCACCTCCCTGGTGACCACCATCACCACGCCTTGCCTGATCGTGGCCACATTGGGAAGAACCGACCTGGATATGGCAGCATTGATGGAAGTGGCGGGGCTCGCATTAGCAGTGCTGGTCGCCACCTTTGCCGTGAGCGCTCTGGTGTTGCGCCTGAGCGGGCAGTCCTTTCGCGTTTTCCTGCCATCGCTGGTGTTCCCCAACACCGGCAATATGGGCATCCCGCTCTGCATGCTTGCCTTCGGCGAAGCAGGGTTGGCCCTGTCGCTGGCCTGGATGATGCTTTACTCGGTAGCCCATTTTTCCCTGGGCCTGGCCATTGTCAGCGGTCAGGGCTTTTCCCTGAAACTGTTCCGTCACCCGATCCTGGTTTCCGTGTTTCTCGCCATTGCCATGGTGGCCTTTGACCTGTCCCTGCCGGCATGGCTCTACAACACCGTCAAGCTGATTGGCGACCTGACCATTCCGCTGATGCTGATCACCCTGGGGGTATCCCTGTCGCAACTGAAGGTACGACACCTGGGTAGTGGTGCCAGCTTCGCCGCGCTGCGACTGGCAACCGGTTTTCTGGTGGGCTGGGGTCTGGTTAACGCTCTGAATTTGGAGGGGCCGTTGCGCGGCGTGGTGCTGATCGAATCCAGCATGCCCGTTGCGGTGTTCAATTACCTGTTAGCCAGGGCCTACAACCGCGGCGCGGAAGAAGTGGCGGCCATGGTGGTGATCTCCACCCTGCTGGCCTTCCTGCTGTTGCCATTGCTGCTGGGTCTGGCACTTTGATTTCTTGCCAGGGAAGGCAAAGAGCACACCGAGAGAAACCGCTAATCGGCCCTGCCTGAATCAGAAACAGAGGCAGCGTTTGAGCCGCAAACAACCTATCGTTCCCACATAGCGAACGTTGAAAGCCAGACAATCATTCACGGCTTTTATTTCGGCACGCTAACCGGTTTCTCTCACCTCAAGCCGCGTACTCGCTACGCGTCTACGGCAATAAACCATTTCGGTTTCATGCGACCGAAATCGCGGCGCACGTTATGACGCAGCGCTTTTTTCGAGTCGAGCACGAAGGCATCGTCTCTTTCACGGACAAACACCACCCAGTGCCAGAACGGTATACCGTTTTCCCGGTGCCATTTGATAGCCAGCAGGGCTCGGTCCGGCAAGGCCTGCCAATCACTGAAGGGGATCTCATCGGGTGCGGCCCGTAAGTCATATGCCGACAGCAGACGGCGCACGTAAGTGGTGTCGGACCACAGCTTGCGGTCTTCGGCAAGGATGTTCAACGCCGCCGCTTGCCGACGGACCTGCTGATAGCTGACAGCAGCCAGAGCGGCCACCGCCGCTATGCCGCATCCTGATAGCTCTTCCTGAATCACCGGCTTCACCGCTGCCTCCTGTGCGTCTTTCCCATGGACCGCTACACTGAGCGTCTTGCACACTGACAGGCGACCACAATGCTGCATCGCATGACCCAACTCTTTCCACTCTGGGCCCTGCTTTTCTCCCTGCTGGCCTACTGGCAACCCGCGCTGCTTACCGGCGGCAGGGACGCCATTGTGCCACTGCTCATGCTGATCATGTTTGGTATGGGGCTGTCGCTGACCCTGGATGACTTCCGACGGGTTCTCAGACAACCCGGCATCATCGGCCTGGGGGTGTTACTCCAGTACAGTCTGATGCCGCTGCTGGCCTTTGTCATCGGTCGTACCCTGCAGCTACCGCAGGAACTGCTGGTAGGCCTGGTGCTGCTTGGCGCCTGCCCCGGCGGCACCGCGTCCAATGTGATTGCCTACCTGGCTCGCGCAGACGTGGCGTTATCGGTGGCAATCACCTTTGCCTCCACGCTCGTGGCAGTGGTTGCCACGCCCTTGCTCACCTGGGGGTACCTGGGAGAGCGCATCCCGGTCCCCATTGATGGCATGTTGATTTCTCTGCTGCAGATCGTGCTGCTACCGGTGACGGTGGGGTGCTTCCTCAACACCCGTTTTTCCCATCAGCTGACACCACTGCGGACGGTCTTCCCGCTGATTTCCGTGACGGCCATCGTGGTGGTAATCGGCATTATCGTGGCACTGAACCAGGGGCGCATCGCCCAGGCGGGCATTGCCGTTTTTGCTGCAGTGGTGGCCCACAATGGTCTTGGACTGGCCAGCGGCTATATCGTGGCGCGACTGCTACGCCTGGATGCAAAACGGGCACGCACCCTGGCCATCGAAGTGGGCATGCAGAATTCCGGCCTCGCCGTCGCCCTGGCCGTCCAGCACTTCTCGGCCCTGGCCGCCCTGCCCGGCGCCCTGTTCAGTGTCTGGCACAATCTGTCCGGATCATTGTTGGCGGCCATATGGCAGAGAAAATCAGTTAAAAATGAATAGTTAATAGTTAATAACGCGCGAAAGAGCACCGGAGGAGGTTCAGAGCAGGAGGGGGCGCCCCCCGCGTTGGGGGGGCCACCAGCCCGTGGT
>JAZAJX010000038.1:0-19612 GCA_036230225.1 Pseudomonadota bacterium | reverse complement strand
AGTTGCAAGTTACAAGTTGCAAAGCGCGGCGAGGGCTTGTGCTAAACATTGACTCTCGGCGCCGCGCCGCCGCTCATAAACGCTCACGAGCTAGCTCACTGGGAATTCGGGGGTATATTTTTTTCTTATCCGTGCGGCGCGGCTCTGGCCTGTGTCTGGTGGCACCATAACCAGCCCGCGCTTTGTCACTTTCAACTTGTAACTTGCAATCTCAGAAGTAATACACCAGTTCCGCCTGAATGAAGTCCGAGCGACTAACCGGACTCAACCCCGGATTATCCGACCTGCCCTGCAAGGCAGAGAGATACAGCCCGGATGCGGTAAGCGGCTCGGCCGTGTCGGTGTAAAAGCGCGCTTCGAGAGAGGCCTTGAGATTGGCGCCAAAACGTCGGCTGGACTCCAGGCTGATGGCTTTCTCCTGGTTTTCCAGGTCATAAATAATCCCGGCGAGGATGTCCGTGGAAGCCACATCGTTGAACGTGAAACGAGTGCCCAGCAACACATCATCCTGGAACGGTGATGCCAGCGCCTCATCCCGGTCTTCCCACAGATATTCCAGTAACCAGCCCAGGTCCGCGGCGGTCCCGAACACCCCCACCTGGGTATATTCGAAGCCCCCATCCAGCGCCGTGAAACGCTCCCCCTGACCCGCGCGCGAGATCGCCTCCAACTTCCACAACCAGCCACTGTTCAGGTATTGCAGTTCCAGCCCCGTTTGGTCGATCACGTTATACAGCGGCACCAGCTCCGGATCAGCACCGACAGGAAGACGGCCCGTGAGCAGCAGGCTCTGCAACGCCTGAGGGCTGAGTGTCTCGGGTATCAGCAGTGGCTCACGGCTGGTACCCGAGAAATGCGACAGGGCCAGTTCCAGGCCGTTGCTGAAATATTGCTGGTAACGCAGTGCCACGTCCACGCGCTGCGCCTCGGCAGCGGATTCATAGCGCGCGTCATCGGATACCGGCAAAGGGGTGCGAGGTCGCCCCGCTTCTCCGGCGAAAGTCCGCTCGCGGAACCCTGGCAACACGAACACATCGACAATGCCCCAGTCACGCACGGTGGAGAGGTTTATCATGGGTTGCCCAAGCTTTTCCTCGCCATCCACCTGATCCACCAGGTCGGTCTGGTTGATGATATCCACCAGATGCCGGCCCTCGGTCACCCCCCAGAACACCTTGCGGATCCCGACCCGGGACTCCCAGCCGCGGCCCACATGAATCCAGGAGAGCTCGCGAATATCCGCATGGGTGCGTTCCGCGTCATGCTCGTCCACCCGGGCGTAGGGAATGAAGGTGAACAGGTCATTTCGATCATTCCACTCATGGAAGACTTCCCCTTTCAGAGAGAGGGCCCCGTTGGTGGAATAATCCGCTGCCGGATACGGGGATTGCTGGGTAAAGTAGCGCCCTTCTGCTCCGGCTTCGCCCCGCACTTGCCAACCACTGACCAGCGATGGCAGCAACACCAGCGCCACCAGACCGTCTCGCCACGCCATCATCAACGCGCCCGCTTGAGGCTGTTCTGGGTGAAATCCGCCTCGGAGAGACCGGTACTGTAACGGTAATTGCTCCAGAACAGGTCCGTGGCCTTGCCGGTCTGGTGGTTAACCATGCTCATCTTGGCCGGCTGCCAGAACTTATCCTGATACTGCTGGAAACCATGGGTCGTCAGCGTCTTCAGCAAGGACTGCTTGCGGTCGTAGTACTCCACTTTCCAGGTGCGGTACTCCTGCTGATCAATCCAGACAATCTGTTTGGTATAGCCGGAATTCTCGTCGGAGGGATAACGCGCCATTACGAAGCAGGTCAGTTCCCCGCAGGATTCGTCGCGCAGGTACTCGTAGGTGTATTTCTCCACCTCCTGACCGCGCATGTCCTCGAAGCTGAACTCACTGCCCATGAAGGGACCGGATTTATTGCGCGACGCGATGGTTTTTACCCGGCGCAGAGCTGGCAGGTACAGCCACTGATCATCATCCCGAGTCTTGTAGCTGTAGGTCAGCAGTGCTGTGCCACGAACATCACGGGGCGTGTCGAAGATGGTCAGGCTTTTGTCGCCCTCTTCCTCCCCATCCCCTTCCAGGGTCTTGACCCGCAACGCCCGCTCGGCGGTATCCCCCCGGCTGGTGATGAGCACCATCCTCATGTCCGCCTGAAAGTCTCCAAACCCCTCGCCACGTCGATCCGCTTCGCGGGCGATTTCCAGCCCCCTCTCTTCCGGCGTCTGGGCATGGAGAACAGGGACGGCACAAGCCAGAGCCAGGCCAGCCAACAGCAGGCGTACTTTCATGGAGCACCTCGGATTGATTGTTGTCTGAATCACACCATCAGGGGTGACAGCGTGTTTACCATGATAGGAGGATAGCGGATAGGGAGATGCTGAAGGGGCCAAAATTAGTTGACAGTTGATAGTGGACAGCTACGCGATTGAATACAGTCTGAGTTTTTAACGTATGAGGCCGCGCCCAGAGCGTGGGCGCGGCCTCATACGTTGGAAGTTAAAGCATTGTCCTGTACGCGAGCTGTCAACTGTCCACTAGCAACTGTCAACTACCTTCACCACTCTTCCAGATACCCCACACAATGCTCCACCAGCTCGCTGACCCGCTGCACGGCCTGCGCCAGGCGTTCCATGTCACCGTCCGCCAGGGGAGCATAGCGATCTTCGGCCATCAGGTTCAGGGCATTCGCCTCGCTGGGAGGCGCCGGGCGCCGCGCCAGGCCTGCAGCGCCCATGGCGTTCTGCATGTCGGCGTCCAGCCAGGCCACCAGATCGCCCCGGTCCGCCAGCGCTTGACCGAGAATGGCTATTTCCGGCGCCTCTACCTCGGAATCACGAAACGCCTGGACCAGCGCGGCCAGGCTGAACAGATGATCCGCACCGGCCACTTGATAGGTCTTGGCTGACTGTCGGGCCAGCCCCACCAGGGAAGAATAGAGATGGAAAATCACCGCACTGCGCAAGGCCAGGCGTATCGCCGGCGCAGCGTCAGCCTGCTCGCGGGTGAGCTGACGCAGCAGGGCCTGAGCGAAATAGATCCGCTCACGCAGACCGCTGACCGCATTGTCTCTGACCATTCGTGACATGGGATAGTACTCGTTTGTGCTTGCCCGCTGCCGTTGATCACGTAGCGAGTCAGTCTTTCAGGGAAGATCATGGGGCCTCAACGGCGCCGACCGGAAAGCACTGACGCCGTGCGCCATTCACCTCCCGGGGCCTTGCGCGGGCGTCCCACCGGCCGTGCTGTGGGACGCCACTCCAGATCAGAACTTCTTGGCGGCGGCCTTTTTCTTGGCCGGGGCCTTCTTCTTCCGGGCAGCCGCTTTCTTCTTGGCGGGCGCCTTCTTCTTGGTCTGCTCCTCGACCCACTTGCCATCCCGGTAGAATGCCATCCAGCCGGTGGCCTTGCCGTCGATCTCGCTCATCACGTACTGCTCTTTCGCCTTGCGACTGTAACGCAGCACCCCGGGGTTACCGTCCGGGTCTTTCGCCGGCGCATCGGCCAGGTACTTGTGCTTGGGATCCAGCTGCTCGGCAACGCTCTGGATTTCCATGATCAGCGGAGGCCGGGTTTCCCGGTTTTTCGGGAACTTGCTGGCGGCCAGAAACAGACCGGAAGCACCGTCACGCAGCAGATAATGGTCATCGTCGTATTTTTCACACTGCAGATGCGGCATGGGAATCGGATCAGCCCGCGGCGGAGCCGGCTCGCCGTTCTTCAGCAGCTTGCGGGTATTACCGCAGGCATCGTTGGTGCACTTGAAGAACTTGCCAAAACGACCGGTGCGTAGCTGCATCTCGTTACCGCACTTTTCACACTCCAGAACCGGCCCGTCGTAACCCTTGATGCGGAACTCGCCCTGCTCGACCACATAACCATCACAGTCCGGATTATTACCGCAAATGTGCAGCTTGCGCTTTTCGTCGATCAGGTAGTTTTCCATGGCCGTGCCACACTTCGGACAACGCTTTTTCTTGCGTAGCTCCTTGGCTTCCGCTTCCTCGTCATCCGCGTTCACGGCCTCCGCTTCCTCACCGGGCAGCAGATTCAGGGTGGCGGTACAACGTTCCTTGGGCGGCAGGCTGTAACCGGAGCAGCCCAGGAAAACACCGGTAGAGCCGGTGCGAATCTGCATCGGCCGGCCACAGGTCGGGCACGCGATATCCGTGTCGGTGGGCAGGTTGGCTCGCATGCCACCAATGGCCTGTTTGCCACTGCCTTCCCCCTGGGCCGCCTCCAGCTTGGCCACAAAATCCCGGTAAAACTCATCCAGCACGTCCTGCCAGTTACGGTGTCCTTCCGCGATCTCGTCCAGGGTTTCTTCCATACGAGCGGTAAAGCTGTAGTCCATCAGGTTGGGGAAATTTTCCACCAACCGGTCAGTGACGATATCGCCCATCTTTTCCGCGTAGAAACGGCGGCTATCCTGACGCACATAACCCCGATCCTGAATGGTGGAGATGATCGCCGCATAGGTGGACGGACGACCAATACCCCGCTTCTCCAACTCTTTCACCAGGCTGGCTTCCGTATAGCGGGCCGGGGGCTTGGTGAAATGTTGATCAATGTCCACCTGATCGATGGTCAGGCTGTCGCCCTCTTTCACATCCGGTAGCAAGGTATCTTCCTGGCCCTTGCGAGATGCCGGTGGCTGAATGCGGGTCCAGCCATCGAACTTCATGATCCGCCCTTTGGCCTTCAGCTCGTAATCATTACCCGTGGCCGTCAGCGTAGTACTCAGGTATTCCGCCGGGGGCATCTGGCAGGCAATGAACTGGCGACGAATCAGCTCATACAGGCGCTGGGCATCCCGCTCCATGTCTTTAAGGGAATCAGAGGTACGGCGCACATCGGAGGGGCGAATCGCTTCGTGCGCTTCCTGGGCCCCTTCCTTGCTGCTGTAGGACAGCGGCTTCTCGGGCAGATACTTGTCACCCAGTTTTTCCCCGATCCAGTCTCGACAAGCGGCCACCGCGTCGCTGCTCAGATTGGTGGAGTCGGTACGCATGTAGGTGATATGACCGGCTTCATAAAGACGCTGGGCCATCATCATGGTTTTCTTCACCCCGAATCCCAGGCGGGTACTGGCCGCCTGCTGCAGAGTGGAGGTAATAAAGGGGGCTGAAGGCTTGGACCGGGTAGGTCGCTGCTCCCGCTGGGTAATGGTTAGTGCGCCGGCCTGCAGCAATGCCTGGCGATGCTTTTCCGCATCATCACCATTGTCCGGCCGGAAGGTCTCACCCTTGTGTTTTGCCACTTCCAGCCGCAGAGCGTCGCCCTGATCGCTGTGAGTGTCACTGTGCATTTCCCAAAACTCTTCCGGGATAAAGGCACGGATTTCCCGCTCGCGCTCTACTACCAGCTCCACTGCCACGGATTGCACCCGGCCGGCAGAGAGACCCCGGGCAATCTTTTCCCACAACAGCGGCGAAATCATGAAGCCCACCACCCGATCCAGAAAACGGCGGGCCTGCTGGGCTTCCACCCGGCTCAGATCCAGTTTGCCGGGCTGCTCGAAGGCCGCCTGGATGGCCTTCTTGGTAATCTCGTTGAATACCACCCGGTCAAACCGGGTGTCGTCACCCCCGATCACTTCCCGCAGGTGCCAGGCAATCGCCTCCCCTTCGCGGTCCAAATCCGTCGCCAGGTAGATACGATCTGCTTTGGCAGCGAGTCGCTTGAGCTCGTCGATCACCTTTTCCTTGCCCGGCAGGATCTCGTAGTGGGCCTTCCAGCCATGCTCCGGATCCACGCCCATGCGGTTGATCAACTGGGCCTTGGCCTTCTTCTTTTTATAAGCCTCGCGCTCCTCTTTGGGCAGGGAGCGGGTATAGGCCGCCTCCTTGGCCCGCTCCTGAGGGGTGCTCTTCTTGGAGCCACCACTGACCGGCAGATCGCGCACATGGCCGACGCTGGACTTCACTACGAAGTCGTCGCCCAGGTAGCGGTTGATGGTCTTGGCCTTGGCAGGCGACTCCACAATGACAAGAGATTTTCCCATTCTCAGGTTCTCGATGGCGGCGGTTTGTTGAACAGAGCGTCGATTCGCGACCGTGACATGCAGGGCGCGAGTCGTCTTCGGGCGCTATTTAGACAGCGCCGGTATGGCCGGGTCAAGCTCTGCTGTTATCCAGAGCCTTCCTCCCTGCCTTTTTTAGTAGTAGACCAGAGACAGGGTCATCGGCAACCCTCACGGTGAGAAAGAGGTTCTGGCAAGCCACCCAAAGCGCGTTATACTGCGGGAAAGCCACTGCTTCAGGGAGAGAACCGTGCCCAGTCCCTATCGCCGAATTCTGGTTGCCATTGATTGCAGCGATGAGTCAGCCCAGGTGCTGTCACGGGCCGCCGGGGTGCTTGCCGGCAACGATGGCGAGTTGCATCTGATCCACGTGATCGAACCCCTGGCACTCGCCTACGGTGCTGATGTGCCCATGGATGTCACGGACTTGCAAAGCGGTCTGATGGATCAGGCCAGAGACATGGCCGATACCTATGCTGGCCGTTACCAGATCCCCGCAGAGAACGTGCATGTGGAGCTGGGTTCCATTGAGAAAACCATTCTTGACCAGGCCGACAAGTTGGGCGCAGACCTGATCGTGGTAGGCAGCCACACCCGCAGCGGCCTGGCACTCCTGCTGGGCTCAACGGCCCGCGGCCTGGTACCCGGGGCGCATTGTGATGTGTTGGCGGTGAAGGTGGATCAGAAAGGCAATTAATACTTAATAATTTCGCGGACCAGATTTTCTGTTTTGTGAACGAAAGAGGCCGCACCCAGAGTAGGGACGCGGCCTCTTTCGTTTCAATGACTTATACTCCAAAACGCGCACTATTCATTATTAACTATCAATTGCCTTCACGTTAGCTGCAACGCCCCCGTCCCCTCCTGTCCTTCTTCGTTCCAGCGGCACAACAATTCCGCCAACCCCTGGGCCTGCACCTTGAGGGCCGCCAGCTCTTCCCGGCTCCCCTTTTCTCCATGAAAAACCGGCAGCTTACGCATGGAATGGACCAGTTCATGATCCGGGGACTGCATGCGCTTGACCTCCAGAGTCCAGCGGATGTGGTGCACAATCATGTGAAAGAACGCCAGGCGGGTGGCCAGCGAATAGGGACTGTCGTCCTCATTGAAGTCATTGAAATCCAGGCTCGCCAACACCGCTTCGCGGGCGTTGTCGGAGACCTTGATAGTGGCGCTGCGGGGTGTACCAAGCAGCATGGATAACGTCCCGAAAACCTCACCCGGAGAGACATAATACAAAGGAGGCTCACCGGCGCTCTCGGTAAGAACTTCCAGCTGCCCCCGCAGCAGGAAATACAGGGTCGAATCCACATCCCCCGCCCGAATCACCGTGTCCCCGGAGCCGGCAACCCACAAACGGGTATTGTGCTCAAGCTGAGCGAATTCACCGGCTTCATCACGGGCAATTTCATTGAAGAACGGCACGCCGGATAACAAATGCCGAATCCGCTGTTGGCCGAAATCATTATTATTGGCCTGTTCCATCTACTATCCCCTGCTCTGATGGAAAAAGTCTGCTCCCCAGGAGTCTGCCTGCAGAACCATGACGGCCTCAGCAAGAACATCCTGATAGGCACTTGGTATGCTAGTGCCAGTCTTTGCACAGGGCAACGGCAACCGCAGACAAACCTCTCATCCTGACGTTTCGTCACTGTTCAAATAGCACTGTTCATATTATCAGTACCTGTGCTAGCATCGGTCATGTAGCACTGCATGTCAGTTTTCACTGACACACAGGCGGGCCTGGAGCCCCGATGAGTCTCCAGTCGACGGAACCTGACATCCTGCGGGAAACATGGAGAAGGTTATGAGCAGCAAACTCACTGATCGCCAGCAGCAAGTGCTGGACTGCATTCGCGAATGCCTGGCCGATACCGGCATGGCGCCTACTCGCGCGGAAATTGCCGACATCATGGGTTTTCAGTCCAAAAATGCCGCTTCAGACCATTTGCGCGCACTGGAACGCAAGGGATTCATCAAGCTTCACAGTGACCGCTCCCGGGGCATTCAGTTGCTCGACAATGCCTTCTGGTCCGAAGAAGAGCTCCCGGTGGTGGGGAAAGTCGCCGCCGGGGTCCCCATCGAAGCCATCGAAAATGTGGAGCGTACCGTTCCGGTGCCCCAGGGGCTGTTCAAGCAGCGCCCCACCTACCTCCTGAAGGTTCAGGGTGACAGCATGATCGAGGCAGGTATCTTCGATGGCGACCTGATTGCCGTGCGCAAATCCAACGTGGCCCGCTCCGGCGAAATTGTGGTTGCACGGATTGACGAAGAAGTCACGGTAAAGACCCTAAAGTTGAACAAATCCAGCGCTACCCTGTTGCCAGCCAATGAAGCCTATGAGCCGATCAAGGTACCGGCGGATCAACTGATCATCGAGGGTATTTTTGTGGGACTGATTCGTGATCCGAACTCTTACTAGTGTTGCCATTTTGCTGATGAGTGCTGTCGCCATGTCTGATACCCATCTGCTCGCCCCTTGCCCTGACTCGCCCAACTGTGTTTCCAGCCTGGCAAGTCAGGACCGTCACCGGATTGCCCCTCTTCAGGTGGCCACTAATCGCAGTGAAAGCATGGGGCGGATCAAGGCCTTGCTGAGCAACCTGCCGCGAGTTGAGTTCGATGTGGTCGGTCAATCGCGCATACAGGCCCGGTTTACCAGCCGCCTGCTGCGCTTCGTTGACGACGTCACTTTCTTCGTGAGGGAAAATGGCGTCGTGGAGGTCCGCTCTGCCTCCCGGGTCGGTTACTGGGATTTAGGTGCCAACCGGCGTCGGGTAGAATCCCTCCGCGAACAACTGGCGGAGTCATCCGATGAACGAAACGCACACTTCTCACTGCGAGACCGGCATTCCTCTCTGGGCTGATATTGGCGTCAACCTGACCGACAAGCAGTTCCAGGACGACCGGGATGCCGTACTGGAACGTGCCCGTTCTGCCGGAGTCACCTGGCAACTGCTAACCGGTACCAACGTGGAAGAATCTCGCCAGGCAATTGTTCTGGCAGATCAGCATGATGACCTCTTTGCCACGGCGGGACTCCACCCTCACAGTGCCCGTTTCTACTCTCCCGGGTTGGAGAGTGCGTTACGGGAGTTACTGGCCAATACCAACGTGAAAGCCGCAGGCGAGATGGGGTTGGACTTCAACCGCGATTTCTCGCCGCGTCCGGATCAGGAACGGGCCTTCGAGGCCCAGCTGGCTCTGGCGGTAGAATACCGGTTACCCGTGTTCCTTCACGAACGCGACGCACACGAGCGCTTCCTCCCCATTCTCAAAGCCCACCGCGACCATCTCGCCGGCGCGGTCGTGCACTGCTTTACCGGGTCCAGGCGCGCCCTGTTTGATTACCTGGATCTGGACTGCCATATCGGTATCACCGGTTGGGTCTGTGATGAAAGACGGGGCAAACCACTGGCCGAACTGATTCACAATATCCCGGACAACCGCCTGTTGCTGGAAACCGATGCACCCTATTTGCTGCCCCGGGACTTGCCGGAATCGCCCCCCAAAAAGCGGCGCAACGAGCCATCGTTGCTGCCCTGGATTGGTGAGCGGGTGGCAAGTTTACGAAACCAGAATGTGAATCGCGTGGCGCAAATGACATTCAACAATGCACGAGCGCTGTTTGAATCTGAGGCCTGAGGACAAGCATTCCACTCGCTCCGTTCTGGAAACGGTGTTCAGGTCGCAATTGAAGAGCACTGACATGGCACCTTTCCGATGCAGGCACCACGCCACACAGGCGTTTACGGATTATTCCCCTCACTCCAATGGCCCTCTGCGGGGTACGCACCGAGACTTTCAGGACTGACTTCGCCAATGGAAGCGCACCCGTAAGGGGGGGGATCACCTCCCCTTCCGGCTGGCCGACCATTTCGGCGTGGGAAGAATGATGGAGCAAGTGGGCCATGTCCGTAGACAGGCTTTGCAGCTGGTTGTTGGCATGCTCCGGGCCATTGAAGCGCATCAACTTGCCGGCATCATCGGCGACCCAGTACCAACGATCACCGAAACGGACCTTGACGGTGCAGACCGAGAGGCAGGCCGAGAAGATTTCGATCTCGTCAGCGTTGCGCTTGTGCAGCTTTTTCGGGCTTATGGTTTCCATAAGACCAATTCTGGCCGCACCGCTGTGAAATCTGCATCAATCGCTGTCTGCCAGAAACTGCTGTACATCCAGCAGACCAAAGGGCCAGGCCAGCTCCCTACCCGCTGTCATGAGTACAGGAATCCGCTCACCATAACGGGCCAGCAATGCATCATCCTCGGCCACATCCACCCGTGTCAGGGTCACACCGGGCGCCACCATCGCTACCAGTTCCGACGCCTGATCGCAGAGATGGCAACCTACGGTGGTATACAACACAACGCTCATCAGTCCTCCACATGCCGAATGGCATAGCACACATGGATCTTGTCGTTGCGACGAAAATCCTCCGGGATACTCCAGCGGCTGATGTCATCCACCTGGTACCACTTGCTGATACTCGGATCGAGTTCGAAACGGCGGTAGTTGCAGGAAAAGTACAACACGCCCCCGGGTTCAAGCCGGCGCATGATCTTGCGGATCAACTCAGCATGATGCTCCTCGACCACAAAGTCGCTCCGGGACTTGTTGTTGGAAAAGGTAGGCGGGTCGCAGAACACCAGGTCAAACTGTTCTCGACACTCGTCCAGCCAGCGCATGGTATCCGCACGCACCAGCTCGTGTTGATCGGTGGAAAAGCCGTTGGCCGCCAGGTTGCAGGCTGCCCAGTCCAGATACCGCTTGGACGCGTCCACGGTCACCGTGCGCTTGGCACCGCCTACCGCGGCAGGCCCGGTGGCGGAGCCCGTGTAGGCAAACAGGTTGAGGAAGCGCTTGCCGCTGGCTTCCTCCGCAATTTTCAATCGTGTGGGCCGATGATCGAGGAACAGGCCGGTATCCAGATAATCCTGCAGATTAATCAACAGATGGGCACGCCCTTCACGCACCAGGCGATAGCGTCCCTGCCCATCCAGTTTCTGGTACTGCTGGTTGCCTTTCTGGCGCTCACGGGTGCGCAGATGCACCTGCTCGCGGTGAACCCCCAGCGCCGCTCTGACGGCTGTCACTGCCAGATCACGCCGCTGTTTCGCCTTCTCCGGGTCCACGGTCTTGGGCGCCTTGAATTCCTGAACCAGCACCTGATCGCCATAGATATCGACGGCCACATTGAACTCGGGCAAATCCCGGTCGTAGAGCCGATAACACTGGATATCCTCACGCTCCAGCCAGCGCCGCAGGTGTTTGCCATTCTTGCGAAGACGATTGACCAGCGGCTGCGCCGCCTCGGGCACCTCAAACGCCGACGTCTCTGCGATACTCACCACCGGTGGCTGCGTCATCTGACGGGGCTGATACAGGCGGATGAAATTGTTAAAGGGTCCGTTCTTCAGTCGCCACTGGCCTTCTAGGGTCATGCCGGAGCGGTCCATGACTTCCGCATCGGCCCCCAGCAGGACAGCGTGCCAGCCCGGGGCGTGCTGGGCCAGTACCCGTCCCAGGGCAAAATGCAGCCAGCCTGCCTGCTGTTGTTCATCCAGTCGTTCTCCCCAGGGCGGATTGGCCACCAACAGCCCGGCGTCCGCAAAATCCCGGGGGCGCAACGCCCCCAGCTCACGTCGCTCGAAGTGCATAGCCTGACGAACGCCAGCACGCTCGGCATTCTGCTGAGCCAGCTGAATGGCTCGCCCATCCGCATCAAAGCCTTTCAGTGACAGGGTAGGCACAGGTCGACGCAGGCTTTCGGCGGCCTCCGCCATAGCAGCCTCCCAGAGCTGGCGGCGACAACCCCGCCACTGCTGAAAACCGAAATGCCTGCGCTGGCCTCCCGGCGCATGGCCCGCAGCAATCTGCGCCGCCTCAATCAGCAGAGTGCCGGAACCACAAAATGGATCCAGCAACGCCGGCAGCGTCTGAGACTGGCGCCAGCCGGCGGCCCAGAGCATGGCGGCAGCGAGGGTTTCACGCAGCGGCGCCCGCCCCCCCGCCAGGCGATAGCCCCGTCGGTGCAAGGGGTCTCCCGCCAGATCCAGCCAGAGATGGGCCTCGTTCAGATCAAGCCGGGCCCGGAGACAACAACTGCCCCGCGCATCCCGGGAAATGGTGAACTGGGACGGCAAGGCCTGAATAAAGCGCTTGGTACTGATGCGGTTATCCCCCCGCACCCCTGCGCCATGCTCGAGATGGATATGCAGGGGGGCGTCATTGCCCACCAGCGCCAACCAATCCTGGCTGGCCGCCAGCTTTTCCGGGGCAATATCCGGGGTCACGCCCAGGGTCGCCAAGGGTAACAGGACCCGCTCCGCCAGACGCGACCAGAGGCACACCTTCAGGGCATCCGCCGTACCGCCGGAAAACACGACATGGGCGCGACCGGTTTCTGTTACCGATATGCCCAGTGACGACAGTTCGTCGGCCAGCAACTCGGCGAGACCGGGCATGCTGGTGGCCACAAATTCCATGATTAATACCTCGTAAGTGACTGTTTTCCGTCCAACGCAAAAATTAAGTATTTAACTTTCAATGCGTTACAGAAACCGTCATCAAGCTGTCCTTTATACGTCATATGCTTAACAAGCACTGACCATATTGCTACATGATATTCGACACTACCCCAGCGCTTTCCCATACTGAAATGGTCGACCCCGATGACTGGCCTTGTTCTCTGCCAGGGGTCAATTTCAATACCGCTATCTGTGAAAGGGAAAGCGTCTATGAAGCGACAAAAACGAAACAAAGACGATCGCGCTTACAGCCGGGGTTACAACGCCGGCCTCGATGGAAAATCCCGAGAAGACTGCCCGTTCGGCACCCTCAGTGCCCGAACTAACTGGATGGGTGGTTGGCGTGAAGGTCGCGCCCATTTCGCACAAGGCATGCTCGGCGTTGCCAGCATCCAGAACCTGAAAAATATCGGATAACCCTCTACCCAGTTCAACATCGCGCCGACGCGTTCAGCGCCGACCTACAGGGCCCCTCCCGGGCCCTTTTTAATGGCTGCCGACTCGCTCAGAGTGACTTCGGCCAGGCGCGAGCGATTTCGCCAACCAATCCCGGCCCCTGATAAATCAGGCCGCTATAAATCTGCACCAGATCCGCACCCAGACGCTGTTTCTCCAGAGCATCCTCTGCACTGTTGATGCCCCCCACCCCGATGATCGGAATACGCCCCTTCAGGGTGTCGCTCATAGTCGCCAGGGCCCGGTTGGCGATCGGCTTCAGGGGCGCCCCACTCAAGCCGCCCTGCTCACTACCATTCGGCAGCCCCTGCACTCCTTCACGGGACAGGGTGGTATTGCCCACGCAAACCCCGTCAATACCATGCTGCACGAAGGCTTCCGCCATGGCCCGGAGTTCTTCCTCGCTGTTATCCGGCGCAATCTTGATTACCAGCGGGACACGACGTCGATGCTGCTGGTCCAGCCGGGTCTGGGCCTCCCGCAAGGTGCCGAGCAATTCATCCAGCGCATCCCCATGCTGCAGGGTTCGCAGGCCGGGAGTATTGGGGGAAGACACATTCACCACCAGATAGGTCGCATAGGCATGGACTTTTTGCTGGCAGGCCAGGTAGTCCTGCACCGCATCCTCTACGGGTGTGTCCTTGTTCTTGCCGATATTGATGCCCAGCACACCATTGTAACGGCTCTTTTTCACTGCACCGACCAGGTAGTCCACCCCCAGATTGTTGAACCCCATGCGATTGATCAGCGCCTCTGCCTTGGGCAGGCGGAACAAACGGGGTTGCGGGTTGCCCGGCTGCGGGCGCGGTGTAATTGTGCCAACCTCGATAAAACCGAATCCCAGATCCGCCAGACCATCAATGCAATCGCCATTCTTGTCCAGGCCGGCTGCCAGCCCGACCGGGTTGGGGAACTCGATACCCATGACTTCCCGGGGCGATGCCGGCACGCTCCCGGGCCACAATTTGCCGGCACGCTTACGCAGCATGGCCAGCGTCAGCTCGTGGGCATGTTCTTCTGACAGGGAAAACAGCAGGGGGCGAGCAAGGGAATACAGCATGGGACAACCCGGATTCTGATAATGGCCGGCATTATAGCCAAGCTACCCGGGCACTTCGATGCTTTGTGTCGGACAGGGCCCCACACCTTGTCCGGACGATCACCTGTCACCCAGGCAAAAAAAGCCCGGCGAAGCCGGGCTTGAAGTAACCAACGAAACCAGCGCGTCAGTCAGCTTTTCTGACCGGCACCGGAGGCGTCCGGTTTGAGCAGGAAGCGGCCCAGAGCCGGCAACAGCCAGAGCGCACCGATCATGTTCCACAGGAACATGAAGGTCAGCAGGATCCCCATGTCAGCCTGGAACTTGATGGAACTGAATACCCAGAAGATCACGCCCACCGCCAGGGTGATGCCGGTAAAGGCGACCGCCTTACCGGTGGTCTTGAGGGTTTCCTTATAGGCAGACTCCAGGTCCATGCCCTGCTTCAGATACTGGGACAACTTGCTGTAGATATAGATACCGTAATCCACCCCGATACCCACGCCCAGGGCAATCACAGGGAGAGTGGCCACTTTCACGCCAATACCCAGTTGCGCCATCAGCGCCTGACAAAGGATGGACGTCAGGCCCAGCGGCACGATGATACAGATCACGGCACGAATGGAGCGGAAAGCAATCAACACCAAAATGGAGACCACGGCGTAAACCAGCGCCAGCATCGGGTACTGACTGGCTTCAATGGTCTGGTTGGTAGCCGCTTCCACACCCGCGTTACCGGATGCCAATTTGAACTCGATAACCTCTTCATTGTTCCGCGCTTGAGCGAAATCGGCCACCGCCGCGGTGACGCGATCCAGGGTCTCCGCCTTATGGTCATCCAGGAATACGTAGACCGGAGTCAGCGAGCAATCCAGGTTATAAAGGCTATCCGGCATGAAACCCATCACATTGTTGAGGGCATACTGGTCCCGGGAAATGGTCGCCCACTTCAGGGAGCCTTCATTCATGTTGGTGGCAATCAGTTTGGTGGCGGAAGCAATCGTCACCACATCCTGCACCCCTTCCACGTTTCGCAACGTCCACGACAGATCATCCACGGTCTGCATGGCCGGATAGGTGTTGCAGGATTCCACCGGTGTCTTGCCCATCACCACCAGCACATCCGCACTCACGGAGTAGTTGGATACCAGGAAATTCACATCATGGTTGTAGCGGTAGCGTGGCTTGGGCTCGTAACCCCGTGGACAATCCATCTCTTCACACGGGTCCGGCCACAATTCAGGGGCCCCTTTGTCCAGATCACCAATTTTCAGGTCCTGGCTCATGTAGATGCCCACACCGTAACCGGCCACGGCTACGACGATAGAAAGTGCCGCCAGGGGAGTACGGGTAAAACGGGCAAACAGGCCTGCCAGTGGATGGTCCTTCTTCTCTCCTGCCTGGATCTTGCGGACGGAAGCCCCGCTGACGCCCAGGTAGGAAAGTATCATCGGCACGATGATCAGGTTGGTGATAATGATCACTGCCACACCGATACTGGCAGCCATGGCCAGTTCGCGAATCACACCCACATCAATGATGTACAGGGTCAGGAAACCAATGGCATCAGACACCAGTGCCACCATGCCCGGGACATACAGGGCCTGGAAGGTATTGCGCGCCGCATCCAGCGGGCTCTGCCCTTCTGCCGCATAATTCGCCAGGGTGTTGACGATCTGTACACCATGGGACACCGCAATCGCAAAGACCAGGAAAGGCACCAGCATGGAATAGGGATCAATAGTGAACCCCAAGGTGCTGACGATCCCCAGTTGCCAGATTACTGCCACAAAGGAACAGGCCGTCACCGTCAGCGCACTGCGAAGGCAGCGGGTATCCATCAGCAGCAAAACCGCAATCAGGGCAAGGGTGAAGAAGAAGAACATGGCCACTTCTTCCGCCGCCGCCATCACATCGCCGGCTTTCTTGGCCAGGCCGACGATATGGATACGCACGTTAGGGTACTTGTCCTGATAGGTGTCGCGAATCTCCTCCAGGCGGGCGGACAGTGCAGGCACATCCACACCATTCTCACCCAGGGCATTGAGCAAGTGCGCATGGACCACACTGGACTGGAAATTGTCCGCCACCAGACGGCCCACCTGACCAGACCGCAGCACATTGGTGCGCAGCTCCTCCAGAGTGGCTTCTGACCCGTCATAGCCAGCCGGGATCACTTCCCCACCCTGGAACCCCTGTTCTGTGACTTCGTTCCAGCGCACATTGCTGGTCCACAGGGAACTGATCTTGCTGGGATCCACGCCATCAAGGGCAAAGACCTCGTCAGTGACTTCCTTCAACGCAGCCATATAGTCTGCATTGAAAATATCCTCATCCTGGGTTTCCGCGACTATCACACGGATATCATTGCCCAGGCTCAGGTCATTCTTGTGTTCGAAAAAGTTCTGAATGTAAGGATGGTCCAGGGGAACCATCTTGCGAATGTCCGTGTTCAGCTGAATCTTGCTGGCCTGCAGCGCCAGCAATACCGTTGCGGCAACAAACAGCAGCAACACGACGGGACGAATGGAGAACAGCCCGTCGGCGATGGTTTTGGAAATACGACCTGACATGCTGTGCCCCTTATTTCACGTCTTCAATCACGCGCACACCACCCTGGCCGGCGACCAGAATGCCACCCTTCTTGCGGGGCAGTACTGCGGAGATGGATTCGCGGTCCGGCAGGAACCGCAGGGAGAAGGTTTGTCCGCCATCATGGCTGGTGAGAATGCCGCCGGCATTGGTAACCAACACCACGGTGCCGTCATCCAGCACCGCACCGTCATTCACACCACGACTGAGACCGCTGGGCACCTTGACCCAGCTACTGCCACGATTGGCTGTCAACCACACATTGCCTTGCAGGCCATGGGCCAGCACCTGGTAATCAGACACAGGCGTGACACCGAAGAGCGTGCCTTCATAGGGACTGGTCAGCGTCTCCCAGGTTTTCCCCTTGTCAGAAGAGCGGAAAATGATGCCTTTTTCCCCGACCAGGTAGCGATCACTGCTCTCTGGCGCAGCCGCGTACCCGTAAAGATGCCAGCCATCATTATTCGTCAACGCCTGGGCATTCTTGCTCCAGGTCGCGCCACCATCAGTGGTCTCCAGATAATAGCCGTAGCCGCCCACTGCTACCGCGTGATCGCGACTCTCGCAATGAACGTCCAGCAGTGGCGCGCCGGAGGTGTCTACCGGCGCCGCCGCGGTTTCCGCATAGGGGTCATCGCTATACAGATCATCCCCATAGGCATCATCCGCATAGGGATCGCCGTAGATGTCGTCCATGGACATGTCATCCATGTTGTCCATGTCATCTTCGTCAGCAACCTCGTCCTCCGATCCACCCAGAGGATCACTGTATTGCAGTGTCCAGGTTTCCCCGCCATCACGGGTGCCCAGTACCACCGCATCATGACCGACGGCCCAGCCATTGCGCGCATCCGCAAAGCAAACCGCCGTCAGCAGAACCTCTTCCGGGGTCTTGGCCAGCTGCCAATGACTGCCGTCATCATCGGAGTAAAGAATCTTCCCTCGATCCCCCACGGCCACGACACGACCATTGGCATCCGCCAGATCCAGATAGGTGTTGGCCGTAACCAGAGGGGCATTGTTATCAATGAACTGTGCCTGCAACGGAGCAGACAGCGTGGCTGCAACAGCCAGCAAAACGGTTTTTCTCATTGTCCCATCTCTTCCCGATGGCTCGTCAGAGCCGAGTGCAAAACGACCGGGGTCTGGAGTCTCTCATGAACTCCTCGACACCCGGCCGCGTTGCCAGAGCTGCCGTTAACCGGTCAGCTTGTTATTGTCATTAACGCCCACGACGTCGCAGTGCTGCCGGGTGGAAGTAGCGATCTCCCGGTACCGGCTGGCTGTAATCCAGGATAGACGCTTCCTCGTTGTCCAGGAATTGAACGTGATAACGCTGGGCACGCAGATCATGGAAGGTATCCAGCGCGGTCCACTGGGTCGGCACTTCGTAGTAATTCTTGATGTAAGCCAGGCTGACCCGCCACAGTTCACCACGACGGTCATACTGATCAATGGTGGCGATCTGCCAGGAGTCCGCATCAATGTAGAAACGGCGCTTCTCGTAGATATGACGCTCACCCTCTTTCAGGTTCGCTTCTACCACCCAGACACGGTGCAGCTCCCAGCGCTGGTAGTCCGGATTGACGTGCCCCTGCTGCAGCAGTTGCTCGTATTTCACGTCCGGGCTGTCCATCTTGTAGTTGTTGTACGGGATGAACATTTCCACCGGCTTCTCATGCACCAGCTTCCAGTTGTACTTGTCCGGCGCACCGTTATACATGTCGGTATCATCGGCGGTACGCAGACCATCCGCTGCCGCAATGGGCGTGTCGTAGGCCAGGTTGGGGGCGCGACGGACACGACGTTGGCCAGCGTTATAGCCCCAGGCCTGACGTGGCATCTTCTTCTGGTCGAGCATTTCGTGGACCAGCACCGCACCACCGGCCAGACGTGCCGGCGCCTTGGTGAAGGACAGGTAGTAGAAGATGATGTTGTCGAGGGTGTCGAAGTTGTACTTGGGATCGTAGTAACGGAAATACACTTCCTGCTGAGAGGTAATCAGCGAGTAGGCACCATTACGCTGTACCGCCACCTCGGACGCACGACGTACAACGTACAGGCCGCGCCAGCGCAGGATATGGTTCCAGATTGCCTGCAACGCCTTGTCTTCGTTGGAGCCGCTCAGGATCGGGAAGGGAATCCCGCCAAACGCCTTGTTGACACCGGTTTCAGCCAGGGTCGCTCGAGTGGCATTGCTCTTGGTGTTGTCATACACCCACTGCGGCGCAGAGGTGGATCGACGGCTTGGGTACACGTTCAGCTTGAACGTATCCGGATAGGTTTTCAGCATGGCCTGCACGCCATCCGGCACCTTGTCCGCGTACTTGGACAGGTTTTGTGCCGTGATGGTGAAAACCACCTTGTCATTCTTGAAAGGGTCCGGGTGATGCTGGCCGGGACGGGTGTAATCCTTGGGAATATCCTTGCGTTGAACACCGCCAGACCAGTCCGGAATGCCCAACCCTGAGGAAACGGCCTTGCCATTACCTTTGACATCGGCACCGAACGGGGTCAGAGATTGACCCAGTTTGGCTGCTTCCTGTGCGGACACAGCAGCCTGCACATTGGCCGCTACGCTCAGTGACAGTGCCAGCGCACTGCCCATTGCGGTCAATTTCTTCAACATGATTGCTCTCCGAATAAACGGGCCGGAAATCCGGCCCGGAAAAAATTAAAAAGAGTACTTAACAGAAACCGAAGCGTTGTTCCGGTCGGCCAGTTTGTTGGAGTATTTGGCGCCCCAGAAGCTGGTAGCCGACATGGCCACTTCCAGGTTGTTCAGGTACACAAAATCCAGCCCCAGGGTGGCAGCCTTGCGGTCTTCCATGAAGTTGCCACCGATCGGGGAATTGCCGTTCACATCGTGGGCAATACGCACGCTCGGGCTCATGGAGATACCCGCGAAAATATTGTTGTAGTCGGCTTTCAATACCGCCCGGTAACCCCAGGAAGTATCGTCCAGGTTGTATTT
>JAZAJX010000037.1:0-10787 GCA_036230225.1 Pseudomonadota bacterium | reverse complement strand
TCCCGGAAATCACGGGGAGTGAGGGTCATGCCCATCCCCACCATGATCAGAAACAGGGATACCGGCAGACCGATATCAATTAGCGCACTGGAACCCATTGGTGTTCTCCCGAGGTTTTATTCTTGGTAAAACCTCGAGAGTAAAACAGGGTTTTATTATTGGCCAGTACCCAGCGGCTATCTTTGTGACGGAATGTGAATGCCCCTGCACTCAGTCGATGCGCATTTCCACGCCCGCGGCCTGCATGAACTGCTTGGCCTCCTGCACGGAATATTCGCCGAAGTGGAAAATGGACGCCGCCAACACCGCATCGGCACCTCCCTGAACCACACCGTCCACCAGATGCTGCAGATTGCCAACCCCACCGGACGCAATCACCGGAACCGGCACAGCATCAGAAATGGCTCGGGTCAGGGCAATATCGAAACCGTTTTTGGTGCCATCACGATCCATGCTGGTGAGCAGGATCTCGCCGGCGCCGTAGTCGGTCATTTTCTTCGCCCAGGCCACCGCATCCAGCCCGGTGGGCTTGCGCCCCCCATGGGTGAAGATTTCCCAGCGGTTGGTCTCGCTTTCCGCACTGACCTTCTTGGCATCGATGGCCACAACGATACATTGCGAGCCGAATCGCTCAGCGGCTTCACGCACGAACTCCGGGTTGTGCACCGCCGCCGAATTGATGCCTACCTTGTCGGCCCCCGCGTTCAGCAGATTACGGATATCCTCAAGCGTGCGCACGCCGCCGCCCACGGTCAGGGGAATAAACACCTGGCTGGCGATCTGCTCGACCGTATGCAGAGTAGTGTCACGCTCCTGGTGGCTGGCCGTGATATCCAGAAAGGTGATCTCGTCGGCACCGGCATCGTTATAGCGCTTGGCAATTTCCACCGGGTCACCGGCATCGCGGATATCCACGAACTGGACCCCTTTGACCACCCGGCCGGCATCCACATCGAGACAGGGAATGATTCGTTTGGCGAGTCCCATAATCGTCTCCGCGCTCAGGCGCCGGTCAGCTCGTC
The DNA here is from genome assembly GCA_036230225.1 of Pseudomonadota bacterium. Classification (GTDB taxonomy): domain Bacteria; phylum Pseudomonadota; class Gammaproteobacteria; order Pseudomonadales; family Alcanivoracaceae; genus Alcanivorax. Next base: position 9,765 of record JAZAJX010000037.1, on the reverse strand, counting down.
GGACAGCGCCTGACCTTCGGCAAAGTCCAGGGTGTTTTCGTAGATGGCACGCCCGGTGATGGCACCGCTGATCCCCTGATCCGCCACCGCACACAGGTTGCGCACATCATCCAGGTTGGTGATACCCCCGGAGGCGATTACCGGAATCGACATGGACTGGGCCAGGCGCACAGTGGCGTCCACATTGACGCCCTGGAGCATGCCGTCACGGCTGATGTCGGTATAGACGATGGCAGAGACACCATCGTTCTCGAACTGTTTGGCCAGATCAATCACGTCCACATCCGTGACGTTGGCCCAGCCATCGGTGGCCACCTTGCCGTCTTTGGCGTCCAGGCCGACGATGATGTGGCCGGGGAACTGCTCGCACATTGCCTTGACGAAAGCGGGCTCGTTCACCGCCTTGGTACCAATGATCACCCATTGCACACCGGCATCCAGGTAGGCCTGAATGATTTCCGGACTACGGATGCCGCCACCAATCTGGATAGGCAGATCCGGATGCGCCCTGGCGATGGCCTTGACGATCTCACCGTTGACCGGCTCGCCCGCAAAGGCACCGTTCAGATCCACCAGATGCAAACGTCGTGCGCCACGTTCCACCCAGTGGCTGGCTACGGCCACCGGATCCTCGGAGAACACCGTATCGTCTTCCATCCGCCCCTGCTTGAGGCGAACACACTTACCGTCTTTCAGGTCGATGGCGGGAATCAGTTGCATCAGAATCTCTTTACATCAAAAGAAGCGAAGGCGCGCTCAGGGCCGCCAGCGTAGGAAATTTTCCAGCAGAGTCAGGCCGGCATCGGCGCTCTTTTCCGGGTGAAACTGCACGGCGAACACATTATTGCAGGTCGCCGCAGCGGCAAAGCTCAGGCCGTAGTCGCAACGACCGGCCACTTCCTCGTCCGCCAGCCCGGTGACACAGTAACTATGCACAAAATAGAAGCGTGTATTATCGGCAATTCCCGCCCACATGGGATGCGCCATACCCTGGCGCACCTGGTTCCAGCCCATGTGCGGCACCTTCAGGCGGCTGCCGGTATCGTCCTGGAGTTCACCAAAGAAGCTCACCTGCCCCTCAAACACCCCCAGACAATCCACGCCGTTATTCTCTTCGCTGCGGGCCATCAACGCCTGCATGCCGACACAGATGCCCAGTACCGGTTTACCGGCAGCGACCACATCGAGAATGGCCTGATCCAGCCCGGTATCGCGCAGCACGGCGATACAGTCTCGAATGGCCCCGACACCGGGAAAGACGACCCGGTCCGCCGCGCGGACCTGATCCGGGTCCCCGGTGATCAGGATTTGCTGGCCGTTGGCGACTTTCTCCAGGGCCTTGCCGGCAGAGTGCAGATTGCCCATGCCGTAGTCGATGACGGCTACTACTTCGCTCATACGCTACGGTTACTCGCTTTCGCTCAAGGTGCCTTTGGTGGACGGCGTGATGTCGCCCATGCGCGGATCCGGCTCCACCGCCATGCGCAGGGCACGACCGAAGGCCTTGAACACCGTCTCGGCCTGGTGGTGGGCATTCTTGCCACGCAGATTGTCGATGTGGAGGGTGATCATGGCGTGGTTTACCAGCCCCTGGAAGAACTCGTAGAACAGGTCCACATCGAACCCCCCGATACTGCCCCGGGTAAAGTCCACAAACATTTCCAGGCCAGGACGACCGGACAGGTCCACCACCACACGGGACAGGGCCTCATCCAGCGGCACATAGGAATGGCCATAGCGGCGCACCCCCTTCTTGTCGCCGACGGCTTTGGCAAAAGCCTGGCCCAGGGTAATGCCGATATCTTCCACGGTATGGTGGGCATCGATGTGCAAATCCCCTTTCGCGGTGATTTCCAGATCCACCAGACCATGACGGGCCACCTGGTCCAGCATGTGTTCCAGGAACGGCAGGCCGGTATCCAGCTTGCACTGGCCGGTACCATCCAGATTGATGGAGACCTGAATCTGGGTTTCCAGGGTATTGCGCTCAACGGTAGCGCTACGCTTGCTCATCTATACCTCCCAAGCATTGGACCGGCTATTATACGCACCCTGACTGAGCCTAACCAGCGGAGCGAGCCCATGCCCATCAGCGCCGAATCCCACCCGTTATCCCCGGAACAGGCAGCCACCTTCGATCAGGTGCTGCGTGATGACCCGGTTTACCGGGAAAAACTGGACACGGCAGTGGCCGCCGGCAACAAGCGTCTGTTCGCCGCGCACTTCAATGGCAAGCGAGTGGCTATCGCCCTGATAGAGGAAAACCAGCCCGTCCTGGACTGGATGGTAGTACACCCGGCCACCCGCGGCCGGGGAGTCGGCAAGGATTTCCTGCGACTGATTGGCCAACAGTTGGCGCAGCGTCTCACCTTGCCGGACACCTGCACGCGGCCGGACTGAGCCGCCCCGCGCCGACGATTATCCCCGCTCCGCCTGCATTGCCGAGAGCGGCAGGCGAATATGCAGGGTAAACCCGCGCCCCGGCCCGGGGCTCTCGGCCCATAGTTGACCATCCACCTGTTCGATCATCACTCGGGCCATGGCCAGTGACAGGCCGAAACCTTCTTCGTGGTGACGGGAGCCCATCACGAAAAACGGCTCAAGGATATGCTCCAGCTGGTCCGCCGTGGCCCCCTTGCCCTGGTCCCGAATGCGGATATCCGCATGGCCGGCGGCCACATCCACCTCACTGGAAATCTCTACGCTGTCGCCCTCGGCACTGAAACGCAGGGCGTTATCCAGGCCGATGGAAAGCACCTCCTGCAACTCAGCCTCTGACGCATTCACGCGCAGATTGGGCGACACCCGATTGCGCACGGCAATGCCGCTTTTCTCGATGCGCCCCGCCTGCTCACGCAAAATCCCATCCAGTACCCACATGGGCTGACAGCTACCCACCAATGGCGGCTGGCTGCGATCGGATAGATCAAAATAGCGAAGCGAGGTGCTGACAATCCCCGTGAGACGTCGCTGCCCCTTGCGCACCATGGCCCAGACATCCACATCCTCCTCCCTGCCGGCATCCTGCCCCAGAGAATCTGCCGCACCAATCCAGTTGATCGGGGTATTGAGTTCGTGACTGATATATTGCAGGAACATGGACTTGTCCTGGTTCATCTGCTCAATGTCTGCCAGGTGCCGCTCCAGGTTCTGCTGGGCTTCCTGGGCCAATTGCTTGCGTTCCCCTTCCAGAAAACGGATGCGATCCCCCAGAGCCAGGGACAGCATCACCACCACCCAGAGGGCGCCGAAATGGGGCAGATAAGGCACGAAGACACCGTAGGGCATCAACCCCAGATTGCCCATGCCAAACAGGAAAACCGTCAACAGGAACACCGACCAGGCCAGCACATAAAGCCGCGCCACCCGGAACCCCTGCCGCCAGACCATCCACCCGAGCCAGCTGAACAATACCACCGTGACCAGCGACACGAAGATGGACAGGTAATAGGACCAGGGGGGCTCCATGGCCCACTGCAACAGGAAGGTGGTGCCAATCAGCACAAGAAAGTGCTTGAGCAGACGATCATAGCGAGGGAAGCGCTGGGCCAGTTGCAAAAACTGGCGGGAATAGAGCGTCAACGCCAGGGCGATCACATAGATCCCCAGCCAGAAATACTCATTGACCTTAGGGTGTTGCGGCCACAGATATTGCAGCCCGAAACCACTGACGCTGATATTGAAGAAGATCACCCCGCCCAGAAACATCACAAAGTGCAGATGAACATTGTCACGCAACGACAGAAACAGCAGCAGGTTATACACCAGCATGATCCCCAGGGAGCCATAGAACAGCCCCTGCATCAGCTGCTCCAGATAGGTGAACTCCACCAGGCCCTTGGCGCTGTAGAGCACCGGCATCATATTTAGCGCGCCTTTGCCGCGCACTTTCAGGTAGTACTCCTTGACCCCGGGCTGGTCGGTTTCCAGACTGAAGACAAATGCCCTGTGCTTCATGGGGCGCTGCGCGAACGCCCGGCTATCCCCCACTTCGTAGGTCCGGTACTCGCCGTCATCATTCGGAACAAACAGCGTCAACTCATCCAGAATGGGATGCCGCTCCACCAGAAACCAGCTGCCATCCACATCCGTGGTGTCCACGACGATGCGCAACCAAAAAGTACTGCGAGTAAAACCGAAGTTCAGCGCACTGCTCTCGCTATTATGAAAGCGACTGGCAAATTGATCTCGCACCTGGTCTAGCGTCCAGTCCCCCTCCGGATCCTCCAGAATCTGCATGTACTCGCCGAGAAGAACCTTGTCTGTGGCATCCGCCAGTGCCACCGTCCTGTCCTGAGCCGCCATCGACAGGCCGCACCACAGCAACAGGAGTGCCAACACGGAAAATTGGAACTTTTGCAAAGGTCCTTCCCCTAAACTCATGCCATCAATGCTAAGTTATGAACGTCGTTCCCGACTGGTATAATCCTGATCCATCGTCCAACACGCAAGGAGAGCTCCATGGGACGCTTGATAAAAATTTTGCTGATCACCGTGGTTGCCATCATTCTGCTATTGGCCATAGCCGTTTTTGTGATCACCCAGGTCATTGATCCCAATGAGTTCAAACCGGAAATTGAAAAACAGGCCCGCGAGCAGGCCAACCTGACACTGGATATCCAGGGTGATCTGGCCTGGCAATTCTGGCCCTCCCTGGGCGTCAGCCTGGGCCGCACCGAAGCCCGCATCGCCGATGAAGAGGCCCTTTTTGCTGCCCTTGATGCCGCCAGCGTGAGCGTGGCCGTTCTGCCATTGCTCTATGGACAGGTGGAAATGGATGGCATCAGCCTGGCGGGCCTGGATGTGAATCTGGTCGAAGGCCCGGATGGTGCCAACTGGGAACAAATCGGTCCGCAAACACCGACGGAAGACACCGCCGACGACACCCCCGCCACGGAGGAAGAGGAAACCGGCAGCAACAGCCTGGACATCCCTCTGACCATCCCCAGCGTGGCCGTCACCGATGGCAAGGTACGCTATCGCAATACCAGCGACGGCACCGATATCGTGGTGGAGCATTTCAACCTGAATGCCCAGGATGTGAATCTGGACGAGGCCTTCCCCTTACAGATGTCCCTGCGCTACCAGGACCAGAGTGACATGCGGGTCGATCTGAATCTGGACACCACTCTCAGCGCCGACCTGGATGCCAACCACTTCCTCCTCGCGCCGATGACACTGGATGCCAATATTGCCGGCGCCACCACCATGCCGGTAGATGTCCACCTGGAGCAGACGCTCGACGTGAATCTCGATGCGGACACCCTCTCCATCAAGGATCTGCTGCTCACCGCCGCCGGCACCGAAACTCGCGGCAATGTGGACATCACCGCCCTGACCGGCGATATGCAGCTGGCCGGCAAGTTGGCCACCGCCCCCTTTGATGCCAACAAGGTACTGGAAGCCATTGGCGAAGCGCCTATCGACACCCGTGACAGCGCCGCCCTGAGCAAGATCGCCATGGAAGCCTCGCTGGGTGGCAAGCCCGGCAGCGTTATGGCCAACCCGCTCAAGATCACGCTTGATGACAGCACGGTAACCGGCAGCGCCGGCCTTGCCAGCCTGGAAAGCGGCAAGATCGTCTTCGATCTCGCCCTGGACCAGATCACCCTGGATCGCTACCTGCCTCCCGCCTCGGAGGAACCCGCCACCGCCGCGGCCGGTGGCGGCAAGCAAGGTGGCACCGCCAATCTGTCCAGCGCAGAAATCATCCCCGTGGAATCGCTGCGGCCGCTGGTCATGGACGGCAAGCTGCGCATCGGCAAGCTGCAATATGACACCATCGAAGCCAGCAACATGATCTTTGCCGTCAGCGCCAACAAGGGGGTTTTGCAGCTGACCGAAGCCAGCGGCGAGACCCTGGGCGGTCGCTTCACTGCCAAGGGTAAACTGGACGCCTCCGGCAAGACCCCGACCATTACCGCCAGCAACACGGTCACCAGCATGCAGATTCAGCCACTGGTCCAGCTGGCACTGGAGGACGATCTGGCCAAGGGCATTTTCGCCATGAATGGCAGCTACAGCGCCAGCGGTAACAGCGAAAAGGCCCTGATGGATTCCGCCAAGGGCACCATCGACATGTCGCTGGCCGATGCCACCGTCCGTGGCCTGAACCTCTACCAGACCCTGGTCGGCGGGGTAAACGACATGCTCGGTCAATTCCAGGGCCTGGCCGCCGCACTGATCCCCAATCAGGAATCCGGCAAGCTGCCCAGTGCCCTGTCAGAAGACACCAAGATTGTGGACCTCACCACCAAGGCACGTCTGGACAAGAATGTGGCTTACCTGGACAGCCTGGATGCGGTACTCAGCAAGGGGGAAATCACCGGCAATGGCTGGATGAACATTCTTAACCAGGATTTCGATCTGAAGATCGGCATGCAGTCTCCGGAACTGGGCACCTCCAAGTATCTGGAAGGCACCACCTGGCCACTGCGCTGTGAAGGCAATCTGGGCGGCAGCCCGGCGAAATGGTGCGGCCCGGACAAGGCCGGCTTCAAGGACATCGGCAAGCAAGTCGCCGCCAAGGCGGCTCAGCAAAAGCTCAAGGACAAGCTGGGCATTGAAGGCGAAGGGGATACCGCCGAGGAAGTCATCAAGGACGCCGCCAAGAAGAAAGCCAAGGAAGAAGTGGACAAGCAACTCAAGGAAGGCCTGAAAAAGCTGTTCAATTAATCTTGCCTGTCCCGGACCGGAGCGGCCTGTGCCCCTCCGGTCCGTTTCTGGCCTCGCCGCCGAATCAACGCGCTTGCCCTGCCCCGGCTTTCCGGGTACAACTCGCCGCATGCGCCGTCCATCCCTGATCGACCCCGACTCATTCAGCCATATCATTCTTGCCTGGTACGACCAGTACGGCCGTCAGAATCTGCCGTGGCAGCACCCCCGCACGCCCTATCAGGTATGGATCTCGGAAATCATGCTGCAACAGACCCAGGTGACCACCGTGATCCCCTACTTCCAGCGGTTCATGGAACGCTTCCCGGATGTACACAGCCTGGCCAATGCCGCCCAGGACGAAGTGCTCCACCTGTGGACCGGTCTTGGCTACTACGCCCGCGCCCGCAACCTGCACAAATGTGCTCAAGCACTGGTGAGCGAGCACGGTGGTGACTTCCCGCATACCGTTGACGCGGTCTCCGCCCTGCCCGGCATCGGCCGCTCCACCGCCGGCGCCATCCTGGCCCAGAGCCGCGGGGTGCGTGCCGCCATCCTCGACGGCAACGTGAAACGGGTCCTGGCACGGCTGCACGCGGTAGCGGGATGGCCCGGCAAGAAGCCGGTGGAAAACCGTCTCTGGGAGCTGGCCGAGCATTACACGCCCCATGAACGACTGGCCGATTACACCCAGGCGATGATGGATCTGGGTGCCACCGTCTGCACCCGTGGCACCCCGAACTGTGGTGCCTGCCCACTGCAACCCCACTGCCACGCCCATGCCAACGGCAATCCGCAGGATTACCCCGGCAAGAAACCCAAAAAAGCGTTGCCGATACGCACCACCATCATGCTGATTCTTCGCGACCATGAAGGCCGGGTCTGGCTGGAACCCCGCCCGTCACAGGGCATCTGGGGTGGACTCTGGTGCTTTCCCCAGGCCGAACAGAATGACGATGTCGACAACGCCCTGACACAACGGGCCTTGCGGGCCAGTGACACCCCACAGCCCCTGACGGGCTTTCGCCACACCTTCAGCCATTTCCACCTGGATATTTCTCCCCTGGAGGTGCCGGTGGAGGTGATTGGCACCGGCGACAACCCGGGGCGCTGGGTAGACCCGGCGGCACCCGGGGAACTGGGGCTCGCCGCCCCGGTAAAAAAACTGCTGGGGCGGCTCGACACACCCCGCCAGACCAGCATGTTATAGTTCCGCCACACAAACGCCTTATCACGGAGACGTTATGAGTCGCACGGTTTTCTGCCGAAAATACCAACGCGAGCAGGAAGGGCTGGCACGCCCGCCTTTCCCCGGCCCCAAGGGTCAGGACATCTATGACAACGTATCGAAGCAGGCGTGGCAGGAATGGCTGCATGAGCAGACCATGCTGATCAATGAAAAACACCTGAACGTGATGGACCCGGAAGCAAAACGCTTTCTGGACGAGCAGCGTGATCGTTTTCTGAACAACGAAAACTACGAAAAAGCCGAAGGCTACGTCCCTCCTGCTCACGATGCGAACAAATAAACGCGCATCCCTTGACGCCCCCGGCTCTAGCCGCTTTAATACGCGCCCTGATTGCCCGGATAGCTCAGTCGGTAGAGCAGGGGATTGAAAATCCCCGTGTCGGTGGTTCGATTCCGCCTCCGGGCACCATCTTGAAAAGCCCCGCTCACAGGAGTGGGGCTTTTTTTATGTCTCGTGGTTGTCCGGACTACACTCCCCACCCCCTTCCCCTTATCCTGACCCTGCCCTCTCGTATCAAGGTCTCGCAACACCGATGAAAATACGCCACGTTCTGTTTGCCGGTCTGCTGCTGATTACCGGCTGCGACAAGACGCCCACCGGCCGGGACCAGCTGGCGCTGGTACCGGCAACCATGATGGCCCAGTTTGGCAGCCAGGCCTTCCTGCAGATGCAACAGCAGGTCCCGGTCAGCGAGGATGGCGACAGCAATGACCGTGTACAGTGCATCGCCCGGGAGCTCCTGCTGGAGGTGGGAAACCGATTCCCCGGCACCCCCATGCCGGAAACCTGGGAAATCGTGCTATTCGATGACCCCACCCCCAACGCTTTTGCCCTGCCTGGCGGCAAGATCGGCGTCAACCAGGGGCTACTGAAAGTGGCGACCAATGATGCCCAGCTCGCCGCAGTGATCGGCCATGAGGTGGCCCATGTGCTGGCCCGCCATGGCAATGAACGACTGACCCAGGAGCTGGGCATCAAGGCACTGTTGCTGCTGGTGGGACTTTTCAGCGAAGGCGATGCGGATAGCGAACGGATTATCCAGGCGCTGGGCCTGGGGGCTTACCTGGGCATTGCCCTGCCCTTCAGCCGAGCCCATGAGGAGGAAGCCGACGTGATGGGGCTGGAGCTCATGGCTGGCGCCGGCTTTGACCCGCAAGAGAGTACGCAGTTATGGCGCAACATGGCGGCTGCCGGGAGTGGCCAGCCACTGGAGTTCCTGTCGACGCATCCCAATCACGACTCACGCATCGATGCTCTGCAAGCACGCATGGGAGAGGCGCGCCGGCTTTATCGCGCAACCGATCCCGCCCATTGCGGAAAATGACCATGGCCACAAACGCAAAGGGCACCGGGAGAATACGCCCCCGATGCCCTTTGCACTGGATCTGATGACGTTGCCGGATCAAGCCCGGGCGGCCACCTCTGCGTCCTGCGGCTGCTCCACAAGCGCCGGCTGCCAGACGTAATCCTTCATGTTCACGGTCCAGGTGCGGGCCATGAACTGGAAGGTGGCATGGGGCCAGAGAGCCGTGTTGCGGCCATCGGCCTGTTGATACCAGCTCATGCAGCCGCCGTTCTGCCAGACGGTGCCTTTCAGCTCATCCTGAAGCTTGGCGTTGTAACGGTCCTGCACGTCCTGCTTAACGTCCAGCCAGGCATCGCCGCGCTTATCCAGCTTGGTGATGGCATCCATGATGTAACGGACCTGGCTTTCGATCATGAAAATAATGGAGTTGTGACCCAGGCCGGTGTTCGGCCCTACCAGCTGGAACATGTTCGGGTAACCGCTGACGGTGGTACCCAGGTAGGCCTCAGCGGCGTCTTTCCAGTCATCCTGCAGGCGATGGCCCGGCAGACCCGT
>JAZAJX010000036.1:0-4227 GCA_036230225.1 Pseudomonadota bacterium | reverse complement strand
GCGGCGTGCACCTGGGCCACCGACGCGGCGGCCATGGGGGTGGTGTCGAACTGTGCGAACACCTCATCAAAGGGCAGTGGCAGGCTCGCTTCGACCAGGTCTCGGGCCTGTTCCCCATCGAAGGGGGCCACCTGATCCTGAAGCCGCGCCAGTGCTGCGGTCCATTCAGGCGGCAACATGTCCTGGCGAGTGGCGAGCAGCTGGCCAAACTTGATGAAAATGGGGCCAAGGCGTTCCAGTGCTTTTTGCAGACGCTCCCCTTCACTGAGCTTGCCGGTACCCGCCCAGCTGGAGGGAACCAGAAACGACAATGTCAGCAGCAGGGTCCGTAGCGGATGGGCCGGTAACAGGGCAATCAGTCGGTAGCGGCACACCACATGGGTGACCATGAGGATGCGGGTAATGGGGGGCATCAGTGGTTGGCGTCCCTGTTCTGGTCGGCGTTGAGTCGCTGGATGCGGGCCTCAAGGCGGTCCACGTCCAGGCGCAGGTCGTCCACATCCTGGCCAAATTCATACACCTCGCGGCGGGACGGGGTGAGGCCGGATTCGTTGCCCACGTAATCGCCCAGTTGTTCTGCCAGTCGTCCGGCGGCCTGTCTGGCCCAGCCGAACAGGCGACGGGCGCCGTAATCCAGCTGCTGGGCCAGCTCAGAGCCGGTAATCGGTTCCAGTACGGCGCCCCAGTCGATGTGCAGCTCGCGGGCAAGCTGTTGCAGTTCCAGCAGCAGTTCGCGGTTGCCTGAGATGTCCACCGGCCCGGCGATGGCGCCGGGCCGGGTTTTCCATTCCAGCAACAGAGCGGCCAGATCCATGGGGCTGCCTTTCACCGCCACGTCCGGGGTGGCATCGCTACGGTGGTATAGCTCCACGCCGTCGTCCACGATCAGGGCGTAGATCGCCAGAGGTGGCAGGGTGACGTCTACCGCCACCAGGCGCCCGGCATGCACGGCCAGTTTGTCTGCTGTCACCGGGTCGGAACGCAGCGCCGTGTTGATGGCGCGCTCAACGGTGGCCAGGGCAGTGGTGGAAATCAGGCCCGGGGAGCGTGACTGGTCTTTCAGACTCATCAGAACTTGAATCCTCTGTGCAGTGCCACGATGCCGCCCAGCATGTTGAAATACTCGGTACGGGCAAAACCGGCGTTATCCATCATGCCTTGCAGGGTGTCCTGATCCGGATGCATGCGAATGGATTCGGCCAGATACTGGTAGCTGTCGGCGTCGTTGACGATCAGTTTGCCGAGCCGCGGCCAGACCGCAAAAGAATAGGCGTCGTAGGCCTTGGCCAGGGTCTTGTTGGTGGGGGTGGAAAACTCCAGCACCAGCAAGCGGCCGCCGGGTTTGAGCACCCGCAGCATGGAGCGCAGGGCGGCGTCCTTGTCAGTGATATTGCGCAGGCCGAAGGCGATGGTGATGCAATGGAAGGTGTTGTCCTCAAAGGGGAGGCACTCGCCATTCACCTGGGCGACCTGGGTGTTGTGGCTGCAGCCTGCGTCGAACAGTCGATCACGGCCAACCTCGAGCATGGCGTCGTTGATGTCGGCCAGCACAACCTGACCGGTTTCGCCGACCAGGCGGGAAAATTTGATGGCCAGATCACCAGTGCCACCGGCCAGGTCCAGCACCTTGTGGCCAGGGCGAATGCCGGCCAATTCGATGGTCATGCGCTTGAGAATGCGATGACTGCCCATGGAAATCAGGTCGTTCATCACATCGTATTTGCCCGCTACCGAGCGGAATACGCCGGCCACCTTTTGCTGTTTTTCCTGCCACGGTACCTGCTGGTAGCCGAAGTGTGTGACCTTGTTGTCGTCGGACATATCAATTCTCGAAAGGCGTGGGGTGGCCGGCATAGACCTTTTGCATAATGGCTTCTTCGCGGGCGGCAAGCTGCTCCAGCAGCAGGCCCACACTGGGTACCGGTTTCATCACCCGGAAACTGCGATCCATGAAATCATACAGGTTCGAAAAGCCCGCCGCATGGACTGGCTTGCGCACCATACGAAAGGTGGCATGGAGCATGCGTGAGCGAATGTAGCGATCCAGCCTGTGGCCCAGTTCGGCCACCAGCTGCACTTGCCGCAGGCGGTCATTGTGATGGTGGTCCTGGCGGAAGCCCTTGAGGTAGGTCACTTCCGTGAGCGGTTGATCCAGTGCCTCGCCCAGCGTTTGGGTGACGGCTTCGTCCAGTTCCTGGGTCAGAATGGCGGCCTCCAGTGCGGCGGCAGAGGTGGCCATGACCTTTTCAGGCAGCAACTTCATGGCCTTGGGCAAGGCGCGGCGAATCTCCCGGGCAACCGGCAGCAGTTCGCGACCTCCGTAGACATCGTCCAGTAAAAACTGAATGCCCTCGGCGGTAACGGGATCGTCGAGCAGGTGCGCATGGGTATGCTTGAGTCGCTCGCCTTGCCACTCTTGAAGGCGGCGCAGACGGGCTAAAAAAAGGGCGTCGTCGCCGTGCTGGCGCAAGGCAAAGAAGCGCTCGAGATAGTGTTGAAGCTGTTCGCCGGCGGTCATGGTTTTTCCTCCGGCGGGGATAATAGCAGGAAAGCGGTCCTGCGTCGGAAGCCAGACGTCTGACGCAGGGTGATAGCGTCAGACGTCCGTCGTCAGACTTCAGCCGTTTACAGGATATACCGGCTCAGGTCTTCGTCGTCTGCCAGCTCTCCGAGGTAACGGTCTACCGCTTCGGCATCCAGCACCAGAGGCTTGTCATGGTACTGGGTGGACAGCGAATCAGCGTCGAAGCTGATTTCTTCCAGCAGTTTCTCGAGTACCGTGTGCAGGCGGCGGGCGCCAATGTTTTCGGTGCGTTCGTTAACCTGCCAGGCCACTTCTGCAATGCGGCGGATACAGTCCTCGGTGATCTCCAGCTTCAGGCCTTCGGTGTCCAGCAACGCCTTGTACTGCTCGGTGAGCGAACACTTGGGCTCGGTGAGGATGCGCTGGAAATCTTCCGGGCTCAGGGCGCTGAGTTCGACGCGGATCGGCAGCCGGCCTTGCAGCTCCGGGATCAGGTCGCTGGGTTTGGCCAGGTGGAACGCGCCAGAGGCGATAAACAGTACGTGATCGGTCTTCACCATGCCGTATTTGGTGGACACAGTGCAGCCTTCGATCAGGGGCAGCAAATCGCGTTGCACGCCTTCACGGGACACATCGGTGCCGCCGCCTTCTCCGCGTTTGGCCACTTTATCGATTTCATCGATGAACACGATGCCGCTGTTTTCCACCACATCGATGGCTTTCACTTTCAGTTCGTCTTCATTGACGAAACGGGCGGCCTCTTCGTCACGGATCAGGCGGTAGGCTTCGCGCACACGGAGTTTTTGTGTCTTGCGCCGGCCGCTGCCGCCCATTTTGGAAAACATCTGTTGCAGCTGGCTGGTCATTTCTTCCATGCCGGGCGGGGCCATGATTTCCACCCCTGCCGGATTGGCCGCCACGTCGATCTCGATTTCCTTGTCGTCCAGTTCGCCTTCACGCAGCTTTTTGCGGAAGATCTGGCGGGTGCTGTTGTCGGTTTTGCTGTCTTCCTCTGCGCCTCTGGCGGTGGGCAACAGCGCATCGAGGATGCGGTCTTCGGCGGCATCGTCAGCCTGACTGCCGACACGGGCAATTTCCTGCTCGCGCAGCATCTTGATGGCCATTTCTACCAGGTCACGGATGATGGATTCCACATCGCGCCCCACGTAGCCCACTTCCGTGAACTTGGTGGCTTCCACCTTCAGGAAGGGGGCGTTGGCCAGCTTGGCCAGGCGGCGGGCAATTTCGGTCTTGCCGACGCCGGTGGGGCCGATCATCAGAATGTTCTTGGGGGCGACTTCAGCGCGCATTTCGGCGGGCAGCTGCATGCGCCGCCAGCGATTGCGCAGGGCCAGGGCAACGGATTTCTTGGCCGGTTCCTGGCCGACAATGTGTTTGTTCAGTTCCTGAACAATTTCGCGGGGAGTCAGGTTAGGCATCGGGTTACCAGTTCAGTTCTTCAATGGTTTTCTGTTGGTTGGTGAACACGCAGATATCGCCGGCAATGGTCAGGCTTTTTTCCACAATTTCGCGTGCACCCAGCTCGGTATTCTGTAACAGCCCGGTGGCTGCGGCCTGGGCAAAGGGGCCGCCCGAGCCGATGGCAATCAGGTCATTTTCCGGTTCGATCACATCGCCGTTACCGGTAATGATCAAAGAGGCTTCCTTGTCGGCGACGGCCAGCAGGGCTTCCAGTCGTCGCA
>JAZAJX010000035.1:0-5309 GCA_036230225.1 Pseudomonadota bacterium | reverse complement strand
CTTATTTTGACACTGTCAAGATTATTACTGAAACTAACCCCGGCAAGTTACAAGTTGAAAGAGTCAACGCGGCATCTGTGTGGCAGCGACCTGCACCACCCTGCCCGCGCCCAACACCAGCTTGCTCGCGTAACCGGCGGCCAGTCTGCTGCCAGCTTTGCAGCGCGTTGTAACTTGCCACTTTCAACTTACAACTGGATTTACCATGTCACGACCCGCGCGCTATCACCACGGCGACCTGCACTCCACTTTGCTTCGTGAGGCCAATCGGCTGCTGGACGAAGCCGGCATCGACGGCCTGTCCCTGCGCAAGCTGGCGGAACGGGCCGGGGTATCACGCACGGCACCGTACCACCATTTTCGTGACAAGAATGCCCTGCTCTGCGCACTGGCAACCCAAGGGTTCAATCAGCTCGACGAGATGATCAGCCGGCAGCTGCTCAATGGCCACTCCCGCGAAGCCATTCAGGCGTTTGTGCGCGAATACCTGCGCTTTGCGACCGAGCACCCGGAACAATATGAGCTGATGTTCGGCCGCACTATCTGGAAAAGCGGCGAGCCCACGGAAGAGTTGAAGGCCGTGGCCTATCGCAGCTTCCGTCATTATGCCGAGCGCCTGGGGACCCTGTTTAAGGGGCGATTGCCCGCCGATACCGACCCACTCCGGGTGGCCCAGGCCAGCTGGGCCACCGTGCATGGCCTGTGTCGCCTGTTGATCGACGGTGTCTATGTGAATCGGGAGGACATGGAGGCCGTCAGCGAGCAATCCATTGCGCTGATTATGGCGGCGCTATCCCCCTCTGCGTAACGCCCTTAACGATGGGCCTCAAGAAAGGTTTGTAACGCTCCCATATAGCGATCAAACGCCTCAAACTGGGGAACATGGCCAATGCCATCGAACTCCACCAGCGTGGCCTCGGGGATTCGCTTGGCGGCCGCCTTGCCCAGGCGATCATAGCGCCCCAGTTGTGCCTGTTGGGGCTCCGGTGCCCGGTTACGTCCCAACGCAGTGCGGTCCCGGGTGCCGATGATGAGCAAGGTCGGCATAGTCAACCGGTCCATGTCCTGCACCACCGGCTGGCTGTAAATCATGTCGTAGTGCAATGCCGAGTTCCAGGCGACACGCGGATAATCCGGCCCCCGGATCCAGCCCTGTTGCAGGGTCAGCAGCGGCTCGTAGGCCGCCTTCCATTGTCCGTCAAAGTAACTGGCCGTCATGTAGGCCTTGATCCGTTCTGGGGTCTTGTTCAATTCCCCGTGATACCAGGCATCCACGGACTGCCACGGCACCGCTTTCTGCTGCCAGTCTTCAAGACCGATGGGATTGACCAGCACCAGCGACTCGGTGCGCGACGGATACATCAGGGCAAAACGGGTGGCCAGCATGCCGCCCATGGAGTGCCCGACCACAGTGACGTCTTCCACGTTCAGGTGATCCAGCAACTGGCGGGTCTGATCCGCCAGCATCTGAAAGGAATACTGCAAATGCGCCGGTTTGGAGGATTTGCCAAAACCAATCTGGTCCGGCACAACAACCCGGTACCCCTCGGTCAGCAACTCGACGACCGTTCGCTCCCAATAGGCGCCGGAAAAGTTCTTGCCGTGCAGCAACACGACGGTATGACCGTTACTCTCTTTCGGAGCCACATCCATGTAAGCCATCTCCAGCGATTGCTGCTGCTCTTCAATCGCCAGGGAGTGTACCGGAAACGGGTATTCATACCCCTCCAGACGCGCATTCAGGGCGGCCTCCCCTGCCCACAGCGCGCTTGTCAGGGTAACGCCTATTACCCCCACCCAGGCCATAACCTGTCGTTTCATGATTTTTCTCCCGAAGCGTGTTCACTTTGTGTGAACCCGGCCGGGGCCGGGAGTTCCACTCTGCAGGTACACAGAAACATCCGATACCGACAAGCAGCCATAAAAAAACCGGCCCGAGGGCCGGTTTTTTTGGCGCTAACGTTGCGATTACTTCTCGAGGATCGCCACCACGCCCTGGCCACCCGCTGCACACACAGAAATCAGTGCACGGCCGGAGCCTTTCTGGTTCAGCAACTTGGCGGCATTGGCGATGATGCGGCCACCGGTAGCAGCGAACGGGTGACCGGCTGCCAGGGAGGAGCCTTTCACGTTCAGCTTGCTGCGGTCAATGCTGCCCAGCGCCTTGTCACGGCCCAGCTTCTCTTTGCAGAAAGTCTCGTCTTCCCACATTTTCAGGGTGGTCAGCACCTGGGAGGCAAAGGCTTCGTGGATCTCATAGAAATCGAAGTCCTGCAGGGTGATACCCGCCTTGTCCAGCATGCTCGGCACACCGTAGGCCGGCGCCATCAGCAGGCCTTCCTTCTTGCCGATGAAATCCACGGCAGCGGCTTCGCCCAGGGTCAGGTAAGCCAGTACCGGCAGACCGCGCTCCTTCGCCCACTCTTCAGAGGCCAGCAGTACCGTAGAGGCACCATCGGTCAGCGGCGTGGAGTTGGCCGGGGTCATGGTGCCGTCCGGGCCCCCGAAGCAAGGCTTCAGAGTCGCCAGTTTTTCCAGGGTGGAATCCCCGCGCATGTTGTTGTCGCGCTCCAGACCCTTGAACGGGGTGATCAGGTCATCCTGCCAGCCCTCTTCATAGGATTTGGCCAGGTTCTGGTGGGATTTCCACGCCAGCTCGTCCTGATCTTCGCGGGCAATACCCCATTCCTTGGCAGTGATCGCCTGGTGCTCGCCCATGGACAGGCCGGTGCGCGGCTCGCCGTTCTTGGGGATGTCGGGCATCAGGGATTTCGGGTTGAGCAGCTTCAGGCCCAGCTTGGCGCGCTCGCCATTGGTCTTGGCACGGTTCAGGGCCATGAATACCTTGCGGGCTTCTTCGTTGACGCCCAGGGGCGCATCCGAGGTGGTGTCCACACCACCGGCGATGGCGCAATCGATCTGACCCAGCGCAATCTTGTTGGCGACCAGGATGGCCGCTTCCAGGCCGGTGCCACAGGCTTGCTGCAGGTCATAGGCCGGGGTTTCCGGGGCCAGTTTGGAACCCAGCACGGATTCCCGCACCAAGTTGAAATCACGGGCGTGCTTCATCACAGCACCGGCAGCGACTTCGTCGATTTTCTCGCCGTGCAGCTTGAAACGATCCACCAGACCGTCGATGGCAGCAGTCAGCATTTCCTGGTTGCTGGTATCGATATAGGCAGAGTTGGAACGGGCAAACGGGATGCGGTTACCGCCAATAATGGCAACCTTGCGTACGGCTTTACCTGCCAGCATAGTCATGTCCTCTACAGAATCAGGGCGGTCATCAATGATGACGTTCGCGGCGGAAACGCCACGGTATTCACTCAACAGGGCGCAGTCTACCCCCAACCAGCACGGCCTCATTGGCTCAAACGCCTGTTTGACTACCGACGCCGGTCAATACACCTGCCACATTGCAGTGATTCAATACGCGCCAGTGTGCGACAGGGCTAACCGTCATGCCCTACGAAAGAAGTCTGATTTTGATACTTCTTTCCGCTGCAACTTTTTAAACCCGTTCCGCTTGCACTAATGTAGGCGGACACATTCATCCTCTGATGGCAAAGGACAGGATCATGAGCGATACCTATCAGGCGATTGCCAATTCTTCTATGGGCAAGGCGCTGTTTGGCGCAATCAACCTCCCCATTCCGGTCATTCTCGAGCGCTGGCAGCCGGGCCAGGCTTCCTTTATCAAAGGCCGTGTGCTGGTGGGTGCCGCCAACGGTTCCACCGGTATCGATACGGTCCTGGCGACCCTGAAAGGTGCTCCGGAAGCGCAGGTAGCGGTACTGGCCAACAACGGCAATGCTTCCGACCTGCAGAAGAAAGCCGGCAAGCTGGGCGTGAGCGCAGACAACTACACCGCCAGCCGCGAAGACGATGCCAAATTCAAGGGGCTGGTGTTCGACGCGACCGGCATCCAGAACCCGGATGAACTGAAAGCCCTGTGGGAATTCTTCCACCCGGTAATCCGCAAGCTGGAAAAGTGTGCCCGCGTTGTGGTCATCGGCCGTACGCCGGAGAAACAGGCTGGCGCGGCTCGCGTGGCCCAGCGTGCACTGGAAGGCTTCACCCGCTCCGTCGGCAAGGAAATCAAGAAAGGGGCTACCGCGCAGCTGGTGTATGTGGATGAGGGCGCTGAAGCCCAGCTGGCCTCTCCCCTGCACTTCTTCCTGTCTCCCAAATCCGCCTATGTCTCCGGCCAGGTAGTCCGCGTTACCGAAGCCGGTTTCAAGGCTGCCAAGTTTGACTGGGACAAGCCCCTGGCCGGCAAGAAGGCCCTGGTTACCGGTGGTTCCCGCGGTATCGGTGCGGCCATCGCCGAAGTTCTGGCCCGTGACGGTGCCACCGTGACCGTGCTGGATATCCCGCCCATGGCCGACGACCTGAACAAGGTAGCCGAGCAGATTGGTGGCGATACCCTGGAACTGGATATCACTGCACCGGAAGCGCCGGAAGCCATTGCGGCCAAAGGCAAGGATGTGGGCGGTTTCGATGTCATCGTCCACAATGCCGGGGTTACCCGCGACAAGATGCTGGGCAACATGCCGGAGAAATTCTGGGACATGGTGCTGAACATCAACATCGCCAGCCAGCTGCGCATCAATGAGAAGCTGCTGGCCGATGGCGCCATCAACAAGGGTGGCAGCATCATTTCCATCAGCTCCATCGCCGGTATCGCCGGCAACCTGGGCCAGACCAACTACGGGGCCTCCAAGGCAGCCGTGATCGGCATGATCGACGCCTACAAGGATGAGTATGCCGAAAAAGGCATCACCATCAATGCCGTGGCCCCGGGCTTCATCGAAACCCAGATGACTGCCGCCATCCCCTTCACCATCCGTGAAGCCGGCCGTCGCATGAACGCCATGAACCAGGGCGGTCAACCGGTAGACGTGGCCGAAACCATCGCCTTCTTTGCCAGCCCGGCCTCCCAGGGCCTGACCGGCAACGTGGTGCGCGTGTGTGGTCAGATGCTGCTGGGTGCCTAAACCCAGGAGCAAGTTGAAAGTTTCAAGTTGCAACGCGATTTGAGGCTTTTCCACACGATCGACAAAGGAGCCGCGCCGCAAGGTGCGGTTTTTTTGTTTTTGGGTTGTGCCCCCAATCTATCAACGATAGCCGCTGCAGGAGCGTAGCGGAGCGGAGTAACGCACGTTTTGTAGATAGGCCGTAGTAAAACCCACCACCAGATCGTCATGGACACCCTGGCGTTACGGCTTTCTTTTTTCGCAACTCGCTCCTCGTCACTCGCAACTGATTTATAAAAAGCCCCACCGGGTTACCCCGGCAGGGCCTGAAAG
>JAZAJX010000034.1:0-11170 GCA_036230225.1 Pseudomonadota bacterium | reverse complement strand
CGGGGGGTTGGGGCGGGTTTATAAAGTATGGGTATCGCGGTCGAACGACCACTCCCACAGACAACTCGAAAGCCCCGTGGGAGCGGTCGTTCGACCGCGAATTCTTGCCGGAAGTCGGCTATCGCGGTGGAACCTCCGCTCCCACAGAGAAGTTGGGGAGACAGTCAGGCGTTAGCGCACTTCCATGCCTGGCTGGGCACCGCTGTCCGGGCTGAGGATGTGGATGTCGTCGCCGCCGGGGCCGGCAGCCAGCACCATGCCTTCTGACACGCCGAACTTCATCTTGCGCGGGGCCAGGTTGGCCACCAGCACCACCAGTTTGCCTTCCAGGTCTTCCGGGCTGTATTTGGCCTTGATGCCGGCAAACACGTTGCGCTCGCCCAGTTCGCCCACGTCCAGGGTCAGCTGCAGCAGCTTGTCGGCGCCTTCCACATGGGCGGCCTTGGCCACGCGGGCCACACGCAGTTTTACCTTGAGGAAGTCATCGATGCTGATGGTGTCGTCTGCCACGTCGTCGGCCTTTTTCGGGTCGCTTTTGTTTCCGGCGGGTTTGGCCGCGGGCACGTCTTCTTTTGAGGCGTTGAGCATGGCCTCGATCTGCGCCATGTCGATGCGGTTCAGTAGCGGCTTGAACTTGGCGATCTCGTGGCCCAGTAGCAGGGTGTCGCTGTCTTTCCAGGTCAGCGGGGCCACTTGCAGGAAGGCTTCCGCCCGTTCAGCCAGGGCCGGCAGTACCGGCTTCAGGTAGATCACCAGCAGGCGGAATACGTTGATGGCGGTGGTGCAGATGGCCAGCACTTCCTGTTCCTTGCCGTCTTCTTTGGCCAGGGTCCAGGGCGCCTTGTCGGCGATGTAGCCGTTGGCGTGGTCCGCCAGGGCCATGATTTCGCGCATGGCCTTGCCGAATTCGCGCTTCTCGTAGAAGTCGGCCAGACGCGGAGCGGCTTCCTGTACTTCCCGGACCAGCAGCGGGTTGTCCAGCTCGTTGCTGAGGGTGCCGCCGAATTTCTTCACGAAGTTGCCGGTGCGGCTGGCAATGTTCACCAGTTTGCCCACCAGGTCGGAGTTCACTCGCTGGGCGAAGTCTTCCAGGTTCAGGTCGAAGTCGTCCACGCGGCTGGAGAGCTTGGCGGCGAAGTAGTAGCGCAGGTATTCCGGGCTCAAATGATCCAGGTAAGTGCGCGCCTTGATGAAGGTGCCACGGGACTTGGACATCTTGGCGCCGTTCACGGTGACAAAACCGTGACTGTAGATGGCGGTGGGTTTGCGCAGGCCGGCACCGTCGAGCATGGCGGGCCAGAACAGGCCGTGGAAGTTGATGATGTCCTTGCCGATGAAATGGTACAGCTCGGCGGTGGATTCCTTGCCCCAGTAGTCGTCGAAGCTCAGGCCTTCGCGGTCACAGTAGTTCTGGAAGCTGGCCATGTAGCCGATGGGGGCATCCAGCCACACATAGAAGTACTTGCCCGGGTAGCCGGGGATTTCGAAGCCGAAGTAGGGGGCCTCGCGGGAGATGTCCCAGGGCTGCAGGTCTTCGATCCATTCCTGCAGCTTGTTGGCCACCTGCTCCTGCAGAGCGCCGGAGCGGGTCCATTCGCGCAGCAGACCTTCGAACTTCGGCAGGTCGAAGAACAGCTGGGTCGTTTCTTTCTCTACCGGCTTGGCGCCGCTGACGGAGGAGTAGGGATCAATCAGCTCCGCCGGCGTGTAGGTGGCGCCACAGACTTCACAGTTGTCGCCGTACTGGTCTTCGGACTTGCACTTGGGGCAGGTGCCTTTGACGAAACGGTCGGCCAGGAACATGCCTTTCTGCGGATCATACAGCTGGGTGATGGTCTTCTCGACGATGTAGCCGGCGTCCTTGTTGCGCTGGAACACCATTTCCGAGAGCGCCCGGTTTTCCGGGCTATGGGTGCTGTAGTAATTGTCGAAGCGGATCTGGAAATCGGCGAAGTCCTGCTCATGGTCCGCCTTGACCTGCGCAATTTGTTGTTCCGGGGTAACGCCGTTTTCTTCGGCCTTGAGCATGATGGCGGTGCCGTGGGCGTCGTCGGCGCACACATAGGTGCATTGCTCCCCACGGAGTTTCTGGAAGCGCACCCAGATATCGGTCTGGATGTATTCCAGCAGATGGCCCAGGTGAATGGGGCCATTGGCGTAGGGAAGGGCACTGGTCACCAGGATCTTGCGGGGGGTGTCACTCATGGGTACGACGTCGTTATTCCGGAAAAAGGGTGGCCTATGATACGGGGCGCGCCGGGGTTTTTCACCCTGCGTGGCAAGGCGGTGTGGTATCGCTCGCCCGGGGCCATTTCGATAGTGTGAACAGGCCCTCACTGACTGGCTACTCTGTGGGATATCTTGTGCTAGGGTTTGGGGTCGCTTCAGGGCGGTAAAACCACACGATCAAGAAAGTGATTCCGGGCGCTTCCTGCGGGACGGCATGGCTTGCTGTCCCGGCACCCGGTTGGGGGAAGATAATAATGTCTCTGAGAGTGCGCATTCGGTGGTTGTTGGTGATTTCGGCGGCGTGTTGCGTTGCCCTGGCTACCGTAGCGCTGTATTGGGTCAACCTGTCGCTGGTGGATTCGCTCACCGAGCGCAATGCCGAGCGTGAGCTGGAAAAGGTGGAGGCGACCTTTCTGGATCAGCTTTCCATTCTGCGGGTGAGGGCCCGGGACTGGAGCCAGCAGCCGGACCAGCCACCGACCAATCAGGGCGGGCTTGGTTACCTGGACTTGATGATGGAACTGCGTGGTAGCCAGGTCGTCTGGGACAATGGGGTCGAGGCAGTGGATTCACCGGTCTTCGCCACCCTGGCCCGCCGTTTCGATCAGCAGGGCTGCATGCCGATCTGGGGCGTCGTGCGAATTGATGGCCGTCCCTTGCTGTTCAGCACCGCCGTGGAAATGGGGTGCCAGGCCTATCTGCTCGGGGTATGGCTGGACAGTGACTGGATGAGTTATCTGTCGGATCGGGTCGGCCATGGTTTGTATGTGCGGGAAGTGCCCGAGTCCATGGCGCCTGAGCGCGGCCTGACCATTGCCGGCGATGATCGCCTGCTGGGCCGGTTCCCGGTGCCGGATTTTCTCGGCGGCAATCCGCTGGAAGTGGTGGTGGAGCTGCCCAGAGATGGGTATCGCTCGCTGAATGTCTCGGTGATGGTGATTGCCCTGATCATGGCGGTGTTGGCCGGGTTGACGGTATGGGTGATCAACTATCGTATCCAGCCGATGCTGTTCGGCAGGCTCAATCTGGTCCACAACGCGGTGCGTTCCATCGCCCGCGGCGGTGCCCTGGACCAGCGGGTGCCGGTGCTGGGCAAGGACGAGATCGGCGTGCTGGCAGAAGACTTCAATGCCATGGTCGACAGCATCAACCATGCCCAGACCCAGCTGGCGGATGCGCGCCGACTGGCGGAAGACGCCAGCCAGGCGAAGAGCCAGTTCCTGGCCAATATCAGCCACGAGATCCGTACCCCCATGACGGCCATTCTGGGTTATACCGAGCTGTTGCGGGATGGCTCGCTGAGCCATGCGGACCAGAGTCGTTATCTGACCATTATCCAGCACAATGGTGATGCCCTGCTGGCGCTGATCAATGATGTGCTGGACCTGTCGCGCATCGAAGCCGGGCAATTGCACAAGGAAGAGCGACTGTTTTCGGTTTCCGAGTTGCTGGATGAAGTGGTGGACAGCCTGACGTTACGGGCCGGGGAAAAAGGTATCGGGCTGGAGCTCAAATATCAGTCTGCCATGCCCCCTACGGTCACCGGCGATGCGTTCCGATTGCGCCAGATTCTGATCAATCTGATCGGCAACGCGGTGAAGTTTACCGAGCAGGGGCGGGTCCGGGTCAGCGCGGTCTGGTCGGAGACCGATCAGCAACTGCAGGTTGCCGTACAGGATACGGGTATCGGTATCAGCGAGACGGAGCTGCAGAAAATCTTCCAGCCCTTTTCCCAGGCGGATGCCTCCCACTCCCGCCGTTATACCGGTACTGGCCTTGGCTTGAGCATTGCCCGTCAGCTGGCCCGTTCCCAGGGTGGCGATATCACGGTATCCAGTGAGCTGCATCGCGGCAGCGAGTTTGTCCTCAGCCTGCCGTTGACGGAGGCCTGCGAGGTGGATGCACGGGTGGAAGCCGACTCGGCCCCGGCCCTGGCCGGCACCACCATGGCGTTGAGGGGGCGTGCGCTGTTGGTGGAAGACAATGGCGTCAATCGTCTGTTTGTGCGCAAGGTGCTGGAAAAGGCGGGTATGCAGGTAGTCGAGGCGGAAGATGGTCGCGAGGCCTGCCGTCGCTATGCCGAAGACGCGTTCGATCTGGTGGTGCTGGATATGCAGATGCCGGTGATGGATGGCTACCAGACTGCCCGGGCGTTACGGGACCGGGGCTTTGAGCGCCCCATCCTGGCGCTGACGGCCAATGTGCTGGCGGTAGACCGGCAGCGCTGCATGGACGCGGGCTGCGACGCCTTTCTGGGCAAGCCGATCCGCGTCAAACAGCTGTTGACCATCTGTGCGGGTCTGCTGGCTCAGCCGGAAACCCCGGAAGGCGTGGCGACCTGACCTCGATCTAGGGCATCCCGGACCTGCTGCTGGGAGACGGGCTTGCTCAGGTAGTCATCCACGCCGGCTTCGCGGGCTTTCTGCACGTAGTCGCCGGTGGCATGGGCTGACAGGGCGATAATCCAGCAATGGGGATGGGCGGTGGAGGATTGCTCCAGCGCCCGGATCTCGCGAGTGGCGTCGTAGCCGTCCATGACCGGCATTTCGCAGTCCATGAAGATGATGTCCCAGTAGCCCGGCTGTTCACGGACCAGCTCCAGCGCCTGTTCACCATCCGCCACCAGGGTGGCATGGATGCCCAGGGATTTGAGAATGCTGTCGATGACCAGCTGGTTGACCGGGTTGTCTTCCGCCACGATCACGTTCAATGCATCAGCCTTGTCCAGGATAACCGTGGGCTCGTCCGCAGCCTGCTGCTGAGCGAAATGTTCGTCGTGGCCGGTAAGCAGACTGCGCTTGAGCGCCTGGCAGGAGAAAGGGGTTTCGATCAGCAGCAGGTCCTCGGGCAGATTGTCGCTCAAGGGCTTGCCTGTGGGGTGCAGCAACACCAGAACCGGGTTGCCGAAATGCTGGCGTAGCCGTTGCACGTACTGCGGGTTATCCATAACGGCATGCTCGGCGATCACGTAGTCCACCGGGCGGGATGGGTTAGCCGGATCCAGGGCGGACTCCACATCGCGGAATTCCAGGGTCTTGGCGCCCCAGCGCGCCAGTATCTGCGACAGGCTGAGCAGCTGGGCTGGGGTGTTGGAGATGAGCAGGGCACTGCGATTCTTCAGCACCGGCTTGCTCTGGGTGTTTTCCACTTCAACGGGTAATGACAGCCAGAAGGTGGCACCACGACCGAGCGAGCTGGAGACCCCGATATCGCCACCCAGTAGCTGGATCAATCGTTTGCAGATGACCAGGCCCAGACCGGCCCCGGTATGCTTGCTCTTGTTGGGAAGTTCATGGAAGGCCTGAAACAGACTGTTCTGCTGGCTCTCATCCAGGCCGACGCCGGTGTCGACCACCTCAAACATGAGTACGCAAAGCTTGTCCGCATTGGTGGGCTGCTTGACGGTGACGTGCAGAGACACGCTGCCCCGGTCGGTAAATTTGAAGGCATTGCTCAGCAGGTTGGTGATGATCTGCTTGAGGCGAATCGGGTCGGTCTTGATGCGCTCCGGCACGCGGCTGTCGATGTGGATGTACAGTGGCAGTTGCTTCTCACTGGAGCGCAGGGCGAACAAGCGCACACAGTCATCGACAATGCTTTCCAGCTGCACGCTCTGATAATCCAGCTCCAGTTTCCCCGACTCGATCTTGGAATAGTCGAGAATGTCGTTGATGACGGTGAGCAGCGACTGGGTGGATTGGTAGATGGTGCCGACATACTGGGCCTGCTGCTGGCTCATGGGGGTGCGGCGCAGCAGGTCCGTCATGCCCATGATGCCGTTCATGGGGGTGCGGATTTCGTGACTCATGGTGGCCAGGAATTCGCTCTTGGCATGGTTGCGGGCGCCGGCCTTGAACGCTTCCATTTCCGCGATGGCTTTTTCACGGATGGAGTCGGAATGGGCTTCCTTGAGGCGGCTGATGCGCCGGGCCAGGGCCAGTGACAGCAAAATCACTTCCAGGAAGACCCCGGTCTGGACCAGGTTTTCCGTCAGTGAAGTGCGCGGCAGCACGCCGTATTTGTTCAGTGCCATGGCGGCCACGCCTGTGAGGAAGCAGGCCCAGGCGACGGTGAAGATGCGTGCATCCGGGTCACCGGCGCGAGCACGAATCAGGCCGATCAGCAGGATGCTGAAGTCCATGACCAGAATGGCACTGACGGAAATCGGGATCAGGAAATTGCGACTGGTGAAGGGTGCGGCCAGGAAAAGCAGGGTACCAATCACCACCAGCCCTCTGAGCCATGCGGCCAGCCGTGGGGCTTTTTCACGCAGCGAGAGGAAGTGCAGCGTGAACAGGGGGGGCAGCAAGACAATCAGGGGCAGCAGGTAATGAATGATGTACTGGCTGATCAGTGGCGAATGCGGCCAGAGATAGCGATGGGCATAACCATGGAGGACCGCCAGGAACAGGGTAACGACTGCAGACCAGCACACATAGAGCAGGTAAACCTTTTCGCGGATGGAGAAAAACAGCGACAGGTTATACAGAATCATCACCAGCATGCCGCCGAAGAAAATGCCCTGAATGATGGTCTGGTTCTGAGCCACCCGGGTGAAGGCTTCGTGGGTGAGCAGGGTCATCGGTAACTGAATGCTGTGGGGCGATGCCACCTTGAGGTAGAGGGTGTTGTCCTTGCCGATGGGCAGGGTGAGCGGGAAGGCCGGTGACGGGTAGTGGCCGGGCCTGACAGTGAAATCCCGGTCCATCCCGGCCTGGTAGTGCTGCACCAGATTGCCGCCGGCATCCATTTGATAGACATCCAGTTCGCCGAGCATGGCGTAATCCACCAGCAGCAGCCAGTCGTTGTGACGGGCATTCTGATTGCGCACGGCAAAGCGGAACCAGCAGTGGCTATCGGTGAAACCGAAGTTGGGCATTTCGCCCTGGCTGGATTGCCAGGGAAGTGAGGGGCGCGTCTGCAGGGCGTTAATGGCCGGTGACTGATCGGCAGGCGTACAGAAGTAATCCAGTCCCTGGTAGGGGTGTAGTTCTTGTTGGTTTTCGC
The DNA here is from genome assembly GCA_036230225.1 of Pseudomonadota bacterium. Taxonomy (GTDB): domain Bacteria; phylum Pseudomonadota; class Gammaproteobacteria; order Pseudomonadales; family Alcanivoracaceae; genus Alcanivorax. The sequence goes on along the minus strand of JAZAJX010000034.1, from coordinate 3,934 downwards.
CAATAATCTGCAACGCGGGCGTGTTGGCCCGGGCGGCCGTTGTCAGGCCGAGAGAGCAAAAAACGACAAGCAGAATAAGGGCTGTTCGAACATCCTTGAGCAACGTTTTTATTCCTGACAGAGGGTGCGTTTCTGAAGCGCCTGGTTCGAATCAACAAGACTGTCTGCACCGATTAACAAGGATGCTAGCAGCGTGAGCCGGGGGGCTCAATGCAAGGAACCATCAAAGGTTCCAAAGGGGGGATGAACAATGCACGCCAGTGTGAACCGTTTTGCGGTTGGACCGATTGTGGGTGAGTCCGGTGAGGCTCATGTCAGACTGTTTGGTGCCTTGCCACAGGGTAGGCTGAAAACCGGGCAAAAATGGCTGTGGGGGCGTGTTCGCTGGCGCCGTCAGGGTGAGCATGAATGGTCGCCAGCCCGGAAATTTCGACTCAATGGAAACTTCGATGGTTCCGGTGTGGTGATTATCAACCAGTTGCAGCCGGGTTGCCGTTACCAGTATCAGGCGGGCTGGGTCGATAGCGAAGAGGATATCGAGCTGGATTGGGATCAGGCGGATCAGGGCGAATTCGCTACCAATCAACCGGATGCCCAGACAACCCGCTTCCTGCTTGGCTCCTGTTGTTACCGCTTTGTCGGCCTGGATGGCAAGATTCAGGATGATCGGGCAGACAAGATTTTTGCGGAGATGTCCGCCCGGGCTAACCAATCCCGACCGGATTTCGTGTTCTTCGCCGGGGATCAGGTGTACGCCGATTCCATGTACTGGCTGGGCGCCGCTTCCAGCCGGGAAGAGTTCTCGGCCCTCTATCGGGAAAGTTTCTCCCAGCCCCACCTGGCCAAGCTGCTTCGTGAAACCAACAGCTACATGATTCTCGATGACCATGAAATCGAGAACAACTGGCCGGCACGGGCCAACGCACAGCTGTGGACCAGCAAGTACCCGGCGGCCATCAAGGCGTATCAGATTTTTCAGGCGTCCCATTCCCCGGCGGCCCCACTAAATCAGGCGGGCACCTATCTGGATCGCGACCCGGACCGTTTCTGGTACACCTTCTCACGGGGGCCGGCGGATTTCTTTGTGATGGATGTGCGCACCGAGCGGGTGCTCAGTCGCTGGCCCTGGCAGCGTCGCATGATCGGTGATGCCCAGGAGCAGGCTTTCATGGAATGGCTGGATCGCGATCCGGAACGGGTCAAGGTGCTGGTCACGTCCGTGCTCCTGTTTCCGGAGCAGCGTCGGCCATTCCGGGGCAAGGACGCCTGGGAGGGTTTCATGCATCAGCGCCAGCGTCTGCTCGAAGCCATGGGGCGCAGCCGTAGTGAAAAGCTGGTGGTGCTCAGTGGCGATGTGCACGCCTCCCTGTATGCCTGCCTGACCCTGAAAGGCGGAAAGCGGGTGCACAGCTGGACCTGCTCCGGTCTGTTCTGGCCCACCGCGCTGCGCGCCTTCCGTTGGTATCGCCCGATGATCCGGGTGCCGGGGGTACTGCATGGCGGCTGGGGCAAGCCCCTGGGTCGAGTAGAGGTGCCGGGCGAGGTGTTTAGTGACAATGCCTTCTCCGAAGTCACTTTTGATGCCGAAGGTGCCAGCTTCAAGCTGTTCGACCGCAGGCAGCGGCTGGTCAGCGAGACAAGTCAGGAGATTCGCTGGCGTTGATCGGGCGTGGTGGCAGGCTGTTTGCGCAGGGATGTCCCCGTGATCTGGCCGCCATGGCATCCCTTCTATGGCAAATGACTTACAGACATTGTAGTGAATCGCGCCTTATCTCGGGGCGGGCATTTGCCTAAAGTCTCTCTCGCAAGGACGCAATCGAACAAGGATGTTCCATTTCGGCCCCGGTACAGCCCGCCCGCCATTCCCCAAGTGGCGGGCGTTCTTTTTTCTGCACTTTGCTTGCACCCCTACGAATACGGATAATGCACGGCCCTGAATACGGAGCCGCCCATGTCTGACCAATCCGAAGATCGCGACATTCTCAAAGCGAAACTCAATCAGGAAACCGCCAAGGCCAGCTGGAAAGAGCTGCAGCCGTTCTTTGCCCGTGGCCAGACCGTCTATGTGGCCGCGGAACTGGATCTGATCGAGGTGGCGCTGGCCTTTTCCGAGGACCGGGTCGATGCTCTGGCCCTGTGGCGGGACAAGGGGAAGATCGACATGGTGAGCGACACCCAGGCGGGAGAGTGGTTTGACGCCGATCAGACCCTCTGGACAGTCGTCGTCATGCCCTGGGTGCTGGTACAGCCTTTACGGGTCCAGTAAGGCAACGGACGAGTGCCCGGGGACACGGCATCGCCCCGGGCATGCCACCGGTGTTGCATCCTGTCGTGCCCCGTCTCCCTTGCCTGTCATTCGCCTGTCGTGCGTTGTGGATCTAATCAAAGCACCGGGCAGGCATTGAGGCTGGTATTGATCTGTTCCTCCGGTATAGAGTGAAATCGAGTGAGCCCGAATGGACGCCGGAGGTTTCGATGCAGGATGATGTCGCCCAGCGCCAGGCCTTGTTGCAGGCCCAGCTGGAAGCACTGGTAACCGCCCACGTCGGGACAGAACACCAGCCCCTTTTCCGCAGTTTCATGGCGGCCTATTTCGAGATGAGCAGCCAGGCTGCGCTGACCGCCCGCACCCCCGAACAGCTTTTCCATATTGCCGAACAGCACTGGATGATGGCCTTCCAGCGCCATCCTCACGAAACCCTGATCCACCTGAAACCGCCTTCCCGGCCCGGTGGTCTGGCGGCCCTGCGGACGGTTACCGATGACATGCCGTTCCTGGTGGATTCCATTGCCATGGCAGTGCGTGATGCGGGAACCGCCATCGACTGGACCGTGCATCCGGTCATCCGACTTCAGCGAGACTCCCACGGCCACATTAATCGGGTTCAGGGTGTGGGGGATGGGGAGCAGCCAGCGGAATCCCTGATCTATGTGGAATTCGAACCGTTGGCCAGTGATGAGGCCTACCAGCATCTGCAGGAGCGGCTGGAACTGGTGCTGGGGGAACTGCGCCTGGTGGTGGAGGATTTTCCGGCCATGCTGGATAACCTGAGTGCCACCCACAACAATCTCTCCGCGTCGTATCCGGATCGGGATCAGGATGAGCTGGAGGAAGCCCGCGCCTTCATCGACTGGCTCTCCCAGGACCACTTCACCTTTCTGGGTTATGCCCGCTCCGAAGCTGAGGCGGTGGAAGATGGCATCAAGCTGACGCTGGATGGCGACGCGGGTTTGGGGGTTGCCCGGCCCGGCAGTCGCTATGCCAATGCGGAAGAATTTATTGCGCCCCATGACGAGATGGCCAAGTACATCGCCCATGGTCGTCTGGTGGTGGTGACCAAGGCCAATGCCCGCTCGCCGATCCACCATCCGCATTACATGGATGTGGTCTCGGTGAAGCGCCTGGCCGAGGATGGGACCGTGGAGGGCACGGACCGTTTTATCGGCCTGTTTTCCCTGGATGCCTACATCAATCGCCCCCGGGATATTCCCCTGATTCGCCGCAAGGTGGGCTATGTGCTGGAGCGTTCGCGGTTGCCCGAGCGTTCTCATTCCGGCAAACACCTGCGTGACATTATCTATCAGCTTCCCCGGGATGAGCTGTTCCAGTGCAGTGAGGAGGAGCTCTACCACATCTGTATGGGCATCCGCGCGCTGCGTGACCGTCACCACCTGCGTCTGTTTATGCGGCGTGATCGCTACGGGCGTTTCTATTCCTGCATGGTGTATCTGAGCCGGGAGCGCTATTCCCGCGAATTGCGCGATCATGTGACCGCCGAGCTCAAGAGCCTCTGCAATGGCCTGTCCGTAGAACGCACGGTGGATTTCTTGCGCGAGGGGCTGGCACGGATTCACTGCATCATTCGCATTCCCCAGGGTACGCACCTGGCCATGAGCGAGGAGCAGGTGGAAGAGCGGCTGCTGGCGGTGACGC
>JAZAJX010000033.1:0-28240 GCA_036230225.1 Pseudomonadota bacterium | reverse complement strand
TGCCATCAGCTCCAGCAGCTCCACGTCCTCCACACTGAAAGGATCGAGCCGTGGCCGGGTGTCACTGAAATTCAAAGTGCCGACGATTTCGCCCTGCACCCGGATCGGGGTGGCGAGGTAGGCCTGCAGTTGCAGTTCGGTATAACTGGGATGCGAGCGAAGGGATTCCAGCGCCCCCACGTCGTGCAGGGCGACGGTGCCCTGCTTTTTCAGAACCTGGGCACAGTAGGTATCCCCCAGTTCAAAATGCTGGCCGGCACGAATGGCACCGTTATCCATCTCTACCGCCAGCACCTGATAGTCCTGTTCCACCACGCGGCTGATGATACCCACCGACAACCCGAACAGGCGTCGGCCAGTTTCCAGGTATTGCCGGTAGAGTGCGCCACTGTCGGCGCCATCCAGCAACGACAGCCTGTGCAACTCTTTCAGGCCGACCAGACTCAGGTCCGTCCCCTCTTCCATGATCGTTTTCCCGATTCAGACAATGATGATTGCCAGACACTGACAGGTGCACGACAGTGCCAACAGGCTCCTAGTTGTATACGGCTAGCGTCGACATGTAAAAACCTGACGCGCCTTTTTTTATCCCGACACAAAAAAGGCGCCGTCGGCGCCTTCCTTTGCGGACGCGCGTCAGTGCAGTTGAAACAGGATCTGCAGCAACTGGATACCCAGCAATACCAGCAGCGGGCTAAGATCAAAGCCCCCCATGGGCGGCAACAGCTTGCGCACCGGGGCCATGATCGGTTCGGTAATCTGCACGATAACGCGCACCACCGGGCTGTAGGGATCCGGCGCCACCCAACTCAGAATGACACGGATAAGCACGGTCCAGAATACATAGTTGAGGATCAGGCTGGCCAGTTCCCGCAGGGAATGGATTACCAGCTGCCCACCGATACCACTGGGCAGCCCCCCCAGCTGGATGCTCAACAGCACCACGGTCTTGAGAATGATCAGGGCCAGTACCAGCACCAGAGAGGCGATATCCAGGCCGCCGTATCCCGGAATCACACGGCGCAGGGGCTTGAGCAGCGGGTTGGTGGCCTTGAGCACGAACTGGGAAATCGGGTTATAGAAATCCGCCCGGGCCAACTGCAGAACAAAGCGCGTCAGCACGATGAAAATGTAGACACTGAAGAGAAAATCCACGAGGAAAAACAGGGCGCCCTGGGGGTTCATGCGTAGCTCCGTGATTGGCAACAGGGAGAGAGTTTGAGGCAAAGGAGGGGAAAATCAAGCTGCGAGGGGCAAGCTACAAGCTTCAAGCTGCAACACGTCATATCCCCTCTTTTCAACAAGGCCGTGCCCGCGCTCAAACGGCCTTACGCGGGCAAGGCATGGCAAAAGACCTGACTACCTTTCACGCGCCTTGTGGCTTGCAGCTTGAAGCTTGTAGCTGCTTTTACCCCGCCAGCTCTTCCGAGCGCTCACGGGCGGCAGCCACGGCGGCCTGGACCTGTTCGCGGAAGCCCGCTTCCTCAAAGACGCCCAGCGCAGCCGCCGTGGTACCACCGGGGCTGGTGACCTGCTGACGCAACACATCTGGCCCCACTTCACTGGTAATCGCCAATTGCGCCGCGCCCCAGGCAGTCTGCAGGACCATCTGCCGGGCTGTGGCCGCATCCAGCCCCTGGGCCTTGGCCGCCTCGATCAGGGACTCCATCAGCAGGAAGAAATACGCCGGGCCGGAGCCGGAAACCGCAGTGACCGCGTCCAGCTCCTTCTCCTCGTCAAACCAGAAGGTCAGTCCCACGGAACCGAGGATCTCCTTAGCCATGGCTTTCTGCTCGTCGCTGACGCCTTCGGCGGCATACAGCCCGGTAGCACCGGCCTGTACCAGGGACGGCGTGTTGGGCATGCAACGCACAATGGGAGTGTCGCCCAGCCAGCTGCGCAGGTTGGCCACGGTGACCCCGGCGGCGATAGAAATCACCAGCGGTTGGCGGTCGGCAATCAGATCGCGCAGGTCCTCACAAACCGCCTGCATCATCTGCGGTTTCACCGCCAGCACCAACACGTCCACCCGACCGGCCACATCCCGGTTGTCGGTGGTCACGTGCACCCGGTGCAGCTGGGAAACGCCTTCCAGACGATCCTGGGACGGATCACTCATCCAGATGCGAGCGGGGCGAATTCCTTTCGCCACCATGCCGCCAGCCAGGCTGGTTGCCATATTGCCGGCGCCGATAAATCCGATGCTTTGTTGTGCCATAACTGCGCAGTCCTTGTGTTGTAACGCGTGCAACCAATACGCCGGGCGCTGGGGGTCGTCTGCCCTCAGGCGCCTTTAGCCGGGCGGGGGCCGAACAGGGCCGTGCCCACACGAATGATGGTAGCGCCCTCTTCGATGGCCACACCGTAATCCGCGCTCATGCCCATGGAGAGCGTATCGAGGGCCGGCATTGTATTGCGCAATTGTGACAGTGTCATGGCGAGCTGTCGGAAAGCCGCACGGTTACTGTCATCGCTGTCCGCCCGGGGAATCGCCATCAGACCCCGCAGACGCAGGTTCGGCAGCGCCGCCACCGCGGCCGCCAGTTCCGGTACCGCCGCCAGCGACACCCCGCTTTTGCTGTCCTCATCGTCCACATTGACCTGGATACAGACATTCAGGGGGGCCAGCCCCTCGGGCCGCTGGTCACTGAGCCGCCGGGCCACTTTCAGCCGATCCACCGAATGCACCCAGTCAAAGTGCCCAGCAATATCACGGGTATTGTTGGACTGAATGGGACCAATAAAGTGCCAGACCAGATCCTTTCCCTGCAGGGTGCCGATCTTGTCCAGGGCCTCCTGCAGATAATTCTCGCCAAAGTGCCGCTGCCCCTGGTCTGCCAGGCGGGCCACTTCGTCCGCTTTCCGGGTCTTGCTGACCGCCAGTAGCTGCACACTGTCCCTGTCGCGACCGGATTGCTCACAAAATGCACTAATTTGCGTATTGATCTGCACCAGTGGGCTTTTGGGTTCTGTCATTATTGAACGGCTCAAGAGGTCGGGTTACTTTAGGCATGCGACGAATTTCTGAGGAAGCCGACTACCGGCTGCCGACATAATAACAAAAGGGTGCCTGCGGGCATCCTTTCCAAGCCATAACCGCAAGTACAAACCATGGATATTACCGAGCTGCTCGCCTTCAGCGCCAAGAACGGCGCTTCCGACCTTCACCTGTCCGCCGGCCTGCCCCCCATGATCCGGGTGGACGGTGACGTACGCCGCATCAACCTGCCGGCCATGGAGCACAAGGAAGTTCATGCGCTGATCTACGACATCATGAACGACAAGCAGCGCAAGGATTTCGAGGAATTCTTCGAGACCGACTTCTCCTTCGAGGTCCCCGGTGTCGCCCGCTTCCGGGTCAACGCCTTCAACCACAACCGTGGCGCTGGCGCGGTATTCCGGACCATTCCCTCAAAAGTGCTGACCATGGAAGACCTGGGGATGGGCAAGGTATTCCAGAAGGTTTCCGAATTCCCCCGCGGCATCGTGCTGGTCACCGGGCCCACCGGTTCCGGTAAGTCCACCACGCTGGCGGCCATGCTCGACTACATCAACGACAGCCGCTACGAGCATATCCTCACCATCGAGGACCCCATCGAATTCGTGCACGAATCCAAGAAGTGTCTGGTTAACCAGCGAGAAGTCCACCGCGACACCCTGGGCTTCGCCGAAGCGTTGCGCTCCGCCCTGCGGGAAGACCCGGACATCATCCTGGTGGGCGAGATGCGGGACCTGGAGACCATCCGCCTGGCACTCACCGCCGCGGAAACCGGCCACCTGGTGTTCGGCACCCTGCACACCACCTCCGCCGCCAAGACCATTGACCGGGTGGTGGACGTGTTCCCCGCCGAGGAAAAATCCATGGTCCGCTCCATGCTGTCGGAATCCCTGCAGGCGGTTATCTCCCAGACCCTGATGAAGAAGAATGGGGGTGGCCGGGTGGCCGCCCACGAGATCATGATCGGGACACCGGCGATCCGGAACCTGATCCGTGAAGACAAGGTGGCGCAGATGTATTCCGCCATCCAGACCGGGGGCGCCCTGGGTATGCAGACCCTGGATCAGTGTCTGCAGGGGCTGGTACAGAAAGGGGTCGTGTCCCGTGAAGTGGCGCGCGAAAAAGCCAAGAGCCCGGACTCACTGTAACGGGGAGGAACACAGATGGAATTCGAAGAACTCCTCAAATTGATGGTCCAGAAAGGCGGGTCCGACCTGTTCATTACCGCCGGGGTCCCCCCCAGCATGAAGGTGAACGGCAAGATCCTGCCAGTGACCAAAAGCGCCCTCACCCCGGACATGACCCGGGATATCGTGTTCGGCGTGATGACCGAGCAGCAGCGCAAGGAATTCGTGGCCCATCACGAATGCAACTTCGCCATTTCCGCCCGCGGCATCGGCCGTTTCCGGGTCTCGGCCTTTTACCAGCGCAACCTGGTGGCCATGGTGCTGCGTCGCATCGAAACCAAGATTCCCAATGTGGATGACCTGCGACTGCCGCCGGTCATCAAGGAACTGGCCATGACCAAACGGGGCCTGGTGATCTTTGTGGGCGCCACCGGTACCGGTAAGTCCACCTCCCTGGCGTCCATGATCGGCCACCGTAACAAGAACTCGAAGGGCCACATCATTACCATTGAGGACCCCATCGAATTTATCCACCAGCATCAGGGTTGCATCGTCACCCAGCGCGAGGTGGGCATTGATACCGAATCCTTCGACGTGGCGCTGAAGAACACCCTGCGGCAGGCCCCTGACGTGATCCTGATCGGCGAGATCCGTACTCCGGAAACCATGGACAAGGCCATCGCCTTCGCGGAAACCGGCCACCTCTGTCTTGCCACCCTGCACGCTAACAACGCCAACCAGGCGCTGGACCGGATCATTCACTTCTTCCCGGCGGACCGACACGACCAGCTGTGGATGGATCTGTCCCTGAACCTGAAAGGCATCGTCGCCCAGCAGCTGATCCCCACCCCGGATGGCAAGGGCCGTCGCGCTGCCATCGAGGTTCTGCTGGGCACGCCACTGGTGCAGGATCATATCCGCAAGGGCGAAGTGCACATGCTCAAGCAGCTGATGAGCAAGTCCCGCGAACAGGGCATGCAGACCTTCGACCAGGCGTTGTATGACCTCTATTCCGCCGGTGAAATCACCTACGAAGACGCCATGCTGCATGCGGATTCGCCCAACGACCTGCGCCTGATGATCAAGCTGGGCAACGAAACCGATGCCTCCAGCCTGGATATCGCTACGCGGGGGCTGAGTATTGAGGATACGGAATAACGAGTTGCAAGAGACCAGTTTCAAGTTGCAACGCGAATCGGGCTTTGCGTAAACGACCCCAAGACGGCCGCGCCCAAACGTTCAAGCGCGCTTCGATAGTTTACGCCGGCAACGCCCTAGACCGCGTTGTAACTTGCAACTTGAAGCTTGCCACTTCGGTCGGCGAGCAGGGACGCTTTTTTACTTTACCAATGGAGGGGGAAAACCCATGCAACAACAGAAAGAAACGCACCTGACACCCATCGGCTATCTGCTGTGGTTCTTCGGCGGCATCTTCGGCTATCACCGTTTTTACTATGGTCGTCAGCTTACCGGCCTGCTGTGGATGCTGACCGCCGGGATCTTCTTCATCGGCTGGATCGTGGATGCCTTCCTGATTCCGGGCATGAATCGGGACGCCAACAACCAGTTCAAGAGTGGCGACACCGATTACAGTGTGGCCTGGGTGTTGATGCTCTTCCTGGGTATCTTCGGCGCCCACCGCTTCTACATGGGCAAGATCGGCACCGGTGTACTCTACCTGCTAACGCTGGGCCTGCTCGGTCTGGGCGTGATTTATGACCTGTTCACCCTTAATGGCCAGGTTTCCGAGCGCAACGGGGAAACCGCCCAGGGAGAGCCGGTTCCTGCCTGAAGAGGAGCAAGCCACAAGCTGCAACGCGGACTGGCTAGTTTTTGGATCTGCAAGCAAAGAGGCCGCGCCCAACTTTTGGGCGCGGCCTCATCAGTTCTGGTCCGCAATGGGCTTACTCGCGTTGTAGCTAGTGGCTTGAAGCTGTCTTTTAATAATGCGGCGGCGGTGCATCTTCCACCTGCGATGCCGCGAAGGCTTCGGATAACTCCACCACCCGGTCCACCAGTTTCCGGCAGGCCTTTTCCAACTCATCAATCTTGCCCTGCTGGTCGCTGACCACCTTGTTCAGATGCTGAACCAGGTCTTCCTGGTAGGCCAGCTGGGTTTCGATATCGATCAGGCGATCATCACTCATAGGGGTTGCTCTACGGTATGGCTTTTTGTGGGGAGCGATGCTCGCATGGCGAAGGACTGTGTGTCGCTCCGGGTTCGCGATGCGAGCATCGTTTCCTACAACGCACGCTTTGGAATCATCCGCCCCAGGGGCCCCGTCATTATACTTGCCCACAATCCAGATTGCCGCTAAGGTTTGCCTGTCTTGGGGGAGTAGTCGCTTGAGCACTTCAGCCTCCTGGTGGCCGTCAACATAGTTGCGCCTCATGCGCATGGCGTCCACGCCCGCATCTTTGCCGATTGCGGATTGACGAGACCTGAGACATCGCTGGTATTCCGCAGGGGCGGGATTGGCCGGTGGTGTCTCTGTGTCGCAATCCCGCCCCTCTGGAATCTTTCATGGAAGCCCTGTTCAGTTCCTTCCTGCTGGTCGCCCTGGGCGAGATCGGCGACAAGACGCAATTACTCTCCCTGGCGCTGATCCTCAAATTCCGCAAACCCTGGCCGATTCTGGCGGGCGTGGTGGTGGCCACCCTGCTTAACCATGGCGTGTCGGTGTGGTTCGGTGACTGGCTTGCCGATGCCATTCCCGGTGACTGGCTGCGCTGGATTCTGGGCATCAGCTTCATCGCCCTGGGCCTGTGGATGCTGATCCCGGACGACGACGAGAAGGTGGACGACAATCCCCGGTTCGGCCCGTTTCTGACCGCCCTGGTGCTGTTCTTTATCGCCGAAATCGGTGACAAGACCCAGTTCGCCACCATTGCGCTGGCAGTGCAGTTCAAGGATCAGTTCTGGCCGGTACTCAGTGGTTCCACCCTGGGCATGATTGCCGCCAACCTGCCGGTGATCTGGCTGGGGCACCAGTTTGGCAGCGACACCCTGGAAACCTGGGCGCATCGCATCAGTGCCGTACTGTTTATCGGGTTTGGTGCATTTGCACTGCTCGGCTCGCCCTGAGAATGTGATCGCGAATGCTCTGTGATGAGACGCGAGTTGTGAACATCCTCATGCAGGGTTTGCTCGTCGCAACTCGCGACTCCTCGCCGTTCAACCGCCGCTCCCGCAGTGGGCTATCCGCACAAGCCTGCTACAATCCCACCGGTTTTGCGTACATGCGTGTTGCGTGTATGCCTGTTAGCGAGCAAATTCATGGCCCTGACCGCCACCATCTTCAAAGCCGAGCTGACCATCTCTGATATGGATCGGGACTACTACGCCACGCACCATCTCACCGTGGCCCTGCACCCCTCGGAAACCGAATCACGCATGATGTTGCGACTGCTGGCCTTTGCGCTGGATGCCCATGAGGACCTGGCGTTTACCCGTGGCCTGTCCAGCACCGACGAGCCGGACCTGTGGCAACGCAACCCGGACGACACCCTGGAACACTGGATTGAGCTTGGCATGCCCGACGAGAAACGGCTGCGCAAAGCCTGTGGTCTGGCGAAGCAGGTCACTGTTTACACCTACGGCCCCCGCGCGCCCCAGGTATGGTGGGAAGGGATGAAGAACAAAGTGACCCGTTTCGACAACCTGCGCATCCTGCATGTGGACCCGGATAGTGAAGCGGCCCTGACCTCTCTGGTGCAACGCAGCATGCAACTGCAATGCATGATCCAGGATGGTCAGGTCTGGTTCGGCAGCACCGAGCAATCCGAGGAAATGCGGCTGACCCCTTGGCGGGACAACACGATTCATCACTGAACCTTCACGCCATCACCGCCGCCCCCATGTTAACAAGGCGGCGTTTTTTCAATGACGGAGCCACCATGTCTGACCTGATTCTTCACCACTATGCCCTCTCGCCCTTTTCCGAGAAGGTTCGCGCCATGCTGGGTTATGCCGACCTGGACTGGCAATCCGTCACCGTACGGGAAATGCCACCGCGCCCGATGCTGGCCCCTCTGGCCGGGGGATACCGGAAAATCCCCGTGGCCCAGCAAGGCGCCGATGTATTCTGCGACACCCGGATCATCGCCCGGGAAATTGTAGACCTGGCCGACAAGCCGGAGCTCGTGGCGGCGAATCTGGACAACGAAGTACAGGACTTTGTCGCCCGGGTGGATCTGGAACTGTTTCTTGCCTGCATCATTTCCGCCGGCAACCTGACCCTGCTGCGCAAGGTGCTCAAGGAGTCCTCGCTGCTGGATCTGGGCCGCCTGCTGTGGGATCGCATCGCCATGGGCAGCAAGGCCAAGGTCAAAGCGCACAGTCCCAAGCAGATGAAGCGCATGGTGGACGCCCACCTGGCGGATCTGGAGACTCGCCTGGAAAGCCGGCCATTCCTGTTCGGCGACACCCCCAACGCCGGAGACTTTTCCGCCTACCACAGCCTCTGGTTCCAGCGGGACCTGGCCGAACAGCCGCGCTTCAAGCGCTTCCCGAACGTCGTGGCCTGGATGGATCGGCTGCAGGCCTATGGACAGGGCAATAGTATCTCAATCAGTGCGGACGACGCGCTGAACGCCGCCCGCAACGCCTCTCCCCGCGCCCTGCCGACCTCCACCCGGGACGACGCCCTGATCGGCAAGCCCGTCAGCATTGCCCCGGATGATTACGGCCGCATTCCCGTTGAAGGCACCCTGGTGGCCAGCACCGACGAGCGCTGGATTGTGGCCCGGGATGAGGACGCCGTGGGAAGGGTCCATGTGCACCTGCCACGCCAGGGCTTTGTGATCCGAGCGGTCTGATTCAATCGTACAGAAAGACAGGGGGCGTGATCGCAGCCCCCTTTCGCCATGCGAGCATGGTTCCAACGTTATCACGACAACCAGGCGTTGGCGCCCTGTTCACAAGGATCGCCACCGGCTCGGCGGCCTACCTACATGCTGCGCTGGTTGACCCGCTTCATCAGCTCTGCCGCACTTTCCTTGCGCTCGGAATAACGATCCGTGAAGTAATCACTGCGATCTCGGGTCAGGTAGGTAAACTTCACCAGCTCTTCCATGACATCAACGATGCGGTCATAGAAACCGGAGGGCTTCATGCGATCGTTCTCGTCGAATTCCAGGAAGGCTTTCGGCACCGATGACTGATTGGGGATGGTGAGCATGCGCATCCAGCGGCCCAGCACCCGCAGCTGATTCACGGCATTGAACGATTGTGAACCGCCACACACCTGCATCACCGCCAGTGTCTTCCCCTGAGTGGGACGCACCGCCCCCAGAGACAGGGGTATCCAGTCGATCTGGGCTTTCATGATACCGGTCATGGCACCATGACGTTCCGGGGAACACCACACCATGCCTTCGCTCCAGGTCACCCGATCACGCAACTCCTGCACCTTCGGGTGGCTGGCATCCTCACTGTCCGGCAGCGGCAGGCCGTCGGCATGAAAAATCCGCGGTTCCGCCCCCATGGCCTCCAGCAGCCGGGCTGCTTCCTCCACCACCAGACGGCTGAAGGACCGCTGGCGCAGGGACCCGTACAACAACAGGATGCGCGGCTTGTGAGGGGATGGCTGATCCCGGAATACACTGTCAACAGAGGGGGCCTGGAAGCAGTCGTTGTCGAGGTTGGGCAGATCTTTCATGAGCATCTCTTTTCTTTTCCGGAGCTAACGGCGGGTGGCAAGTTGCAAGTTTCAAGTGGCAACGCGGTTGGGCTTTGCGGTGTTTTCACGCTATGCCGCCGCGCTCTCGCTCTGTGCGCGGCGGCACACCTTTGTAGCCTTACTGCCTGGCTCGCGTTGCCACTTTCAACGTGAAACTTGCGACGGGTGTTCTTCAAACCAGTGGGGAGTGCGATTAACAATCGCCACCAGCGACAGCATCACCGGCACCTCTACCAATACCCCCACCACCGTGGCCAGCGCAGCCCCGGAGTGCAGCCCGAACAGGCTGATCGCCACCGCCACCGCCAGTTCGAAGAAGTTGCTGGTGCCGATCAGGCAGGCGGGGCCGGCCACATTGTGTTGCAGCCGCAAACGCCGGGCCGCCCAATAGGCAAGCACGAAGATCCCGTAGGTCTGGATCAACAGGGGAATGGCGATCAACACGATGGCCAGCGGCCTGGCGAGGATGGTTTCCGCCTGAAAGCCGAACAACAACACGACCGTCGCCAACAGGCCCGCCACGCTCACCGGTTTGAGGGCATGAACAAAGCTCGCCACTCTGACCTCTCCGCCTTTTGCCATCAGTCGCTGACGGGTGAGAAAGCCGGCAATCAGGGGCAATACCACATACAACACCACCGACAGCATCAGGGTATCCCAGGGCACAGTGATGTCGCTCACCCCCAGCAACAGGGCCGCAATCGGCGCGAAGGCAAACACCATGATGATGTCGTTCACCGATACCTGCACCAGGGTGTAGTTGGCATCTCCCCGCGTCAGGTGACTCCACACGAACACCATGGCGGTACAGGGCGCCACGCCCAGCAGGATCATTCCGGCGATGTATTCACTGGCGGTCTGGGGGTCGACCCAGCCGGCGAACAGCACCTTGAAGAACAACCAGCCCAGCGCCGCCATGGTGAACGGCTTGATCAGCCAGTTGATCACCAGGGTCAGTGCCAGGCCACGGGGTTTCTGGCTCACGTTCTTGATGGCAGTGAAATCAATCTGGATCATCATCGGGTAGACCATGACCCAGACGAACACGGCGACGGCCAGATTCACATGGGCAAACTCAAAGGCCGCCACCGTTTGAAACACGGGCGGTACCGCCAGGCCCAGGGCAATCCCGGCAAGGATGGCCAGGCCTACCCAGACGCTCAGGTAGCGCTCGAAAAACGGCATCACAGATCCCCCATTTCCTGATGGATGCGCTCGCCGCACGCCACTAGGCCGTGCTCGTTCAACGCATCCAGGGACACCGAGAACAGCGCCTTGAGACGACGCTCCAGCTGCCGGTACGTCGCCTCGAAGGCGGCATCGACGTCTTCCGGCGTACCGTCCACATGCGCCGGGTCAGGCAGCCCCCAGTGCAGCTTGGGAGTATCGTCCAGCCACAACGGGCAGGCTTCACCGGCGGCACTGTCGCAGACGGTAATAATCAGATCGATCTTCTCACCGGCCAGATCCTCCATGGATTTGGAGCGGGGGTTGGCCGGATGAATGCCATGGCGGGCCAGCACCGCCAGGGCCCCGGGGTTGACCTGTCCGGTGGGGTGGCTGCCGGCACTGAGGCCGGTGAACAGGCCCTGACCCAAGTGATTGATCAACGCCTCCCCGATGATGGAGCGACAGGAATTACCGGTGCACAGCACCAGGATGGCGGTCGGTTGCAGTTGCATGTCAGGTCTCGCAGCAGGCGGAATCAGAGAATGTCAGTGACAGGGAGGCCCGGGCTGGTGCCACCAGACTTTCCAGGGTCGCGATGGCCCAGTCCGGCAACGCCGGGTTGATGCGGTAATGCATCCAGGTGCCCTGGCGCCGGGCGACCACCAGCTCACACTGGCGCAGCTGAGCGAGATGCCGGGACACCGTGGACTGTGGCGCACTGATGGCCGCCACCAGATCACAGACGCAGACCTCGCCCTGACCATGCAGCAGGCAGATCAAGCTCAATCGCAGGTCGTCACCGAGGCATTTACAAAGCTGGGCAGGCGTAAGCATAACGCTAGATTCATATATCCGGATATACGAATATATTAACGGCCTAGCTGTCCGCGAGCAACGGCTGCCATGCCACTGGATGAAGAAAAAAGCCCTTCCTCGCTCTGACACCGCCCTGTGACTCGACATCATGGCACCGCCGTCTCATAAATTGAGTTGTTTGACAATTGAGTAGTGCGCGCCTAGTCTCTCAAACCGTTACATTGATCACTGTTACTTTGCGTGGATACAAACAATACCGAGGTGGGCCATGGTCGAGACGCTCAATCCGCAAACCATCATGAAAGTGAAGAAGTGGGGCTATCTGCTCTTCTGGGCGATTCTGCTGCCCCTGCTGCCGTTCTATGCCTATGTGGGCGTGGACAGCGGCACCCAGGATTATTGGGCCTGGGCGATCTATTTCACCGTATTCGGCGCCATCCCCATTGCCGACCATTTGATCGGCAAGGATCCGTCCAACCCGGACGAAGCCACTGAAGTGCCCACCCTCAGCGAAGAGCGCATCTATCGGGTTTTCACGCTGGTGATGGGCTGGATCTGGATCGGGGTGCTGTTCTACGCCGCCCAGATCTACATGACCAATGACTACAGCTGGTTTGGCAAACTGGGCTGGATCGTTTCCATCGGCACCATCGGCGGGGTCATCGCCATCAATCTGGGCCATGAACTGATCCACAAGGACCCCAAAATCGAGAACTGGATGGGCGGCCTGCTGCTGGCCTCCGTGACCTACGCCGGGTTCAAGGTAGAGCACGTGCGTGGCCACCATGTGCACGTCTCCACCCCGGACGATGCCTCTTCCAGCCGCTACAACCAGGGCCTCTACCACTTTCTGCCGCGGGCCTTCGTGCGCAACTTCAAGAATGCCTGGGCGCTGGAAAAGCAATACCTGGAGCGCAAGGGCAAGAAGAACCTCAGCATCCACAACGAGCTGATCTGGTGGTATGCCATCTCCCTGGGTTTTGGCGTCGTGTTTGGCCTGATCTGGGGCTGGGAAGGCGTGCTGTTCTTCTACGCGCAGAGTTTTGTTGCCGCCGCCACCCTGGAAGTGATCAACTACATCGAGCACTACGGCCTGCACCGCCGGGTCAATGAAAAGGGCCGCTACGAGCGAGTCACCCCGGCCCACAGCTGGAACTCCAACTATTTCCTCACCAACGTCCTGCTGTTCCAGCTGCAGCGTCACAGTGACCATCACGCCTATGCCAAACGGCGCTATCAGGTGCTGCGTCACTACGAAGAGAGTCCGCAGTTGCCCGGCGGCTATGCCACCATGTATGTGCTGGCGCTGTTCCCGCCACTGTGGAAGAAGGTGATGAACCCGCGGGTGGAAGCCTACTACGAAGGCGAGCTGGACCAGCTCTTCCGGGACAGCAAGCGGGTGAACAACATCGCTTGAGGCGCAGTTAACCGTGCATCAGTCACCGTTAACAACGAAAGACAAAAAGCCCCGGCAATGCCGGGGCTTTTTTTGTCAGTGGCACGCCGCTAGGCCGCGTTCCGCTTGGCCACCGCGCGCAGCACGATCTGGCACTGGTTGTTGCCGTATTCACGAATATCCTGGGCGGCGGCAACCGGGTCACGAGCCATCACGTTGACCATCAGCTGCTGAAAACTCTGCAGCGAGGTGTCGAATTCGGTGGTTTCTTCCTGCAGGGCAATATAGGAATAGCGCTTCAACAACGGCATCAGGTCACGAATGCTGGTGGCCATGTAGCTATTGCTGGCAAAACGCTCGGTGGCAATCTCTACCAGTTGGAATGCCAGCTGATGGGCGCTGGGCATGTCATCGTTCTCGTAGAATTGCTGCAACTGCGGCACCATCGCCACCAGGTCCTCGATTTGCCCGGGCTGCCAGTGTCGGGCCGCATCCCCCGCCAGCGTCGACAGGAGCAGAAAGAGGAAATCATAGAGATCGGTCACCTGCTGTTCGGTCACCTCGCATACCCGCGCTCCCCGGCGCGGCTGCAGATCAATCAGGTACTGTTTTTCCAGCAGCCGAAACGCCTCTCGCAATGAATTGGTGCTCACATTCAGGCTTTTGGCCAGCTCCACTTCCGGCAGCTTCTCACCGGGAGCCAGCTCTCCGCTGATGATCTGCTCTGCCAGATGGCTGGCAATCTGCTCACTCAGACTGACCGCTTTCAGGGGCATACTCGCTTTTTACCTCGGGGCACACATTCACTGTGGCCTATACTACGCCAGGATGGCGGCCGTGATCATTGGCCGGTTTCACCCGTTCATAAACCAAAAAGGCCGCACCCGACATGGGTACGGCCTTTTGGCGACAGCGAACAGTGCAGCTGTGCTATTTTTTCAGCTTTTCCTGCATCTCATCCACACTGATATGGCGCACATCCTTGCCTTCCACCAGGTAGATAACCTGCTCGCCGATGTTACGGGCATGATCACCAATACGCTCCAGGGCACGCAGGGACCAGATGATGTTGAGCACCCGGGAAATGGCCCGCGGGTCTTCCATCATGAAGGTCACCAGTGAGCGCATGGCACTGCGGTATTCCAGGTCCACTTCGTTGTCTTCGGCAGCCACTTCCAGGGCCTTCTTGGCATCGAAGCGGGCAAAGGCATCCAGGGTATCGCGCAGCATGTTGCGTACGTGGTTGCCAATATGGCGCACTTCCACATAACCCCGCGGGGATTCCCCTTCTTCCGCCAGCTGCTGGCCCATGCGGGCAATCTTGGCGGACTCGTCACCGATACGCTCCAGGTCGGACACCGCCTTGGTGACGGCGATGATCAGACGCAGGTCGGAAGCCGCGGGCTGACGCAGGGCCAGTACCCGGGTGCACTCTTCGTCGATCAACATTTCCAGCTTGTCGACCTTGTCTTCCGTATCCAGCACTTTCTGGGCCAGGTCGGAATCCGCCTGCAGCAGGGACTGCAGGGCATCCACCACCTGTTTCTCCACCAGGCCGCCCATTTCCATCAAGTTGTTGCGGTTGGATTCCAGCGGCTGGTTGAACTGGTATGAGCTGTGCTCACAAAAATGCATGCGATCCATTCTTTCTTGCTCCCCTTAACCGAAACGGCCGGTGATATAGGCTTCCGTCAGATCGTGCTCCGGTTTGGTGAACACGGTGTCGGTATCATTCATCTCGATCAACCGCCCCAGATGGAAGTAGGCGGTACGGTGAGACACCCGCGCAGCCTGCTGCATGGAGTGGGTCACGATGGCGATGGTGTAGGACTCGCTCAGCTCGGAGATCAGCTCTTCGATCTTGGCGGTAGCGATGGGATCCAGGGCCGAGCAGGGCTCATCCATCAGTACCACTTCCGGGCTCACCGCGATGGTGCGGGCGATACACAGACGCTGCTGCTGACCACCGGACAGGCCGGTGCCCGGCGAGTGCAGCCGGTCCTTCACTTCGTTCCACAGACCGGCTTTCTGCAGGCTGTTTTCCACGATCTCGTCCAGGTCGTACTTCTTGTTGGCCAGGCCGTGAATCCGCGGCCCATAGGCCACGTTGTCGTAGATCGACTTGGGAAAGGGGTTGGGCTTCTGGAATACCATCCCGACCCGGGCGCGCAGTTCCACCACATCCAGCTTGGGATCATAGAGATCCTGATCTTCCAGACGCAGATCTCCCCTCACCCGGCAGATATCGATGGTGTCGTTCATGCGGTTCAGGCAGCGCAGGAAGGTGGACTTGCCGCAGCCGGACGGGCCGATCAGGGACACCACCTCGTTTTTGCCGATATCCAGGCTGACGCCGTGGATCGCCTGGTTGTCACCGTAGAACACCTCCACATCGCGCAGGCGCATTTTCGGATCATCCACATAGGGGCTGCCGACGGTCTGGTCGGGATAGGGGGTGTCTTGTGTCATCGTGTCCTGCTCTTTAATGGCCTTGTCTTTGGCCGCATCATTGTTGCCCAGAGACGGTTTGTCCAGTTGCTGTGCGGTTTCCATAACTCGATTCCTCGTTGCCGGTCCGTTACCAGCGCCGCTCAAGGCGCTTGCGCAGTACCACCGCCAGGGTGTTCATGGTGATCAGGAAAGCCAGCAACACCATGATGGCGGCCGACGCCAACGCTTCGAAAGACTGTTCCGGGCTGTCCGCCCACAGGTAGATCTGCACCGGCAGTACCGTGGCAGCGTCCAGTGGCCCGGCGGGCAGATCCACGATAAACGCCACCATGCCGATCATCAGCAAGGGCGCGGTTTCCCCCAGGGCCTGGGCCATGCCGATGATGGCACCGGTAAGCATGCCGGGCAGGGCCAGCGGCAGCACATGGTGCAGCACCACCTGCATCTTGGAGGCTCCCAACCCCATGGCCGCCTGACGAATGCTCGGCGGCACGGCCTTGATGGCAGCACGGCTGGAAATAATGATGGTCGGCAGGGTCATCAGCGTCAGCACGATGCCGCCCACCAGCGGCACCGAGCGGGGAAGACCGAACAAACCGATGATCACCGCCAGCCCCAGCAGACCGAAGATGATCGACGGCACCGCCGCCAGATTGTTGATATTCACTTCAATGAAGTCGGTGAACTTGTTCTTGGGGGCGAACTCTTCCAGATAGATAGCCGCCGCCACCCCGATGGGGAAACTCAATACCAGGGTCACGATCATGGTGAACAGGGAACCGAGAATGGCACCCAGAATGCCGGCCTGCTCCGGTTCGCGGGAATCCCCGTAGCTGAACAGGGACTGGTTGAACACCACGCGGGTTTCCCCGGACGCTTCCAGCTCGGCCACCCACTCACGCTGTTTGGCATTCAGGCGGCTGTCCTCACGATGCTTCTCGCTGGCCTTGAGGAACAGATCCACATCGTCGTCCGCCAGCAACCACAGGGTGCGTGTCTCGCCCAGCAGGGAAGGGTCCTCCCGCAGCATGTCGCGCAGGGCATAACCCGCCCCGGTGCTTACCAGCTGGTTGAGGGCGCGGGTATCCTGGCGGCCTTCCACATCCGGGAAACGCTCTGCCAATGCCTCGCGGATGACACCGTCATAATTGCCGTAATTGAGCTCGTCCTCATCGCGCGGGTCGCTCACATCCAGCACCTGTGCATCGAAGGTGATCGGCAACTGGATTTCGTGCTCGATAAAGGCACTGTGGCCCTTGCCAATGATGTCAGTGAACAGCAGCACCAGCGCCATCAGGCCAATGGCAATGGAACCGATACCGAAGGCCTTGAAGCGTTTCTCCGCCCGGTAACGGCGGGCCAGCGTCTTGCGGACTTTTTCCGTGGTTTCGCTCATCTCTCAATCTCTCCCGACGCTAGTCGTACTGCTCACGGTATTTCTTCACGATATGCAGCGCGAAGATATTCATGACCAGGGTGGTGATAAACAGCATCAACCCCAGGGCGAAGGCGGCCAGCGTCTTGGCGCTGTCGAATTCCTGGTCACCGGTCAGCAGGGTGACGATCTGCACGGTGATGGTGGTCACCGCTTCCAGCGGATTGGCGGTGAGGTTGGCGGCCAGACCGGCCGCCATCACCACGATCATGGTCTCCCCGATGGCCCGGGACGCGGCCAGCAGGATCCCCCCCATGATCCCCGGCAACGCCGCCGGGAAAACCACCTTCTTGATGGTTTCGCTCTTGGTGGCCCCGAGACCCAGAGAGCCGTCACGCATGGCCTGGGGCACCGCCGTAATCACGTCATCGGCCAGGGAGGACACGAAGGGGATGATCATGATGCCCATCACCAGGCCGGCAGCCAGCGCCGATTCGGATGCCACATTCAGGCCGATGGACTCCCCCAGCCCGCGAATGAACGGCGCCACCGTCAATGCCGCAAAGAAGCCATAGACCACGGTGGGCACCCCGGCCAGTACTTCCAGCGCCGGCTTGGCCACCGTGCGCACCCGGTTGCTGGCATATTCCGCCAGGTAGATGGCAGACATCAGCCCCACCGGCACCGCGACCAACAGGGCAATGGCCGAAATCAGCAGCGTCCCCATGAACAGCGGTACCGCACCAAAGGCCCCGCCGGAGGCTACCTGGTCGGCACGCAGGGCGGTCTGCGGGCTCCATTGCAGGCCAAACAGGAAGTCGGTCACTGGCACCTTGCCAAAGAAGCGAATGGATTCGAACAGCACCGACAGCACAATGCCCACCGTGGTCAGAATGGCCACGGTGGCACAGAGCATGAAGATGATTTGCAGCACCCGCTCCACCTGCTGGCGGGCGCGCAGTTGCGGCGACACCTTGAGCCAGGCCCAGGCACCACCGAGCATGCACAGCACGATCACTACCACGGTCAGCGCCATGGCGCTGGTCTGCTTGAGCGATTGCAACCGCTGCGCCGCTTCCGCGATGGGCGGCTCCACAAAACTGGTGGGCAGAGCGCCACTGGCCACATTCTGGATCTTGCTCAGGGTCAGGTTGTAGCTGGAGGCATCCGTCGGCTGCAGCGACTGCGGCAGGCTGGCCAGAACCTGCTGGCGAATGATGCTGTCATCGAACACCAGCCACAGCGCCAGCACCACCAGTGCCGGAATGGCACACCACATGGCAGAGCGCATGGCAAAGTAGAACGGCAGCGAGTGCAGGTGGCGGATCCCCCCCAACGGGCGAGCCAGCGCGTAGGAGCGGCGATGCCCCAGGTAGTAGGCGCCGGCCACCATCACCACCAGCAGCAACAGCAGGTTTCCGGTTTGCATGTAGTACTCCGATCGGATTTGCTCAACCAAAATCACCGTGATGATCTTGGTGGAACAAACACCACTTTTTCAGGGGCGAAAAAGCCCGGTGGCATTTGCCACCGGGCCGAAAGCGTCCCTGCTTTTTGTTGTTTCCCTTACAGCTCTTCGCCGGTTATGGACTTCAGGCTGCGAGCCTGCTTGGCCATGGACTTGCGCAGATCATCACCCAGCGGGATCAGGCCTTTCTCGGCCAGGTAGCCGTTGTTGCCCCAGGCCTTCTCGCTGGTGAACTCTTTCACGTAACCTTCGATGCCCGGTACCACACCCACGTGGGCTTTCTTCACGTAGAAGAACAGGGAACGGGATACCGGGTAGTCGCCGGAACCGATGGCGTCAAAGGTAGGCTCAACACCGTCCACGTTGGCAGCCTGTACCACACCGCGGTTCTGATCCAGGAAGGAGTAACCGAACACACCGTAGGCAGCCGGGTTCTTTTCCAGTTTCTGCACGATCAGGTTGTCGTTCTCACCGGCTTCCACGTAGGCGCCATCTTCACGAACGCTGCGGCAGATGGCCTTGTACTTGGACTTGTCTTCGCTCTTGATGGCCTTCAGCCAGGGGAAGGTCTTGCAGCCGCCTTCGATGGCCAGCTCGTTGAAGGCATCACGGGTGCCGGAAGTCGGCGGCGGGCCCAGGACTTCAATCTTGGTGTTGGGCAGCGCCGGGTTCACGTCTTTCCAGGTCTTGTAGGGGTTGGCAACCAGTTCTTCACTGCCGTCCGGGTTCGGCACATCCTTGGCCAGGGCCAGGAAGATGTCACGCAGGGACAGGTCAATGTGCTCACCCTTTACGGAGTTGGCAATCACGATGCCGTCGTAACCTACCTTCACTTCGGTGATGTCTTTCACACCATTGCTCTGGCACAGCTCGAACTCGGACTTCTTCATGCGACGGGACGCGTTGGTGATGTCCGGGTGCTGGGTGCCAACGCCCTGACAGAACAGCTTCATGCCGCCGCCGGAACCGGTGGACTCGATTTTCGGGGTAGCGTTGCCGGTGCGACCGAAACGCTCGGCGACCACGGTGGCAAACGGGTATACCGTGGAAGAACCCACGATGGAGATAGTGTCACGCGCCATGGCAGTACCCGGGACGCTGGCCATCGCCAGAGCCGCTGCAGCACCTGCCAGAGTTGCTTTCATCTTGAAGTTCACGGTTAAGCCTCCTAGTTACATGGCACCGGCGCTTGTCAGGTAACGACCCCACCCCGGTTTTGTTCTTGCAATCTTTGCAAACCAGTTCATGTTTCAGCACCGCGCATGCTAGAGAGGATTTGTGACAACAACATTACAGGAGCATGGCCCCTTTGTGATGCCCGGGATGGGCAATAATTACCGGGCGACGGGCTGCGTCTGCCCCAAGCCCCCCGTATAATGCGGGCTTTCGCGGGAAGCCCCCTCTTACCGCCGGCCGTGGCCGGTGTCGGGTACAGGTTCTTATGACACAACAACTATTACGCTGGCAGCAACGCCTGACCGGCTTGACCACTCTGGTGGGACGCACCAGCGCCTGGCTGGCTCTGGCCCTGGTGCTCACCATGGTGCTGATCGTGGTGCTACGTTATGGCTTTGGTATCGGCAATATCGCTCTGCAGGAATCCCTGATCTACCTGCACGGCAGCCTCTTTATGCTCGGTATTGCCTATACCCTTGCCGAAGACGAGCACGTGCGGGTGGATGTGCTCTACCAGCGGTTCGGTCCCCGGGCCCGCGCCTGGATCAATCTGCTTGGCACCCTGTTTCTGCTACTGCCGATCTGTGCGGCCATCTTCTGGCTATCGCTGGACTACGTGACGAGCAGCTGGCAGGAACAGGAAGCCTCTGCCAACGGCGGGCTGCCGTTTGTCTACCTGCTGAAAACCCTGCTCCTGATACTGCCCGCCCTGTTGACCGTGCAGGCCCTGGCCGAACTGCTACGCCATGGGCTGACCCTGATGGGCGCCGCCACGCCCTCACCCCAGGACCATCCCGGGGAGGGCCTGTGATGGAATGGATCCCCCTGCTCATGTTCGTGGTGGTATGTCTGGTGCTGCTCAGTGGCTATCCGGTGGCCTTTGTGCTGGGTGGCACCGCTCTGCTCTTTGCCGCTGCGGGCATGGTCACTGACACCTTCAGCCCGGCGGACCTGACCTTTGTCCCCAACCGCCTGTTCGGCATTATCGACAACACCACCCTGATGGCGGTGCCCCTGTTTGTGTTCATGGGGGTGATGCTGGAGAAATCGCGGGTGGCGGAAAAACTGCTGGCCAGCATGGGCCAGCTATTCGCCGGCCTGCCCGGCGGCATGGGCCTGGCCATCATTCTGGTGGGTGCCCTGCTGGCCGCCAGCACCGGCATTGTCGGCGCCACAGTGGTCACCATGGGACTGCTGTCGCTGCCCACCATGTTGCGTCAGGGCTACCAGCCACAGCTATCCACCGGCCTGATCTGCGCCACCGGCACCCTGGGGCAAATCATTCCGCCGTCCATCGCTCTGGTGCTGCTCGGCGATGTGCTGGCCAATGCCTACCAGGAGGCCCAGCTCAAACAGGGCCTGTGGTCCCTGGATACCGTCTCGGTGGGAGATCTCTTTGTCGGCGCCCTGATTCCCGGCCTGATACTGGTGGGCCTGTACCTGCTCTATGTGATTGCGATCAGCGTACTGAAACCCCACTGGGCACCGGCTTTCCGTTCCCGGGAGGATGCTCCGCAGAGTGGGCGGGCGCTGTTGACCGGTCTGCTCCCCCCGCTGCTGCTGATCGCTGCGGTGCTGGGTTCCATTCTCACTGGCAAGGCTACCCCCACCGAAGCCGCCGGGGTCGGCGCCTTCGGTTCCCTGCTGCTGGCCGCCGCGAACCGGCATCTGAACGGCCCCATTCTCGGCGAGGTGGTACGCGCCACCAGCCGGGTCACGGCCATGGTGTTCATGATCCTGATCGGCGCAAGCCTGTTTTCGCTGGTCTTTCGCGGTTTTGGCGGCGAGGAAGCGGTCCACGGCCTGTTTGAAAGCCTGCCGGGGGGCGTCATCGGCGCCACCCTGCTGGTGATGCTGCTGATCTTCCTGCTCGGCTTTATTCTCGACTTTATCGAAATCACCTTTGTGGTGGTGCCCATCGTTGGCCCGGTACTGTTGGCCATGGGGCTGGACCCGGTCTGGCTGGGCGTGATGATCGCCCTGAACTTGCAAACCAGTTTTCTGACCCCACCCTTCGGGTTCGCGCTGTTCTATCTGCGTGGCGTCGCCCCCGCAGAGGTAAAAACCGCGCAAATCTATCAGGGCGTGGTACCGTTTATCGTCATTCAGCTGCTGATGCTGGGTATACTGGCACTGTTCCCGGAACTGGCCACCTGGCTCCCAGATCATTTGTACGGGTAAATTACGGATAACAACATGACCGAACACACCGACGACATGCCGCAGCCCATCGGCACCCTGGCCATCCAGACCATTGCCATGCCGCAAAGCGCCAACTGGAATGGCGACATCTTTGGCGGCTGGCTGGTATCACAAATGGACCTGGCCGGTGCTGTCACAGCCCGCAAGAAAGCCCGCGGCCGGGTGGCCACCGTGGCCATCGATTCCATGGCCTTTCTGCGCCCGGTGCCCATCGGGGCCGTGGTGAGTTGCTACACCCAGCTACAGGACGTGGGCCGTAGCTCCATGCAGATTCTGGTAGAGGTGTGGATTCGCGAGGATACCGGCACCCTGTCAAAGGTGACCGAAGGGCATTTCACTTTTGTGGCCATTGATGACACCGGCCGAACCCGGGCGGTGCCGAGGGATTAGCTGCAAGTGACAAGCTTCAAGCTACAAGGTGCGGGCTGGGCCGTGCTAGCCGAATAGCGTCTTGCCCGCGATGCTGGCCACGAAGTTACTGCAGGAACCGAGCGTAGCGAAGTAACGCACGAAGTGCGGCCCAAAGAGCCTGCCCCGGACCTGATCCGGGGGTGAGCGTAGCGAATCCGATTGAGGTGCGAACGTCGCAAACAGCGGCGCACGCAGTGCGTCCGCGAACTACTTTGCCTGGTTATGAATGATTACGCCGCTATATAGAAAAGCACGGCAGCAACCACAAGCAAAGCCCCGGAAACGAGAAGCAGCCAAGGCCTTACAGCCCTTACGCCTCTTCTTCGCGCATCATTTAAAGCCTTCGACCAGGCCCAGGCCAACCAAAGAACACCGCCGATAGTAGCGACGACCCCGGAAGCCACGGGGCCGACCAACGCCTCGAATTGACGCTCTAACTGCTGCAGATCGTCGCGCCATAAGTACCGGGACACGGGTATTGCAACGATAAAAAAGACACACGCAGCAATTGCCCACTCGAGCCAATGAAACCCTAAAAATTTCCGGTCACGGTCATTCATAACGCCTGCCATCATGTGCTCGTCGCATGCATGGCATTGTATGATCGAAAAGATCCCATTTCCCCTGCCTTTCCGATAGGAATAAGGTGAGGCTCAAGCCTGTAGCCGCAGGCTTTCAGTGTGGCAGCTCGATGCTGCGCCGGTGCCACTTGCGTGAGCCCGTTAACAAGCTGGAGCGCCACACTGAATTCGTTGGTGTAACTCGAACAGTCGAATGAGCCTCGAGCTCGAATGTAGCAAGGGTGAGTTATGAGCACAATGAACCAGGTCTACAGTGATCCAGAGGGAAAAAACGTTGGCGTGGATGTCGGTAAATCACAGCTTGACATCTTCATTCATGAATCCGGTCTGCACTCGAGCGCGGATAACACCGCAGCAGGTATTCGTTCGCTTGTAGCTCGCCTTGCCCGCTACAAGCTGGCGCGGATTGTGGTTGAGGCCACGGGCGGTTATGAGCGTGATTTGGTGGAGGCCTGTGCTGAACGCGGATTACCCGTGGTTGTGGTGCAGCCCATGCAGGTGCGCAACTTCGCCCGCATCAAGGGCGTAATGGCCAAGACCGACAAGCTGGATGCGCAAGTGATCGCGCTGTTCAGCGCGCAGATACAGCCGGAAGTGCGCCCCATCTCCAGCAAGAACATCCGTGCATTCAGGGAGTTACTGGCACGCAAACGCCAGCTTAATGAAATGCGTACTAAGGAGCTGAACCGGCTGCAAAAGGCCAGCCGAATCGTTGCCCGATCCCATACTGCGATGATCAAGTTGCTCGACAAGGAAATCGCCTGGGTAAACGGAAAACTGGCCAAAGCCATGACAAACATTGAGGAATGGCAGCAGACCTATGCACTGCTCAACACGGTGCCGGGGATTGGAGATGGCGTGGCCTTTACCCTTCTGGGAGAGCTGCCCGAACTCGGCAGCCTGAGCAGCCGTGAAGTGGCAGCCTTATGTGGACTGGCGCCCTTCAACAAGGACAGCGGTTCGATGAAGGGAAAGCGTCGCATCAAAGGAGGCCGCGCGCCGATCAGAACCATGCTGTACATGGCCATGCTCAGCGCCATCCAGCACAACCCGGTGATGCGCAGTTTTTATTTACGACTCGTTGCGCAAGGCAAACACAAGAAAGTCGCCATCACGGCCTGCATGCGAAAGATGATGACGATTTTGAACGCCATGATCCGCGATCAGAGGCCATGGCAGATGGGATAGATTGATGGAAATAAAGTCGGCTATAGGGTTGATTTGGGATCACAGTCGCTTGTTAGGCGACATTTTTGAGAAACTCCTTTGCAGCTCTAATTACTTCATTGGTTTTTTCTTTATGGGGCATATGACCACAATCTTTAATAATGAGCATTTCAGCATTGCTGCCAGTACGTGTGGAAATAAATTCGGGAAACGCTTTTGAGCCGTACTCATCTCTATCGCCATGAATTGCCAGTACTGGACACTGAACGTTACTTATAGCTGGCTCAAGGCTCCAATTTTTAAACTCATCGGAAAGCCACACGTCTGTCCATGCGTGAAGCACCCATTTAGCCTTAGATCCATGCCACTTTTCTAAACGCTCAATTTGACCTGGTTGCTCAAACATTTTTTTTGCTTCTCTAATGCCATTTGCAGTTAGATCTTCAACAAATGCTTGAGCTGAAACAGTGATTACAGCAAGGCAGTCAGTATCCCGCGAAGCGATATTTATAGCCATGCCACCGCCAACACTATGACCAAACAACACATATTTATTTAGAGACAATTTTTCTTTGATCTGTGGAAAGAATGTAATTGACTCTTCTTCTACGAACTCTTTAGATGGCAACTCATCGCGAGCATCAGACTTGCCGAAGCCTAAACGATCATAGGCAAATACAGTTCTTGACAATTCATTCGCTAGTATTTCTGGAAAATCTCTCCACAACTCCACACTTCCTAAAGAATCATGCAGCATTACTATTGGAGCTGCTCCAGAGTTTACTGAGGGCTCCCACTTTTTAAGATGAATCTCACCCTCATTTATCTTTATCTTCAATTCAGTATTCCTCACTTCTTAAGCCGCCTAACGCCGCCAACACGCGCTCGTCGCGTGCTTGGCATTGTTACATGCTGCCCTCACCACTCAATGCTTCCTTGAATTTTTGGATGACACCAGATTCACAGCCGCGACCAGCGATGGTGAAAACCTCAGATCCATTCTTATTGTCGATAAACGAAATTTCATAGTTTATCGCAGGAGAAAGATTGAAGCAGATATCATACTGGGAAGAAGCAACCATTAGGCGGTACCTTGTATTAAAGGTATCGTAGCTTTCTATTTTGGTCTGCTCCCCCAGAGAGCCTTCGCTGATAGATGGACCACGATAAACGGCGAGCTGCCACCCTTCCTTTGCTAAGTAAGACTTGAGCTCACCTTTTAGACCCTTGGCCCCAGGCGGA
The DNA here is from genome assembly GCA_036230225.1 of Pseudomonadota bacterium. Taxonomy (GTDB): domain Bacteria; phylum Pseudomonadota; class Gammaproteobacteria; order Pseudomonadales; family Alcanivoracaceae; genus Alcanivorax. The sequence continues at coordinate 2,979 of JAZAJX010000033.1, read as the reverse complement.
ACCGTAACCGACTTTTCATTTACATCAATTTCTCCATACATATTCAAGCTATGACTCATGCATCCGGAAAGCATGGCCAAAACCGAAACAACCCACAGAATTCTCAACATCACAAACCCCTTCCCATCTCATGTAACAGGTATTAGGAAGCCGGCTCGAATATCCAATGAACGCGCCGGCTTCATATCACGGTTTACAAATTTGCATATTGAAAGATAAAACCAGAAAAGTCAGAAAGTTACAAACCGGGCTCTCAGCGCATCATTCAATATGTTGACTTCTTCATTTCCCTGATTCAACAATACTGTTCATATGTACAGCATTAAAAAACAGGAGTCAGCCCATGCACAAGGATCGTGCAGGCAGCCCTAGGCTACGCGACCAGTTTCTCGAGGCGATCAGGGTGCGTCATTACAGCCTCCGTACCGAGAAAACCTATTGGTATTGGATTCGCTATTTCATACGCTTTCACAAGTTACGCCATCCTGCCGAGATGGCCGAGCGTGAGGTGTCGCTCTTCTTAACATGGCTTGCAACGAGCCGAAATGTTTCTGCTGCCACTCAGAATCAGGCGTTGAATGCATTGGTTTTCCTGTATCGGCATGTGATTCATCAACCTCTGGGGGAGATAGAGAACATCAGCCGCGCCAAGCGACCTGCAAAACTCCCGGTGGTGTTATCCCATTCCGAGGCGTTATCTGTCATTGAACGCTTGCCAGAGCCCCACCGATTAATTATTTCTCTGATTTATGGCTCCGGCATGCGCGTGACAGAAGTTGCCCGGCTGCGCATTAAAGACATTGATTTCAACAACAAGACAATCACTGTCCGGGACGGCAAGGGAGGAAAGGACCGCACAACGCTGCTGCCTGAACCTCTATCTCCTGTTTTGACCAGGATTATCAAGGAAACAACAAGCAGAATTAATAGAACACCGGCCCAGAAAAGAACACCGGTTTCCATGCCTTCTGCCCTGTCGCGCAAATACCCGTTTGCCAATATTTCCTCTCAGTGGCAATGGATATTTCCGTCCTCAAACGTTTGTCAGGACAGAGAGGGAAATTGGGTGCGCCACCACATCCATGTATCCGCTGTACAAAAAGCGGTCCGCCAAGCCGTTCGCGATACAGGCATCAACAAGCCTGCCACCTCCCATACCTTTCGCCATTCTTTTGCCACACAGTTGTTGCTCAACGGTACCGATATTCGCACGGTCCAGGAATTGCTTGGCCACAGTGATCTAAATACCACCCAGATTTATACCCATGTGCTCGGCCAAGGCTTCGCTGGCGTCATGAGTCCACTTGGGCTGGGCTGAGGCGATCCACCTTGAGTTTTATGCTTCCGACGCCCGACTTCAGACGTCCGACTGCCCTTCACGCAAAAAAAACCCGGCTTGCGCCGGGTCTTATCGCTTGCAGGCAAGCGTCTACAGGAACCTGTTCTATTCGCTCCAGGTGAGGTCCAGCTCGCGGGCGGCCTTCACATCATCCAGGCGGCGTACCGGCTGGGTGAAGGGGGCTTCCTTGACCATGTCCGGTTCGTTGCGGGCCTCTTCCAGGATGGCAGCCATGGCATCCACGAACTCGTCCAGGGCTTCCTTGCTTTCGGTTTCGGTGGGCTCGATCAGGAAGCACTCCGGGACCAGCAGCGGGAAGTAGGTGGTGGGTGCGTGCTGGTTGTAGTCCAGCAGGCGCTTGGCGATATCCATGGCGGACACTCCCAGCTCCTTCGCTTCCTTGGCGAAGGTGAGGATGAACTCGTGGCTGGCACGGCGATCCGGGTAGGCGGCGGTGCAGCCCACGGCTTCCAGTCGTTTGAGCAGGTAGTTGGCAGCCAGGGTGGAGAATTCGCCCACGCGGATCATGCCTTCGCGGCCCAGGGAACAGGCATAGAAGTAGGCGCGCAGCAGGACACCGGCGTTGCCCATGAAGGCACTCAGGTGACCGATGCTGGTGTCCAGGGTATCGGTGTCAATCCAGTGGTAGCTGCCGTCTTCACGCTGGCCCGCCATGGGAGTGGGCAGGTAGGGCAGCAGACGTTCGGAGACGCCCACCGGGCCGGCACCGGGACCGCCGCCGCCGTGGGGGGTGGCGAAGGTCTTGTGCAGGTTCATGTGGATCACGTCGAAGCCCATGTCACCGGGGCGCACCTTGCCAAGGATGGCGTTCAGGTTGGCGCCATCGTAGTAGAGCAGGCCGCCGGCTTCGTGGACGGTCTTGGCGATGGCTTCGATCTGCCGCTCGAACACGCCGCAGGTGGACGGGTTGGTCATCATCAGGCCGGCAGTCTGCGGGCCGCAGGCTGCTTTCAGGGCTTCCAGATCCACGTCGCCATCTTTACCGACCGGCACTTCGCGCACCTTGTAGCCACACATGACGGCGGTGGCCGGGTTGGTGCCGTGGGCGGCTTCCGGAATGAGGATCTCGGTGCGCTCGTCGTCACCACGGGCATCGTGATAGGCGCGGATCATGGCCACGCCGGCGAATTCGCCCTGGGCGCCGGCCATGGGGGCCAGAGAGACGCCTTTCATGCCGGTCACTTCTTTCAGGAAGTTCTGCAGCTCGAACATGCAGCTCAGGAACCCCTGGCTGTGGCTTTCCGGGGCCAGCGGGTGGCGGTTGAGAAAGCCCGGCAGCATGGCGGCCCGGTTGGCACCACGGGGGTTGTACTTCATGGTGCAGGAACCCAGCGGGTAGAACTGCTTGTCGATGGCGAAGTTCTTGGCTGAAAGGTTGGTGTAGTGACGCACCACCTGCATCTCGGACACTTCCGGTAGGGCCGGTTTTTCCTTGCGGCGCAGGCTGGCCGGAATGGCACTGAGCTTGTCCTCGGACAGGGCTTTGGGTGCCTGGGAGGTGGCGCTGCGGCCCGGGTGCGACAGTTGGAAAATCAGTTTCGTCTCGCTCATGCCAGCACCTCCTTCAGGGCTACCGCAAACAGATCCAGATCCCCTTCACTGTGAACTTCAGTGGCGTT
>JAZAJX010000032.1:0-26250 GCA_036230225.1 Pseudomonadota bacterium | reverse complement strand
TCCGGAGGGTTGCATTGTGGAAAATCAAATCTTTGAACTTCAGTACGCCATGGACACCTTTTATTTTCTGGTGTGTGGCGCATTGGTAATGTGGATGGCCGCCGGTTTTGCCATGCTGGAAGCCGGTCTGGTGCGTGCCAAAAACACCACCGAAATCCTGACCAAAAACGTGGCGCTGTTTGCCATTAGCTGCATCATGTACCTGGTGTGTGGTTACGCCATCATGTACGGCGGCGGCTACTTCCTGAGCGGCATCGAAGCCTTTGATCTGGGGGGTGTGCTGAGCGCCTCTGCGGAGAACGGTTTCGACGGTGATTCCGTGTATTCCGGTGCCTCTGACTTCTTCTTCCAGGTGGTGTTCGTGGCGACTGCCATGTCCATCGTCTCCGGTGCGGTTGCCGAGCGCATGAAGCTGTGGGCCTTCCTGGCTTTCGCCGTCGTCATGACCGGTGTGATCTACCCGCTGGAAGGCTCCTGGACCTGGGGTGGTGCCGACGTATTCGGTCTGTACAACCTGGGTGATCTGGGCTTCTCTGACTTTGCCGGTTCCGGCATCGTGCACATGGCCGGTGCGGCTGCTGCCCTGGCGGGTGTACTGCTGCTGGGCGCCCGTAAAGGCAAGTACGGCCCGAACGGTGAAGTACACGCTATCCCCGGTGCCAACCTGCCGCTGGCTACCCTGGGTACCTTCATCCTGTGGATGGGCTGGTTCGGCTTCAACGGTGGTTCCGTACTGAAGCTGGGTGATGCTGCCAACGCACACTCTGTGGCCATGGTCTTCCTGAACACCAACGCTGCTGCTGCGGGTGGTGCGGTTGCTGCCCTGATTGTTGGCCGCATCCTGTTCGGCAAGGCTGACCTGACCATGCTGCTCAACGGTGCCCTGGCTGGCCTGGTGGCCATCACTGCCGAGCCGTCTACCCCGACTGCCCTGCAGGCGACCCTGTTCGGTGCCGCGGGTGGTGTACTGGTTGTGTTCAGCATCCTGACCCTGGACAAGCTGAAGATCGACGATCCGGTGGGTGCGATCTCTGTGCACGGTGTTGTAGGTCTGCTGGGTCTGCTGCTGGTACCGGTGACCAACGGTGAGGTGAGCTTCTCCGGCCAGCTGATCGGTGCTGCTACCATCTTCGCCTGGGTATTCATCGCCAGCCTGGTGGTGTGGGGCATCCTGAAAGTGGTAATGGGTATCCGTGTCAGCGAAGAAGACGAGTACGAAGGGATGGACATTGCCGATTGCGGCATGGAAGCCTACCCGGAATTCGTGAAAAGCTGATTGCTTCACATAACAACTTCCTTGAAATGACAGGGCGCCTCCGGGCGCCCTTTTTTTGTGCCCGGTCATGGCTCTCCCTGTCAGAGGGGCGTACGGCTCTGTGCTATGATGCGCCCTTTCCCGCCAGCCGTTTGCCGACACCATGACCGACGCTACTGTTATCCGCCTGCGCAAGAATGAAGAACGCCGCCTCAAAGCGGGACATCTGTGGATTTATGCCAACGAAATCGATACCCGCCACACCCCGCTGCGTGATCTGCCGGCAGGGGCGGCCTGTGTGGTTGAAGACAGCCGTGGCAAACCGCTGGGCCGTGCCTTGCTCAGCCCTCACTCGCTGATCGCCGCCCGCCTCTACAGCCGGGATGTGAAGCAGGAACTGTCACGCAGTTTTTTCAAGAAACGCATCGAGCAGGCGCTGGCCTTGCGGGACACCTTGTTCGAGGCGCCTTGCTATCGGCTAATCTTCGGCGAAGCCGATGGGTTGCCGGGTCTGGTGGTGGATCGTTTTGACGATGTGCTGGTGGTGCAGACCGGCTCCGGGGCCATGGAGGCCCATCTGGAGACCATCGTCAGCGCCCTGGATGCGGTGCTTAATCCGACCCATATCATCGCCAAGAACGAAGCCGCCGCCCGGGAAATCGAGGGTATGGAGCGTTACACCAAGGCGTTGAAAGGCGACCTCCTCGACGAGGTGTCGCTTAACGAAAACGGCGCACACTTTGTGGCCCCGTTGGCGGAAGGACAGAAAACAGGCTGGTTCTATGATCACCGCAGTGCCCGCCAGGCCATGGCGCCGTTGGCCAAGGGGGCGCGAGTGCTGGACGTGTTTTCCTACTGCGGCGGCTGGGGGGTGCAGGCAGCACTGGCAGGAGCAGAATCAGTGACCTGTGTGGATGCCTCGGAAACGGCCACCGACTATGTGCACCGCAATGCGGCACTCAACGATGTGGCCGACCGGGTTGGCAGCATTCAGGGGGACGCCTTTGCTGCCATGAAGCAGTTGATCGCGGAAGGGGAAAAATACGACCTGGTGGTGCTGGATCCGCCCGCCTTCGTGAAGCGTAAAAAGGACTTCAAGAACGGCCTGGCCGGTTACCATGCCATCAACGAACTGGCCCTGCGACTGGTGAAGCCCGGGGGGTATCTGATCTCCGCCTCCTGTTCCATGCACATGCCGGCGGACCGTTTGCTGGAGGTGATCCACAGCAGTGCCCGGCACATTGATCGCAGTGTGCAGGTGATCGGTTACCAGGGGCAGGGGCCGGACCATCCGGTACACCCGGCCATTGCCGAGACTTCCTACCTGAAAAGCTGGTTCTGTCGGGTCAACTTCAGTTTGTAGATTTGTCACGGATGACCGGCTGTCGCCTCCCGCCTCGAACGGCGGGAGGCATCCTTAACGGCCGGTTAAGGCTTCAGGGTATCCAGCATGGCCGCCATGCGGGTGCGAACCACCTCGATGGCCTTGTAGGGGCGGATCATCACCTTGAAGTCCTCGATCTTGCCGTCCGCACCCCAGCGGATCATGTCCACGCCATTGACCGCGATACCGTCCAGCTCCAGCGTGAATTCCAGAATCGAGTGCTTTCCCTCGTTGACCTCGCGAACATAGCGAAAGCTGTCGTTGAGCAGGACATGCAGCGCCGCGGTCAGGTAGGTCGCGGTCAACGCCTTGCCGACCTGCGGGGTATGCACCAGCGGTGAATGGAAGACCGCGTTATCGGCGATCAGTGCATTCAGCGCCTGAGTGTCTCGATGGCGGACCACGGCGTGCCAGGCATCAATATATCCCATCGCCAGACTCCTTCAGGCAGCGTTCAGGCCACGACGGGCCTGCGCGTATTCTTCCGCCAGGCGGGCCACTGCATCACCGGCACTCTGCACGGCGTCAATGGCGCCAATCCCCTGGCCACAGCCCCAGATATCTTTCCAGGCCTTCTTGTCCGTGTTGCCGCCAGAGCCAAAGTTCATGGCCGAGGGATCGCTTTCCGGCAGGTTGGCCGGGTCCATGCCGGCGTTGACGATGGAGGGGGCCAGATAATTGCCATGCACCCCGGTAAACAGGTTGCTGTAGACGATGCCTTCCGCGCCGCTGTCCACAATCATCTGCTTGTAGCCTTCGGCGGCATTGGCTTCTTCGGTGGCGATGAACAGGGAACCGATGTAAGCCAGGTCGGCGCCCATGGCCTGGGCGGCCAGTACGCTGCGGCCATTGGCGATGGAGCCGGACAGGGCCAGAGGGCCGTCGAACCAGGTGCGTAGTTCCTGAATCAGGGCAAAGGGTGACTGGGTGCCGGCATGGCCCCCGGCACCAGCGGCCACGGCGATCAGGCCATCGGCACCTTTTTCGATGGCCTTGCGCCCGAAGCGGTTGTTGATCACATCATGCATCACCAGGCCGCCCCAGTCGTGTACGGCCTGATTCACTTCCTCGCGGGCGCCCAGAGAGGTGATCACCATGGGCACCTTGTACTTCTCGCACAGGGCCAGATCCTGCTCCAGGCGATCGTTGGAACGATGCACGATCTGGTTGACCGCGAAAGGGGCGGCGGGCTGGTCCGGATGGTCCCGGTCCCAGGCGGCAAGCTCTTCGGTGATCCGGTGCAGCCATTCGTCCAGCTGTGACAGTGGTCGGGCGTTCAGGGACGGGAAGGAGCCGATAATGCCGGCCTTGCACTGGGCCAGCACCAGATCCGGATTGGAAATAATGAACAGGGGAGAGCCCATCACCGGCAGGCGCAGGCGATCAGCAATATGGGCGGGCAGGGACATGAGATGGACCTCCTTGATAATATATACGATGTAAAATTTACACCGTATATATTAAAGGTCAAGTCCCCTGCATCGGCTCGGTTGACTGAAACGGTCAGGATTCCAGGGTGGGCGGGTTTGCCCGCATCCCGGCATACAGGGTGCGCATGATCTTCTCGCGGAGGGTGTTACCATCCATTCCCCGCAGGCCGCTGGCCAGTTCCAGTACCACGATGCCATGGAGGGTAGCCCAGAACATATAGCCGATAAGCTGGGCATCCCCCTCCAGCAACCCTGCCGCAATCATCTCGCGTACGTAGGCCACCATGGTTTCCTGGGCACGGGCATTGGCTTGGCGCAGTTCCGGATAGCGCTCCTCATTTGGCTGGGTAAAGGAGAAGATCAGCTGGTAGGCGGCCGGATAAGTCTTGGCGAAATTCACATAGGCATCGCCAACGGCCCGGGCTTTGGCGCGGGCATCCGGTGCCTCGGCCACCGCCTGCTCCAGGCTGGCTGAAAAACGGTGGAAGGCTTCGGCTCGTACCGTGGCGAGGATGTCGTCCTTGTCCTGAAAGTAACGATAGGGGGTCATCGGGCTCACCCCCAGCGAGCTGGCGATTTGCCGCATGGTCACATTCTGTGGGCCCCGTTCAATGAACAGGCGGGTGGCCACATCGCAGACCCTGTCACGGAAGGCGGCGATTTCTGCGTCGGTTTTGGGTTTTTTCGCCAAGCGGTGGCTCCGGTGCCGGGAGAACGGGCTTACAGTGTAAACGAAACGTTCCGGAGAGCCGAAACGGTGAATGGGCACGCATATTGAATGACTTCAAGACGATCCCGTGGATACCCCAGAAGGTGATGCCGTGCCCCTGCCCCCCGACTTTATGCATGCCCGTGTGGATGCGGTGAAACAGCGACTGCTTGTGCCAGTGTGCAGCCTGTACCAGGCGGATGAAATCAATCAAACCCTGACTATCGTGGCAACCAGTGGCCTGAACCGGAACGCACTCGGCGCCACGTTGACGTTCCGCCAGGGGTTAACCGGAAAAGTGGCGCGCAGCCGTCAGGCAGTGGTCGCCCGTGACATCACTGCCCATGCGGCATATCACTATGTGCCCGGGTCGGACGAGGAACGCTTCAAGAGCTATCTGGGTATTCCCCTGGAAGATGAAGGAAGGCTCTATGGGGTGCTGGTGGTGCAGACCGAGGCGAAGAAAACGTTTTTCCTGAAAGATATCCGTGAACTGCACAGCGCTGGCCGGGACTTGCTGGATGCCTTGAAGCTGTCCGTCCGGCAGGCCTCCTGACGCGGCGTTGTGCGCCTCTTCCTTGGGCTGGGGTGAGGCTCTGGTTATCATGACCCCATGATTCAGGGGGGGATGGCCGTGAGCCGAATCTTGATTGTGGATGATGAGCCGCGGATTGCGGAACCGTTGATGTTCGCACTGGAACGCGAGCACTTTGCGGTGGCCCATGAAATGTTGGGCCAGGCAGCCTTAAACCACCTTGCCGACCAGAGTGTGGACCTGGTGGTGCTGGATGTGGGGCTGCCGGACCTGAACGGTTTCGAGGTACTCAAACAGCTGCGTCAGACCAGCCAGGTGCCGGTGCTGTTCCTCACCGCCCGCCAGGATGAAGTGGATCGCATTCTTGGCCTGGAGCTGGGCGGCGATGACTACGTCACCAAACCCTTCAGTCCCCGTGAAGTGGTGGCGCGCATTCGCGCCATTCTCAAGCGTCTTGCTCCTCGTACCGATGACAGTTGCGCCAGCCTCTGGCAACTGGATGACGCCGGCGCGCGGATTTTGTTCCGTGGTGAAGAGCTGGCCTTGACCCGTTCCGAATTCCGGATTCTGTCGACCTTGCTCAAGCATCCCGGCCAGGTGTTCAGCCGAGCCCAATTGCTGGACATCTGTGACAGTGATGAGGACAGCTTCGAACGCAGCGTGGATACCCATATCAAGACCCTGCGTGCCAAGCTGCGGCCGCTGGAGGGCGATGCACTGATCGCCACCCGTCGTGGTCTGGGTTACTACCTGGAGTCAGCGTGAAGCTCGGCCAGCGGTTGTTGGTTTTCTACTTCCTGATCCTCGGGTTGGTGGGCTGGTTCGTGTTGGACCTGGTGTTTGGCCAGGCCAAGCCGCTGGTGCGTCAGTCCGCCGAGGAAACCCTGGTTGACGCCGCCAACCTGTTGGCCGAGATCGTCGCCGAAGATGCCCGGGATGGCGAAATCGTGGTGACCCCTTCCCTGCGTCAGGCCCTCAACCGGTATGCCGGACGCATGCCGGAAGCGGATATCTGGGGGCTCAAGAAAACCCGCATTCACACCCATGTCTATATTACCGGCCCCACAGGCACGGTGCTGTTTGATTCCCGGGGTCAGGACGAGGGAGAGGATTTTTCCCGCTGGAATGATGTGCATTTGACCTTGCAGGGGCGTTACGGTGCACGGACTACACGCACGGACCCGGACGACCCGTCCACCTCGGTCATGTACGTGGCGGCGCCGATTCGTGACGACGGCAGCCTGATCGGGGTGATCAGCCTGGGCAAACCGGGCCGTGCCATTGAACCCTTCGTCCAGCGAGCGGAACGGTATCTGATGCTCTATGGCGGCATGGCCCTGCTGGGCTGTCTGCTGTTGGGTGTCCTGCTGGCCTGGTGGCTCAGCCGCCGGGTCAACCGGTTGCGTCGTTACGCCGACGCTGTGGCGAACAATGAACGCCCCGCGCCACCGCATTTTCGTGGCAATGACGAAATTCGCGATCTGGCCGATGCGGTGACCGCCATGCGTCGCCGTCTGGAAGAGCGGGCGAGACTGGAAGACAACGTCAGCTTGTTGACCCATGAAATGAAGAGCCCACTGGCCGCTATTCGGGGCGCGGGGGAAATCCTGCACGATGAAATTCGTGATGCTTCCTTGACCCGTTTCACCGATAACGTCATTCACGAAAGCCAGCGTCTGAGTGATCTGCTGGATCGCTTGCTGGCCATGGCCCGTCTGGAAAAACTGGAAAGCCTGCCAGCCAGTCGGTTCATGGTGACGGTGTCCTCGGTGGTGGAGGAATGGCAACGCAGTCGCTATTCGTTGCTGGCGGAAAAACATGTCGAGCTGGACGTCAGTGACGGAGCGCTTTATGCCGAGGAAGAAACGTTCCGGTTGGCCCTGTTCAACCTGCTGGACAATGCCCTGCGCTTCGCCGAACCGGAAACCGTCATCCGGGTGCAGGTGGAGGGCGTCCGGTTGCGTGTGGAGAATACCGGGCCGGGTATCCCGGATTACGCCCTGGCTCGTGTGACGGAGCGTTTCTATTCTCTGCCGGCGCCAGGGCAGGAAAAAAGCTCCGGTCTTGGCCTGAGTATGGTCAACGAAATTGCTAACCTCCACGGAGGTTCTCTGGCCGTGGAAAACATCGACAACGGTGTGTGTGTCAGCCTCACCATCCCGCAACACTGAAACGGGCTCCTGTTTTTATTGCGCCAGCTTCGGGGTTTGATGTCTCTTGTGGCTTGCCGCTGGAAGCTTGGCGCTATCTTCCCCCACACAATCCCCACAAAACCCTCAAGCGGCTTTTGCATGCTGGTCTTTCCACATGAGGGAGAGAACGCATGCGACCCAATCTGTTATTGAAGATGCTCACCATCGCTGGCCTGTTGATGCTGCTGGTGATTCCGTTGTTGATGATCCAGGGCAAGGTACGTGATCGCAGCAATGAGGCCTGGCAGGTAAAACAACAGATCGCCCGTCAGGTCAGCGGCGAGCAGCAGATCAGTGGCCCGGTGGTGGTAACCCAGCGGGTGCGCAAACAGCTGGTGGAAAGAACGGACTGTCGGCGAGGGGAAAGCTGCACCGTGGTAGAAAAACGCACCGTGCTGGAAAGCCAGATCCCTGACAGTCTCACCATGAATGGCCAGCTGCAGACCCAGATGCGCTACCGGGGTATCTATGGCACACCGGTTTACCGCAGTCTGCTGCATCTGGAAGCCGTTTTTCCGGCCAACTGGCAGCGGGTCAAGCAGCCGGACCAGGTGGTGTCGTCTCGTCCCCCGCTGCTGGTGCTGCAGATCAGTGATCTACGCGGTCTGGTCGAACGTCCCCAGGTGCTGGTCAATGATGTGCCGCAGCCGCTGGTGGAAACCGAATTATTGCCTGCCGGTCTGGGGGCGAATGCCGTGGCGGTCACGTTGCCCACGGAGCTGACCGGGGCCTTTACCGTCAAGGTTCGTCTAAACCTGAACGGCACTGAATCCCTGGCTGCTCTGCCGTTGGCCAAGGAAACCCGTATCGGCCTGCGGGCAGACTGGCCGCACCCCAGCTTCGAAGGGCTGGTTTTGCCCGTGGAGCGGGATATCAATGCGGACGGTTTTACCAGCCAGTGGCGTACCAACAGTCTAGCGGCTGCCAGTGCCATCCTGTGCGCAAGCGGGGATGGTGCCTGTGGTGACAACAGCCAGGCATTACGGGTCAGGCTGGTGCAACCGGTCACCGGATTACTGTCCAGTGAGCGGGCGCTCAAGTACAGCTATCTGATTGTCGGGCTGACCTTTGCCGCCTTCTTTCTGTTCGAGGTATTACGTCGTTATCCCCTGCATGCCATGCAGTATTTGTTGGTGGGGTTGGCGCAGGCCATGTTCTATCTGCTGCTGGTGGCACTGAGTGAGCATGTGGATTTTGTGCTGGCATATCTGACGGCGGCCCTGTCCAGTTGCGCCCTGATTGGTGTGTATCTGATGGCCGTATTGCGCTCTGCCAAAGCGGGGTGGACGTTTGCGCTCAGTCTGTTGCTGGTGCAGGGATTGATCTACGGGATCCTGATGGCGGAAGACTATGCCCTGCTGCTCGGCGCCTTACTGCTCTTTGTGGCCCTGGCCCTGGTGATGGTCGTCACCCGGCATCTGGACTGGTATGCCTTTGCGGTTCCGGGAAAGGCCGCGGCAAAGGCGTCCTCCACCCAGGACACACCATGACCGCATCGATCCGCATTGCCCGGCTGGTCCGTGCCGCACGCCGTTATCCGCTGCTGCGACGTGGCTTGCTGGTGCGGGCATTGCGCCTTTGCCAGCAGGCCTTGTCGACGCAGGGCGTCAATGAGGAGCGAGTGTTGTGGCTGGGTATTATCTGGTGGCAACTGGGAGAGCGGCGCAGAGGGCACGATCTTTTTCGCGCCGTGCAGGAGAGGCGGGTGTTAGCTCGCAAATCACCGTGACGATGACAGTGAGCCACCAGCATGAACACCGGCCCGGAAAATTTTCAAAAAAAGATGTTCGTTGCGATGGAAAAAATAACCCCCCCTGGAAGCAAACTTGTGAATATTGCAGTTGTTTTACATTTTGGTTAATACTGGCTGCAAGTCGAGGGGCAGCGATCGGGCTCAGGAAGTCTTGGCTTATTTTTTATGACAGGGAGAAAACCATGAATAAAAAAGTAGCAGGATTGACGTTCGCGGCCCTGGTGGCAGTGGCGGGGCAACCGGCACTGGCAGATGCGCCTTCTTACAACTACGTACAGTTCGACTATATCGTTTCCGGTGATTCGGAAATTGATACCGGGCCAGCCTCGGAGTCTCTGGATCTGCAGCAGGGGTATGGTATCCAGGGGGCCTTTGAAATTGGCGACTATGTCATGGTGATGGGGCGCCACATGTCCCTGGATTATGAAGACGAAATCGGATTTATCATCGGGGATGTGGTGGATAATTCCGTGGTTAACGATATGACGTTCATCGGTATCGGCGGGCATGTGGCGGTGACCGACATGTTGTCGCTATACGGCGCAGTGGGCTTCAGTCGTCCCACTTTCTTCAGCATTGCCGGTGAGGGGTATGGGGTGGAAGTGGGGGCACGGGCCAATATCGAAATGGTAACGGCATCGCTCTGGTATAACGCCTCCAATACCGATACGGATGTGGGCAACGACACGGTGGATATCGATCCGGAAATGCTGGGTCTGGATGTGGCCATCGAGTTTGCCCCGGATGCGCCACAACTGGTGCTGGGGTATGTGGATGCCACCAACGAACTGGATGTGGGTACAGCGGAAGCCGACATCGACTATGACCACTTTTCCATCGGGGTAAGAAAGACGTTCTGAGTCTATGGCGAGGGCACGAATCGTGCCCTCGTCGATCCCCTTTGGCATGAACGCAAAAAAAGAGGCCACTGTTTCTGAAACAGCGGCCTCTTTTTTTGCGTTCATGTTTTTCTGGTGTCGCCGGGGCGTCAGCGATTTTTGCCGTAGGCACGCAGAAACAACTCCACGGCCTGCTCCGCATGGGGTTGGGCATCACTGGCGGACATGGGCTCGGCATAACCGATCAGTACCCGCATATGCTGACAGCCCTGCAGCAGGGCAAAGAAATTCTCTGACGCTTGCTTGGGGTCATCGGCCGCCAGCAGGCCGGCGTGGTTGGCGCTGCGGATCAGCGTTTCCATGGCATTGAGGGTGCGTTGCGGGCCCGCCTCAAAAAACAGCCGTGACATCTCCGGGTCCTGGGTCGCCTGGCTATTCATCAGTCGCTGCAGATCCACCGATTCCGGGCTATGAATCAGCTCGAGAAAGGCCAGTCCGATCTTGGTCAGGGTGGTGCGCAGGGGCTGGGAACGGTCCAGTTCGAAGATCGGCACTGGCAACATGTTGTGGCACTTGGCTTCGATGGCGGCGGAAAATAACGTTTCCTTGTCGCTGAAATGGCTATAAACAGTGAGCTTGGAGACGCCGGCTTCCTTGGCCACAGCATCCATGCTGGTGCCCGCAAACCCTTGTGACAAAAAGAGTTTTTTGGCGGCATCCAGGATGGCGGCGCGCTTGGCCGGATCCTTGGGGCGGCCTCGGGCGGCGGGGGCGTGGTTTTCGGTCATCTCGGTCATATTTCAATACTGGACGGTTCAGTTTAATAAAATTACTATACTGGTGAGTATAACATACCGACAAGCAGGACGTCGGTGTCATCAACGGGGAGAGGGTTGCCGCCATGTTTCGTTCACTGTTCCTACCGGTCGTGCTGGTCGGGGCTGCCGTGGCCAGTCTGCAGGGGTGCTCCGATGCGGAGTCCGGCAATGTGCAGGCGCCGCGCCCGGCGCTGGTTACCCAACCGCTGTCTGCGGATGCCAGCCAGGATGTATTTCCCGGTGAAGTACGGGCCCGCTACGAGCCGGAGCTGGGTTTCCGGATTGCCGGCAAGATCAGCCAGCGCAAGGTGGACGTAGGCGACCGTGTCAGCAAGGGTGAGGTACTGGCGACCCTGGATACGGATGATGTGAATCTGCAGCTGGATGCCGCCCGGGCCCAGTTCGCGTCTGCCCAGGCCGATCACAAGCTGGCGCGCAGCGAGCTGGATCGTCACCAGGCGTTGCTGGAACGCCAGGTGATCAGCCGCTCCCAGTTCGACGCCGTGGAAAGTCGCTTCGATGCGGCCCAGGCGCAGCTGCGTCAGGCCCGGGCCAATCTGAACGTGGCCCGTAACCAGACCGACTACGCCACTCTGAAAGCCCCTCGTGATGGTGTCATCGCCCAGCGCCTGGCTGAGGCCGGCCAGGTGGTAGCCGCTGGGCAACCGGTCTTCGTGCTGGCGGTGGACGGTGATCGGGAAGTGCGCATCGACCTGCCGGAACAGGATGTCAGCCGCTTCGTGATCGGTATGCCGGTGGCCATTGAGCTGTGGTCGCGCCAGGGCGATGTGTTCCCCGGGACGTTGCGCGAATTGTCTCCGGCGGCGGATCCCCGTTCGCGGACTTTCGAGGCGCGTGTGGCCTTTGATAACGAGGCGGTCAATGCCGAGCTGGGACAGTCCGCCCGGGTGCTGGCCAGCGGTACCGATGGCACCAATGTGCTGACCCTGCCGTTGTCGGCGGTGAGTGCGGAAGAGGGCGCGCGCTTCGTCTGGGTGGTTAACCCGGAAGACGCCACCCTGACGAAAACCCCGGTGGAAACCGGCCCCTACCGGGCGGAAACCGTACCGGTACTGTCCGGCCTGGAGGCGGACGCCTGGGTGGTGGCCGCCGGCACCCACCTGTTGCGAGACGGGCAGACGGTGATTCCCGTGGACCGGCAGAATCGCCAGGTTACCTTGACCGATGCCGGGCAGAGTGCGTCGTCGGACACCGACACCGAGAGCGACTAGGGGAGCCGCATCATGTCATTCAATCTCTCGGAATGGGCGCTGAAAAACCGGGCCCTGGTGCTCTACGCCATGTTGTTGCTCGGTGCCATGGGAGCGATCTCCTACGCCAACCTGGGACAGAGCGAAGACCCGCCGTTTACCTTCAAGCTGATGACCATCAACACCCAGTGGCCCGGTGCCAGTGCCGAGGAAGTCTCCCGGCAGATCACCGAGCGCATTGAAAAGAAATTGATGGAAACCGGCGATTTCGAGCGGATCACGTCCTATTCCCGTCCCGGCGAGTCCCTGGTCATGTTCATGGCCCGCGACGAAATGCGTTCCAAGGACATTCAGGATCTCTGGTATCAGGTGCGCAAGAAGGTGGGGGATATTCGCCACACCCTGCCGCGGGATGCATTGGGGCCGTTCTTCAACGATGAATTCGGCACCACCTTCGGCAATATCTACGCCCTCACCGGACCCGGTTTCGATTACGCCATCATGAAAGACTACGCCGACCGCCTGCAGCTGGCCCTGCAGCGGGTGGACGATGTGGGCAAGGTGGAGCTGGTCGGTCTGCAGGATGAAAAAATCTGGGTGGAAATTTCCAACACCAAACTGGCTTCCCTGGGGATTCCCCTGGTGACGGTGCAGCAGGCGTTGCAGTCCCAGAATGCGGTGGCCGACGCGGGATTTTTTGAAACCCCCAGCAGCCGGGTTCGCCTGCGGGTCTCCGGGGAATTCACCAGCGTGGAAGACATTCGCAATTTCCCCATCCAGGTGGATAACCGCACTCTCAAACTGGGCGATATCGCCACTGTGCATCGGGGTTTCAGTGATCCGCCGCAACCGCGCATGCGCTTCATGGGCGAGAATGCCATCGGCATTGCCGTGTCCATGAAAGACGGGGGCGATATCCTCGCCCTGGGGGAGAATCTGGACCAGGCCTTCCGCGACTTGCAGCAGACGCTGCCGCTGGGCATGGAACTGCGCAAGGTCTCCGACCAGCCCGCAGCGGTGGAAGCCGGGGTGGGCGAATTTGTTCAGGTGCTGCTGGAAGCCCTGGTGATCGTGCTGCTGGTGAGCTTTTTCTCCCTGGGCTGGCGCACCGGCATGGTGGTGGCGTTGTCCATTCCCCTGGTGCTGGCCATGACCTTTGCCGCCATGGCGTACTTCGACATCGGCCTGCACAAGATCTCCCTGGGAGCCCTGGTGCTGGCGCTGGGGTTGATGGTGGACGATGCCATCATTGCGGTGGAAATGATGGCCATCAAGATGGAGCAGGGCTTCAGTCGCCTCAAGGCCGCCGGCTTCGCCTGGCGAAGCACCGCCTTCCCCATGCTCACCGGTACCCTGATCACCGCCGCCGGCTTTCTGCCCATTGCCACGGCGGAATCCAGCACCGGCGAATACACCCGCTCCATCTTCCAGGTGGTGACGCTGTCCCTGCTGGCCTCCTGGATTGCAGCGGTGGTGTTTGTGCCGTACCTGGGCGAAAAGCTGTTGCCCAACCTGGCAAAACGTGACGCCAGCGGTGACGTGCATGACCCCTACCAGAAGCCGTTCTACCAGCGCTTCCGGCGCGTGGTGGAATGGTGTGTGCGTTACCGCAAGACCGTGATCGGTCTGACCGTGGGGATCTTCGTGTTCTCGATCCTGTTGTTCAGCCTGGTGCCGCAACAATTTTTCCCCTCGTCCACCCGACTGGAGCTGATGGTGGATATGAAGCTGGAAGAGGGCGCGTCACTGACCGCCACCCAGGAGCAGGCTCTGCGACTGGAAGAGAGGTTGGGCGAGAATCCGCTGATCGACAGCTATGTGGGCTATATGGGCAGCGGGTCGCCCCGTTTCTATCTGTCCCTGGACCAGAAGCTGCCGGCCGCCTCGATTGCCCAGTTCGTGATCCTCACCCGCAATATCGAAGAGCGGGAGCAGGTACTGAGTTGGCTGGAAGACACCCTGCGACGGGAATTTCCGGCGGTCCGGTCGCGGGTGTCGCGGCTGGAGAACGGCCCACCCGTGGGTTACCCGGTGCAGTTCCGGGTGTCCGGTGAGCATATTCCCCAGGTCCGTGCCCTGGCTCGCCAGGTGGCGGAGATCGTTCGCGCCAACCCCGGTACCCGCAATGTGCATCTGGACTGGGAAGAGCCCAGCAAGGTGGTGCGCCTGAATGTGGACCAGGACCGGGCCCGGACCTTGGGTATCACCACAGCGGATCTGTCCACGGCCCTGCAGGCGTCCCTGTCCGGCGTCGCGGTGAGCCAGTACCGGGAAGACAACGAACTGATCAATGTGGAAGTCCGTGGTGACAGCCATGAACGCCATGCGCTGGGGCTGCTCGGCAACCTGGCCGTGCAGACCGCCAGCGGCCGTAGTGTGCCTCTGAACCAGATCGCCACCCTGGAGTACGGTTTCGAGGAAGGCATTATCTGGCACCGGGACCGCCTGCCCACCGTGACCATCCTGGCGGATGTACGAGGTGATGCCCTGCCGGCCACGCTGGTCAACCAGATCCTGCCGGCACTGGATGGGGTGCGCGCCGAGTTGCCGCCGGGCTATTTGCTGGAAGTGGGCGGGGCGGTGGAAGAATCCGCCCGTGGACAGAAGTCCGTGAATGCCGGCATGCCGCTGTTCGTGCTGGTGGTGATTACCTTGCTGATGCTGCAGCTGCGCAGTATGCCGCTGTCGCTGATGGTCTTCATTACCGCACCGCTGGGCCTGATCGGGGTGACGTTCTTCCTGCTGATTTTCCAGAAACCGTTCGGCTTCGTGGCCATGCTGGGCACCATTGCCCTGGCAGGCATGATCATGCGTAACGCGGTGATTCTGGTGGATCAGATCGGCCAGGATATGGACCAGGGGCTGAGCACCTGGGATGCCATCATTGAATCCACGGTGCGCCGCTTCCGGCCCATCGTGCTCACCGCCCTGACCGCAGTGCTGGCGATGATTCCCCTGTCGCGCAGTGTCTTCTTCGGACCCATGGCGGTGGCGATCATGGGCGGGCTGATTGTGGCCACGGCCCTGACGTTGCTGTTCTTGCCAGCCCTTTATGCGGCCTGGTTCCGGGTCAAGGAAGAACACGCCCCGGCCTCGCACAACGAACGCTGATGAAAGACCGGTCAATACCGGCATCCCCTTGGCCCCGGTTCTTCCGGGGCTTTTTTTAAAGTCGCCGTAGGAGCGTCATAGTGAACAGTGGCAAGTTTCAAGTTGCAAAATACAACGCGAAGCACGCTCAATGAACATTCCAGGCATTCGCCCCGCGCTGAAACTGGAATCGCGGGTAAGGCTTTTGGAATAGGTGAAGCCTTGACCGCGTCTTGCAACTTGTCACTTGAAACTTGCGACTGTTCTCTATCGCGCCGCCAGCGACGCTCCTACGGAAATCCTTGTGTGCTTCGGGATACCTCGATAATCAGCGCCTCGCGCAGCCCTTGGTGCGCCGCCCTCACACAGCGCAAGCGGAAGGTGCCGACCCGATCAAATCGCCACGGCAAGGTTACCGTAGTGCCCGGCTCGCTCATTCGGGTATTGGGGTAGTCCTTGCGCAGATCCGGCATCAGGCGGTGAATCAGATCCTGATCCCGCAGGGCAGTGTCATCGCCCAGGGCAAACAGATGCCAGTCGTTATCCTGATTGTGAACCTGCAACAACACTGCGGTGCCCTGTCGCAACGTGAGACGGGAGGGTTGCCAGCGGTGGGAAAAATCTGCCGTTAATACCGGCAAGGTACCGGGTTCTCGCAGCGCCGTGCCGGCGGCCATGGGGATCTCGTCTGGCAGAATGCCATGAGCCCGGCTACCCTGCGGGTAGAACAGGAAGCCGGCCAGCGCTGTCAGCAGGAAGAATGTCAGGCGGTCGGGCATGACACGTGTGCGAGTGGAGAAGAACATTGCAAACAAGAATACGCGTTTTGCTATTGGCTTGTCTCTGGGGAATCGGGTTGGCGCCGGTCAGCGCGGCCCCGCTCACGGTAGCGGTGAAGGCGTCGCCCCCGTTCAGTTTCCAGAGCGGTGATCGCTGGGATGGTGTCAGCGTGGAGCTGTGGGAGCAGATCGCTGAACAGGCCGGGTATGAATACCGCTTCCGTCCTTACAAGACAGTCTCCGACATGCTCACCGCCATTGAGCTGGGCCAGGCCGATGTGGCCATCGGCGCCATCAGCGTCACCGCCGACCGGGAGCGGCGGCTGGATTTTACCCAGCCCATGTACCGTGGAGGCCTGGGGATTGCCACCCGCACCGAAGCCAGTGGCTGGCTGACCACCCTGCGGGCACTGTTCTCCTGGAAGTTCCTGTCTGCGGTGCTGGCGCTGGGGCTGGTGTTGCTACTGGTGGGCCTGCTGGTGTGGTGGGTGGAACGCAAGAAAAACCCGGAACAATTTGGCGGCACGGCCAGCCAGGGCATCGGCAGTGGCTTCTGGTGGTCAGCGGTGACCATGACCACGGTGGGGTATGGTGACAAGGCGCCGGTCAGTATGGCCGGGCGCATCATCGGCCTGGTATGGATGTTCGCCAGTATCATCACCATTTCCGGTTTTACCGCGGCTATTGCGTCCAGTGTCACGGTGAATCAGCTGCAGACCCGGGTGGCCGGGGTTGGTGATCTGCCGCGGGTGCAGACTGCCGCAGTGGAGGCCACCAGCGGCGAGCAGTGGCTGGTGGGCGAAGGCATCAGTCACCGCAATTACCCCAATCTGGAAAAGGCCATGCGCGCGGTAGTGCTCGGTGAAGTGGATGCGCTGGTGGCGGATGCGCCGGTCATGCGCTATCTGTTGCGAGAGCGCGAGGCGTCTAATGTGCTGGTGCTGCCGAAGCTGGCGCGGGAAGAAAGTTATGCCTTCGCGGTGGCCAATGGCAGCACACTGCGTGAACCCATCGATCAGGCCATGCTGGATATCCTGCCCTCCCAGGAATGGCGGCAGGTGTTGAACCGGTATCTGGGCTCAGATTGATCACGCCAGATCGTCTGCGTGACGGATCGCAGTCAGGCGTCGCGGTTATCGCCAAACAGCGGCGCCAGGCTCACCAGTTCCTCCTCCAGATCCCAGTGCATTTCTCTGGCGGTAACATGCAAGAGTATCAGGGCATTGATCCGCGCATCGGAGTCGCTGCTGTCCCCCCGTCGTCGGGTGAAGCAGCGATTCAGTTCATTCAAGGCGGCATAGCGCTGGTTCAGATCGTTCAGTGACTGGCTGTCTGTCTCCTCCCGACCCCCGTTAAGATACCGTTGCAGCAGATACAGACTGGTGGTGCGCACCAGGGTTTCGGTATGGCTGCTCATCGGCAGATGAAAACGGGCCATGGGACGCAGGAAGCGCGTGTGCGGGCAATCGCTGAAACCACAAATCAGGCCGAACAGGGAGCTCAAGGCACGTTGCAAGGTACTGGTCTGACTGTAACGGCGTTGCGGCGTTTCCACATCCACGGCCACCGGCTGATAGGAGTCCCCCAGCGCGGAGCTCGGTAGCAGGAAAGCCAGGTTGAGTGCGATGGGGCAGTAGCGATGCTGGGCCGGGTCAAGGGGGCAGTGGCTGCATTGGTGATAGGTCAGTGCGGCCCAGGCCGGGGGAGAAAAATCCGCCGGGGGGGTAATGCGATCATCAACGAGCGTGATCGGGATGCGCTGTTGCGCGCCCTCCGGCGTGGTGAGGGTATAAACGTAATCAGGCCGCGTGGACATTGCTGGGCTGCTTGAGGGGCAGTTTGATGATGAAGGTGGTGCCTTTGCCCGGCTCGCTCTCCACCGTCATGCTGCCGCCATGGTGCCGGATGATGTCGTGGCAGATGGACAGCCCCAGGCCGGTGCCCTTGCCAATGGGTTTGGTGGTGTAAAACGGTTCGAATACCTGATCCAGGTGTTCCCGGGGAATGCCGGGGCCGTCATCGGAAATGCGCAGCGTGCACCACTGGTCATCATGCTCGGCGGCAATGGTGATGGTGCCCTTGCCATCAATCGCCTGGGCCGCATTGACGAAAAGGTTCATGAACACCTGGGAAAGCTGGCTCTCCGAGGCGGGGATCATCGGCAAGGCATCCAGTCGGGTGTGGCTCACGCTGATGCGGTTCTTGAGCTCATGTTTGGCCAGATTGAGAGAGGTAGCAATACAGGAAGCAATGTTGGTGGGCGAAAACGACTCGGGCTGATTGTGGGAGAAATTTTTCAGGTCCCGGATGATCTGCTTGATGCGCTCAATCCCTTCCCGGGTTTCATCAAGCAGGGCGGGATGGTCTTGCAGCATGAAGGTGAGTTTTCGGCTGTCCACATTCAGGTCAGCTTCGGCCTGGAGAAATTGCTGGAATTTTTCGGCGCTGATGCGTTTCTGCAAACCGCTAATCACCCGGGACATGGCGTCCATATAGTCCCGGGACCGATTCAGGTTGGAAGACAGCATGGCGATGGGGTTGTTGATCTCATGGGCAATGCCGGCGGAGATGGTGCCCAGTGACGCCATTTTCTCGGAATGCAGAAGCATGCTTTCCACATGATTCAGCTTTTGCTCTTTCTCTTTCACTTCCTGAATCAGTTGGGTGTTTTCCGTCTTGATATCGGTGATATCCGTGCCGAAATAAATATACCCGTCATCCTCATCGGAAATGTAGGAAAGCGGGAACAGGAACATGTTCATCCAGTAGAGGCTGCCGTCGGCCCGCTGGTTGCAGACTTCTCCATTCCAGACGCCGGAAGCGGCATGCTTGCACTGCATGGTGGGCAACATTTCATCGGTTTTTGTCGGGTGATGAATGCGTTCGTTCTGGCCGATCAGTTGGGAAAAGGCGTGGCCGCTGAGCGACAGAAACTTGCCGTTGGCAAAGGTGATGGTGCCCTGATTGTCTGTGGTCATGACGCAGTATTCGTCGATGATTCGCGCCAGCGGACCGAGCAGGGCCTTGTTGAGTTTGTATTCGTCGGCATTCACCTCGATCAGATGCATCTTGCGTCCGAAACGGTTATCCGTCAGAGAGGCAAACTCGGATAGCTTGGCTTCGACATTGATGGAGGTGCGATAGGTTTTGTAGAGGAAAAAGATAATGATCAGCAGAATCAGGGTGGAAGACACCAGGAAAAGGCCCTGTGCTTCCATGCCGAAACCGAGATTGGCGTTATGAATGATGCTTTCCATGTCGCAGGATTTCCTGTTTTCGGCAGAGAGGGTTAATCCTCGTAGCCAAGACTGCGCAGGGTCTTGCGCTGTTCACGAACGGTTTCCGCGAGGATGCGGTTTTCCAGAAGAATATCCCGGAATTTCAGGCCTTCGCGGATACTGTCGAGAAGCTGGTCATCGTCCCAGGGCTTGGGGATGAAGCGGAAGGCGCCAGCCTTGTTGATGGCTGCCATCACCGTTTCGATATCGATCACCCCGGTGAGCAGGATGCGGATGGTATCGGGCTGGATCTCGCGTAATTCCTGCAACAATTCCAGGCCGTTCACCTCCGGCATCATGTAGTCAGTGACCACCGCATCAAATACCGTGGTGCGTGCCCGCCGCAGCGCTTCCTGCGGGTCCTGGTAGGTTTCCACCTCCCAGTCGGTATACATATTGATGGTGCGTTTCAGGGCGTTGAGGATGTAATCCTCATCATCCACCAGCATGACCTGATACATCTTATGATCCTCATCCATGGTGGTCCGCATGCAACGTAACACCGCATGGCGTGGCGACGGACCCTCGACTTTGACAATACTCGCAGACCCGTCAGTAGACAATTGAACGAAAGGCGTCTGGCATTCCGGTCATGCAGCCTGATGGCCCGCTGGTCTGTGTAGGCCGCAATGGCCCATCAATTACAGGCGTACGGCAGTAATCGCCTTGGTCACCGAGCCGGTGGCAATCAAGCGCTCGTTACCCTCGGCATTCACCGCCAGGGCCTCTGCACGCATGGCGGCCAGGGTGCGTCCCAGCCGGTCCATCTGGGCGCGAATCACTACCTGCTCTCCCTTCATGGCCGCGCGCAGTACGCTGTTATGGGTTTCCACGGTCACTGGCTGTTGTTCGGCAGGCAGAGACGGCACCACGGCAAAGAAACAGGCCACATCCATCAGGGCATAGAGAATGCCGCCATGCAGGGCGCCCATGGGGTTGGCGGTGAAATCGTTCACCGCAAAGCGGACTTCGCTTCGGCCGTCCCCGGCATGGAGCAATTCCAGCTCGCAGGCACGGTGCAGGGGGTGGGCAAGGACAGATTCACGGACTTCTTCCAGGCGGCTCATGGTCTCTCTCGTCGACACAGGGAACTGCTACTGTGCCCGCCAACGGCGCCACTGTGAATGACCGCACGGAACCAAACCGCTTGACCGCAGTCTTTACCCTTTGCAGGATAACTTCTCCGTTCACCCCGGCAGGCATCATGAAGGCACTGGTCTGGACATTGCTGTTGATTATCGGCACTCATGTGCTGGTGCTCGATGCCATGCATCATGAGCACGATGCCCAGGTGGCCGTGGAGCAGAGCGATGCCACCAGTCCCTCGCTGGATGTGCTGGACCAGGGCGGTGATCACTGCTGCCAGTGCCATGGTTTCATGGCCAGCACGGATTGCCATCCCCTGCGTTTGCCGGCTCCGCCCGCGCAGGTGCTGGCCCTGCGGCCCCCCTTGCCGGATGCCCCGACAGATAACCCGTTCCGTCCTCCCATCGCCTGATCGTTACCCCGACCCCGTGTCGCGCCTGCGCGCGACGGAATCCGGATAACCGATCAGGAGCTTTCCCATGGAAAGTCTGTCCGCAGTGCGCCTGGGCGCATTGCTTATGGTGCTATGTGCCAGTGGCGCACAGGCACAGTCTCGTCCTCAACAATGGGCCGGCTGGCTACAACAGCAAGTCGACTCGCTGCCCGCCAGCCGTGCCATCAATGCCGAGCAGGCGCGCTGGCAGGCGGAAACCCGCGATGCGGCCCAGCCGCTCTATAACCCCGAACTGAATATCGGCTACGAAAACAGTGCCGAGACCACCACCACGGTGGGCCTCAGCCAGCGCCTGGACTGGTCCGGCAAGGCCCGGGCCCGTCGTGAAGCAGGCCAGGTCCGCGATAGCCTGGCGCAACTGCGCGCCGACAAGGCGCGTGCCGACCTGCTCGCCAGCAGCCTGGCGGCCCTGGTGGCTTACGACGCGGCCCGCGCCCGGCTGGACGCCGCCCGCCGCCAGGAGCAGCAGCTCACCGAGCTTACCGCCCTGGTGCGTCGCCGGGAGCAGGCCGGGGACCTGGGGCAGGTGGATGCCCAGCTGGCCTACCTGTCCCTGGGCCAGGCCCAACTGGCCTTGGCCAATGCGGAAAGTCGAGCCACCCGGGCGGCCACTCGCTTGCGCGCGGTGCTGGCCAGTGAGCCGCCGGCCCAACCCTTGCCGGCCCGGATCTGGGCATCCCCGTCATTGAAGGCCGGCCCCCAACAGCGGCTGTCAGCCAGCTTTGATCTGCGTCTGGCCGAACAGCAATTGCGGCTGGCGGAGCAGGGCGTGGCGTTGGCAGACCGGCAACGCAACAGCGATCCCACCCTGGGGTTCAGCGTGGGCCGGGAAGGGGAGGAAAACCTCTGGGGGCTGGATTTCAGTTTACCGCTGAAGATTTTCAACAGCGGCAAGGCCGCCTACCAGAGTGCCCTGGCCGACAGCGAACAGCGCCGCGCCCTGCTCGAGAAAACCCGCAACGACATTGCCGCGCAACTGGACGGCGCCTGGCGCGATTACCAGCAACAGCGCACCCGCTGGGAAAACTGGCAGTCACTAACCGGGAACAGCCTGGCGCGCAGTGGCGACCTGCTGCAGCGGGTCTGGCAACAGGGCGAACTCACCACCCAGAACTACCTGCAAGCGCTCAATCAGCGTCTGGAAACCCGCCTGTCCGGCATCGCCCTGCGCGAAGCCATGCAACAGGCCTGGGTGGAATGGCTCCAGCAAAGCGCCCAGCTCAATGACTGGCTGAACCAACTGGCAAATCCCTAACACCTTGCAGGAGCGGCGCTTGAGCCGCGAATGGTTGGCGCCACACGTCGCAAAAACCTTCGCGGCTCAAGCGCCGCTCCAGCAAAAAATTGGAAATTTTTTATGAAAACCAAACTGTTTTTCAAACCATCCCCGCTGGCCGTTGCCCTGCTGGCAACCCTGGCCAGCCCCGCCTGGGCCGAAGACAACCACGCCCATGCCCACAACGAAAGCAATGAAACACAGCAACATGCCCGGCAACCGGCCCCGGACGACAATGCCGATCATGATAGCCATGACCACGGTGGCGACGCCGAAGACACCCATGAGGACGAGGCCGCCCTGACGCTGACCGCCGAACAGCAGACCATGCTGAACCTGCAGGTCATCACCCTGCAGCCACAAGATAATGCCACCCGGACCCTGACTGTCCCGGCAGAAATCATCAGCAACCAGTACCGCACCTGGGTGGTGCCGGTGCGCATCGATTCCCAGGTGCAATCGCGCAGCGCCACCCTGGGCCAGCACATGGAAAAGGGCGACCCCATCGCCACACTTTTCAGTCCGGCCATGGCGCAACTGCAAAGCGATCTGCAGGTGGCCGCCGATGCCTGGCAGCGAGTGAACAATCTTGGCCGCCGCACCGTGGGCAACCAGCGCTATCTGGCTGCCCAGGGCAACTACCAGTCCCTGCGCGCCCGCGCCAAAGGCTACGGGCTGGATGACGATGCCATTGCCGCCATCGAAGCGGGCAAAAGCGAAAAGGGCGTGTACACGTTAACCGCCCCGGACGCTGGTCTGGTGCTGGAAGATGCCTTTCAGCAGGGCCAGTGGCTCACCGCCGGCAGTGCCCTGGTGACGCTGGTGGATGAATCCGAACTGTGGGCGGACGCCGCGCTTCCTCCCACCCCCGGATTGCAGATCGCCACCGGCACCCCGGCAACCGTCATCATCGGCGACACTGAAGTGGCCGGCGAAGTGATCCAGTCCGGCCATCGCCTCAACCCGGTCACCCGCACCCTGTCCGTGCGCGTGTCCGTACCGAATGCCGGCCACCTGCTGCACCCGGGCATGTTCGCCGATGTGGCCCTGTCCTTGGCGGCGCCGGAAAACGCCCTCACCGTCCCCGAGGAAGCGCTCACCCGCAGTCCCGATGGAGACTGGCAACTGTTTGTGGAGAACGAGCCCGGCCATTACCAGCCCGTGGAAATTCAACTCAACGGCCAATTGGAAGACCGCCGCATGGTTACCGGCATCGATCCCGGTACCCGCGTGGTCACCCGCGGCGCCTTTTTCCTGGCCAGCGAAATGGCCAAGTCCGGTTTTGACATCCACAACCACTGAGTGAATGCACCGGTGTTTGTTGCTGCGAGGGTTTACTCCCCTCTCCCCTTACGGGAGAGGGGCCGTGGGAGAGGGGGAGCCGCGTCGGATCGGACCGATTGCCTTGTCGCCTCTCACCCTCTCCCTGTCCCTCTCCCCTCAAGGGAGAGGGGACCTTCCAGACAGGTTGGCAGCACAAACACCGGCAGGTCCCAGGAGAGACCCCCATGTTCAACAAACTGATCGACTGGGCGGTAACCAACCGCCTTATTGTTTTGCTGTTGCTGGTCATCACCATCGCTGTGATTGGCTGGCAATTACCCAACCTGAAACTGGATGCCTTCCCGGACGTGACCAACGTCCAGGTGCAAGTGAACACCGAAGCGGAAGGCCTGGCCGCGGAAGAAGTGGAGCAGCTGATCACCTATCCCATCGAGGCGGTGATGTACGCGCTGCCCCAGGTGGCCGAGGTGCGTTCCATTTCCAAGACCGGTCTGTCCATCGTCACCGTGGTGTTCGAGGACGGCACCGATATCTACTTCGCCCGCCAGCTGGTGTTCGAGCGCCTGCAAGCGGCGCGGGAAGACATTCCCGAGGGTGTCGGCACCCCGGAAATGGGCCCCAACACCTCCGGGCTCGGTCAGGTCTATCAATACCTGCTCACCGCCAAACCCGGCGCCAATATCGATGCCATGCAACTGCGCAGCCTCAACGACTGGGTAGTAAAGCTGCTGCTCATGCCCGTGGGCGGCGTCACCGATGTGCTCAGCTACGGCGGGGAAGTGCGCCAGTATCAGGTCAACGTGAACCCCACCCGTCTGCTGGCCTACGACCTGACCCTGCAACAGGTCATGGAGGCCATCGCCGCCAACAACCGCAACGCCGGTGGCTGGTATCTGGATCGCGGCGCCGAGCAGCTGGTGATTCGTGGCATGGGCTGGGTGGGCAGCGGCGAGCAGGGCCTGCAAGACATCGCCGCCATTCCCCTGCGCGAAGTGGACGGCACCCAGGTGCGTGTCAGTGATGTGGCCAGGGTGGAATTCGGCGGACAGATCCGTCAGGGCGCGCTCACCATGACCCGCCGCGATGCCAACGGCGAACCGGAAGCGCTCGGCGAAGTGGTGGCGGGCATTGTGCTCAAGCGCATGGGCGCCAACACCAAGGCCACCATCGATGGCATCAAGGCACGGGAAGCGCGCATCCAGCAGGCCCTGCCCGAGGGCGTGGAATTCCAGGTGTTCTACGACCAGGCTGATCTGGTGGAAAAAGCTGTCAGCACCGTGGTCACCGCCTTGCTGCTGGCGTTCGTGTTTATCGTCATTGTGCTGGCCCTGTTCCTCATGAACCTACGCGCCACCGTGCTGGTGCTGTTGTCCATTCCCCTCTCCATTGGTCTTGCCCTGCTGGCCATGGCCAGCCTCGATATGTCCGCCAACCTCATGTCGCTGGGCGGCCTGGCCGTGGCTATCGGCATGTTGGTGGATGGTTCGGTGGTGATGGTGGAAAACATCTTCAAACACCTGAGCCGGGTAGAGGGTAGCCACGACACCAAAGGCGGCATTGCCTTGCGCGTGAAAGACGCCGCCCAGGAAGTGGCGCGCCCGGTGTTCTTCGCCGCCAGCATTATCCTGGTGGTGTTCCTGCCCCTGTTCGCCTTCGAAGGGGTGGAAGCGAAAATGTTCGTACCCATGGCCATCAGCATCATGCTTGCCATGACTGCCGCTGTATTGGTAGCGCTGATCGTGGTGCCGGCGCTGGCCGGTTTCCTTTTCCGCAACGGCGTGGAAGAAAAGCCCAACCGGTTGGTGAACTGGCTGGAGGGGCATTACCGCACCGTGCTCGGCAAGGCTATGAAGGCGCGTAAAGTGGTGGTCGGCACCGCCGTGGGGTTATTCGCGTTGGCACTAGCCACCACCCCCTTTATCGGTACCGAATTCGTGCCGGTACTGGAAGAAGGCACCCTGGCCCTGCGCGTGACTCTGGCGCCGTCCTCCAGTCTCGATACCGCGTTGGAAGTCGGCGAAAAACTGGAACAGGAAATCATGACCTTCCCGGAAGTGACCTACGCCCTCAGCCGGGTAGGCCGCGCCGAGATCGGTGGCGACCCGGAGCCGGTGAGCAACGTGGAAATCTATATCGGCCTGAAGCCCGTCAGCGAATGGGAAAGCGCGAGCAATCGTCTTGAGCTACAGGAAAAGATCCAGCAGAAACTGGCGGTCCATCCCGGGCTGCTACTCAACTTTTCCCAGCCCATCGCCATGCGCGTGGACGAACTGCTCTCCGGCGTCAAAGCGCAACTGGCCATCAAATTGTTCGGCCCGGATCTCAACGTGTTGCAGGAAAAAGGCGAAGCCATCACCCAGGCCGTCAAGGAAGTCGACGGCGCCACCGATGTGCAACTGGAACAGATCGCCGGGGAAGCCCAGCTGGTAGTAACCCCGGACCGCAACGCCCTCAGCCGCTACGGCCTGAGTGTGGATCAGGTCATGGATCTGGTCAGCAACGGCCTGGGCGGCGGCAGCGCCGGGCAGGTGATCAATGGCAACGAACGCTACGACATCTATGTGCGGCTGGAACAGAACGCCCGCAACAATGCGGAAGCCATTCGCAACCTGCGCCTGAAAGCCGCAGACGGAGCCTGGGTAAGACTCATGGATGTGGCAGACGTAAACCTGGTCTCCGGCCCGCCCCAGATTAGCCGCGACGACGTACAACGCCGCGTTGTTATCCAGGCCAACGTGGCCGGGCGAGACATGGGTTCCGTAGTGGCGGACATCCAGCAGGCCATCGACAGTGACGTGGATCTGCCCCCCGGCTACAGCGTGGACATCGGCGGCCAGTACGAAAACCAGCAGCGCGCCCAGCAACGCCTGGCTATGG
>JAZAJX010000031.1:0-4955 GCA_036230225.1 Pseudomonadota bacterium | reverse complement strand
GCTTCTCGTACTGCTCGGCAATCTCTTCCCCACGCGCCTTCACTTTGTCCGCGTCAGCCTTGATCTCGTGCTTATCGAGAATCGCGCGAACGACCAGACCCAGACGAACAGAGCGCTCAGCCTGCTCCTTGAACAGGTCGTCCGGCAGGATGGACGCATCAAACTGCTGGCCACCGCCAAATTGCTGAACCATCTGCTGACGCATGCGCTGAACTTCCTGGGATACCAGGGCAGCCGGCAGGTCAAATTCGTGCAGGCTGACCAGACCATCCATCGCCTGCTCTTTCACCTTGCCGGTCACCGCGTTCTTCAGCTCGCGCTCCATGTTCTTGCGCACTTCTGCCTTGAACTTGGCTTCATCGCCATCTTCCACACCAAAGGTCTTCATGAACTCGGCATCCACCTCAGGCAGAGCCTTGCCTTCCACCTTGTTGACCTTGATCTGGAAAACCACGGCCTGACCTTTCAGCTCTTCGGACTGATAATCCTCGGGGAAGGTCACATTAATATCTTTCTCTTCACCGGCCTTCATGCCGACGATGCCATCTTCGAAACCGGGGATCATCTGTCCGGACCCCAGCTCCAGATTCTGACCTTCTGCGGTACCGCCCTCAAAGGCTTCACCGTCTTTCAGACCTTTGAAGTCGATGTTGACGCGGTCACCGTTTTCCGCGGCACGCTCTATTTCCTCGAACTGGGCTCGCTGCTGGCGCAGGGTTTCGATCATGGTGTCCACGTCGGCGTCGCTCACTTCCGCCTGCGGCTTCTCCACTTCGATAGAATCAAAGGCAGCCAGCTCCACTTCCGGGTACACTTCAAAGGTCGCCACGAATTCCAGGTCCTGCCCGGCCTCGTTCTTGGTGGCCTCAAAGCCCGGCATGCCCGCCGGCTGCAGTTTTTCCTGCTCAACGGCTTCGATGAATGCTTCGCGCATCACATCGGCCAGCACTTCGTTACGCACGGCACTGCCGAAGCGACGCTTTACTTCACGCATGGGCACTTTGCCCGGGCGGAAACCGTCCAGACGGATATTCTTTTGGGCTTCCTGCAGCTTGCCTTCCACTGCAGAGTCCACCTTCTCCGCCGGGACACCCACCGTCAGACGGCGCTCAAGACCTGAAGTCGTTTCAACAGAAACCTGCATAACATCCTCTTTAAAAAGACTTTTTTGCTGCTCGCCGCCGGAAGATTAAGACAGACGGCCTGATTAAGGGCGCAGATTATAATCAAAAGGCGCCCACTGTGCCTACAGAGCCGGCGATACCTATCTACCGCCGCCCATACGAAAAAGCCTCCGGGAAATCCCGGAGGCTTTGGATATGGGGTGACTGATGGGATTTGAACCCACGACCACCGGAGTCACAATCCGGGGCTCTACCAACTGAGCTACAGTCACCATTAAACCGTATTGTCTGGCCCTGCATGTGCCAACATCAAAATGGCACGCCTGGCAGGACTCGAACCTGCAACCGACGGCTTAGAAGGCCGTTGCTCTATCCGGTTGAGCTACAGGCGCATTGCAGGTTTCGCCTTCACATTATGGTCGGGGTGGAGGGATTCGAACCCCCGACATCCTGCTCCCAAAGCAGGCGCGCTACCAGGCTGCGCTACACCCCGATGTTCAATCACGCCTACAGAGCTTGAAAGCGAGGCGCGCATAATACTCGGCACCCCCGGGAGCGTCAACGGACCTGGCAACAAAAAAATGCCTAACGTACAGATTTTAGACAACTTTTGCGCCCATCGCCGGTGCGTGCGAGAATCGCGCCGTTTTCGCCCCAACCCTGTTGCCCATTTCGCCAATGTTGAGAGAGACATCACCATGAGCGCCCTGATTCTTGATGGTAAAGCCCTGGCCCAGCAGTTCGAAGAGGAAATGCGAGAGCGCGTTGACGCGCTGAAAGCCAAGGCACAAGGTCGCACCCCCATTCTGGCCACCATTCTGGTGGGCGCTGACCCGGCCTCAGCCACTTATGTAAAGATGAAGGGTAACGCCTGCCGGCGAGTTGGCATGGAATCCGAAGCCATTGAGCTACCGGAAGAGACCACGACCGAGCAACTGCTTGCCAAGATCGAGGAACTGAACAGCAACCCGGATGTACACGGGATTCTGCTACAACACCCAGTCCCCGCCCAGATCGACGAGCGCGCCTGCTTCGACGCCATCAGCCTGGAGAAAGACGTGGACGGGGTCACCTGCCTGGGATTCGGCCGCATGAGCATGGGCGAAGCCGCCTATGGCTGCGCCACCCCCAAGGGCATCATGCGTCTGCTCGAACATTACCAGGTCGAGCTGGAGGGCAAGCATGCCGTGGTCGTTGGCCGTAGCGCCATTCTCGGCAAGCCCATGGCAATGATGCTGCTGGAGGCCAATGCCACTGTCACCATCTGTCACAGCCGGACTCGCAACCTTCCCGACCTGGTCAAACAGGCAGATATCGTGGTGGGCGCCGTCGGCAAACCGGAATTCATCAAGGCAGAGTGGATCAAGGATGGTGCCGTGGTCGTAGACGCGGGCTTCCACCCGGAAAAATGCGGGGATATCGAGCTGGCACCGCTGGTGGATCGTGTCAGTGCCTATACCCCGGTACCCGGCGGTGTCGGCCCAATGACCATCAACACCCTGATTTTCCAGACCCTGCAATCCGGCGAAAAAGCGCTGGGCTGACAGCATGAGGGGCTCGACAACCGGGCCCCCCTCCCCCCTTCTTTGCCTGACACCTCTGGCTGGGCTTAACCACTCCAGCATCGCCTTGCGTGGCGCGATTGCGGATATATGTAAAACGTTGTAACCCCGTCTTCACAGCCCGGCTGGACACTCTATTCTCAAGGTCTCTGATACCAATAACCACGGAGAGTACGAGCATGGCAGGGAAGTTCGAAATCGATAAGGCAAGCAACGGTCAGTTCATCTTCAGGCTCAAGGCCGGCAATGGGGAAACCATTCTCGGTAGCGAGCAGTACACCACCAAGGGTGCCTGTGAGAATGGCATTGACTCCGTGCAGAAAAACGCCCCGGATGATGATCGCTACGAACGCAAGGAAGCCAAGGATGGCCGACACTATTTCAACCTGAAAGCCGGCAACCATCAGGTCATTGGAACCAGCCAGATGTACAAGAGCGCCAGCAGCATGGAAAACGGCATCGAATCGGTGAAGAAGAACGCCCCGGAGGCCCCCACCGACGACCTGACAGACTGACACAAAAAAGGGCCACGAAAGTGGCCCTTTTTTGTGTCTAGGGAGCCTCTGAATCCCCCCTTGCGCTCAGCCTTCCTTGGGCCAGGATTCACGCAGCCCGACGGTCTGGTTAAACACCAGCTTCTCTTCCGTGCTGGCCTGATCCACACAGAAGTAGCCTTCACGCTCGAATTGATAACGCGTCTCCGCCAACACACCTCGCAGGCCTGGTTCGACCCAGCACCCATCCAGAACGCGCAGCGAGTCAGGGTTGATATGAGACAGAAAGGTCTCTCCTTCCTCTGTCTTGTCCGGGTTGGCGGCCGTGAAAAGACGATCGTACAAGCGCACCTCGCAAGGCACACCTCGAGTCGCGCTGACCC
The DNA here is from genome assembly GCA_036230225.1 of Pseudomonadota bacterium. Lineage (GTDB taxonomy): Bacteria > Pseudomonadota > Gammaproteobacteria > Pseudomonadales > Alcanivoracaceae > Alcanivorax. The sequence continues at coordinate 1,392 of JAZAJX010000031.1, read as the reverse complement.
AGTGAATCACACCGCGCAGTTTGCCCTGATCATCCGCGTTTTCCGGATTCTTGCCCAGGGTGTCCGGGTCATAAGTACAGCGCACCTCAACGATCTCGCCCTGAGCGTCACGCACCACATCCGTTGCCCGCACCACATAGCCGTAACGCAGACGCACCCGATCCCCCAGAACCAGACGCTTGAACTTCTTGTTGGCTTCTTCGCGGAAATCCTCCCGGTCGATATACACCTCACGGGTCATGGGGACCTGGCGAGTACCCATGCTCTCATTTTGTGGGTGCACCGGGGCGGTCAGCGACTCTTCCCTGCCCGCTTCCCAATTTTCAATGACCACTTTCAGAGGATTGAGCACACACATGGCGCGGGGTGCATGCTGATTCAGGTCATCACGAATCGCCGCTTCCAGCATCCCCATATCCACCACGGAATCTGCCCGGCTTACCCCCACGGATTCGCAGAAAGTGCGGATTGACGCCGGGGTATAACCCCGCCGACGCAGACCGGAAATGGTCGGCATGCGCGGATCATCCCAGCCCTCCACATGTCTCTCGTCAACCAGTTGCTTGAGCTTGCGCTTGCTGGTCACGGTGTAATTCAGGTTCAAACGGGCAAATTCATACTGGCGAGGCGAGGCCGCTACCGAGGTGTTCTCCACCACCCAGTCGTAGAAGGGCCGGTGGTCCTCGAATTCCAGGGTGCAAAGACTATGGGTCACCCCTTCAATGGCATCGGACAGCGGGTGGGTAAAATCGTACATGGGGTAGATCACCCACTTGTCACCGGTCTGGTGGTGGGTGGCGCGGCGGACCCGATAAAGCACCGGGTCACGCATATTCATGTTCGGGCTGGCCAGGTCGATTTTCGCCCGCAGCACGGCGCCGCCATCGGCAAACTCACCATTCTTCATCTTCTCGAACTGGGCCAACGCCTCCTCGGGGCTCTGGTCCCGGTACTCGCTGGGTGTCCCGGGCTGCTGGGCCCAGCCACGCATTTCACGAATCTGCTCCGGACTGGACAGATCCACGTAGGCCAACCCCTTCTGGATCAGCTCCACGGCCAGCTCATAGAGTCGGTCAAAGTAGTTGCTGGCAAAGCGCACCTCTCCAGCCCACTCAAAGCCGAGCCATTCCACGTCCCGCTTGATGGACTGGATGTACTCGTCCTCTTCCTTCTCCGGGTTGGTATCATCAAAACGCAGGTTGCACTCACCCTTGTAACTCTCGGCAATCCCGAAGTTCAGGCAGATGGACTTGGCATGCCCGATGTGCAGGTAGCCATTGGGCTCCGGCGGGAAACGGGTGACCACCTGACCGTCATTTTTACCTTCTGCAAGGTCGCGATCGATGATCTGTCTGATAAAATTGCTGGGCGCTTTGGTTTCGCTCATTGCCT
>JAZAJX010000030.1:0-12149 GCA_036230225.1 Pseudomonadota bacterium | reverse complement strand
GAGTATATTCTCGCCGGCGACGTCATGCAGGTGGTGCCGGCCCAGCGCATGAGCTGCCCGTTCCAGGCGCCGGCGCTGGATCTGTACCGGGCACTGCGTTATCTGAATCCGTCGCCGTACATGTTCTATCTGGATCTGGGCGACTTCCATATCGCTGGCTCCTCCCCGGAGATTCTCACCCGCGCGGAGCAGGGCTCGGTCACGGTTCGGCCCATCGCCGGAACGCGCAAGCGCGGCGCCAACAGCGAGGAAGATCAGGCCCTGGAAGCAGACCTGCTGGCCGACCCCAAGGAAATCGCCGAGCACCTAATGCTGATTGATCTGGGCCGTAACGATGTGGGCCGGGTGGCGAAACCGGGCAAGGTCACACTCACCGACAAGATGGTGGTGGAGCGCTACTCCCACGTGATGCATATCGTCTCCAATGTGGAAGGCGAGTTGCGGGATGGCCTGGGGCCGCTGGACGTGCTGCGCGCCACCTTCCCGGCGGGCACCCTCAGCGGTGCACCGAAAATCCGCGCCATGGAAATCATCGACGAACTGGAACCCACCAAGCGTGGCATCTACGGCGGCGCCGTGGGCTATATCGGTTTCAACGGTGACATGGATACTGCCATCGCCATCCGCACCGCCGTGGTCAAGGACCAGCGCCTCTACGTACAGGCCGGCGCGGGCATTGTGGCCGACTCGGTGCCCCAGTCCGAATGGGACGAAACCATGAACAAGGCCCGGGCCGTGTTCCGGGCAGTGAACCTGGCACTGGGTGGCCTCAATCTGGCAGACGGAGGGCAGCGGTAATGCGTGTGCTGATGATCGACAACTACGACAGCTTTACCTACAACCTGGTGCAGTATCTGCAGGAGCTGGGTGCCGAGGTGCTGGTGCATCGCAACGACCAGATTTCCATTGAGGACATCGAGGCGCTGAACCCGGACCGGCTGATGATTTCACCCGGACCCTGTACCCCCAATGAGGCGGGCATCTCCATTGCCGCTATCCAGCATTTTGCCGGTAAATTGCCGATTCTGGGTGTGTGCCTCGGGCACCAGAGCATTGGTCAGGCTTTCGGGGGGCAGGTGGTACGGGCCCGACAGGTGATGCACGGCAAGACGTCGCCCATCTACCACAGTGGCGTGGGCATTTTCCGTAATCTGCCGTCGCCTTATACCGCCACCCGCTACCACTCCCTGGTGGTAGAAAAGGAAACCCTGCCGGATTGCCTGGAGATGACCGCCTGGACCTGCCACGAAGACGGCAGCGTGGACGAGATCATGGGGATGCGCCACAAGACCTTGCCCATTGAGGGGGTGCAGTATCATCCCGAGTCCATTTTGAGTGAGCACGGCCATGCCTTGCTCGAGAACTTTCTGAACAACGAACAACAAGGGGACGCCGCATGAATATCCAGCAGGCCCTGGCCAAGGTGGTCGAGCAGATTGATCTGAGCGTGGACGAGATGCAGGAGGTGATGCGTCAGATCATGACCGGGGGTGCCACCGATGCCCAGATTGGTGGCTTCCTGGTGGCCCTGCGCATGAAGAGCGAGTCCCTGGATGAGATTACCGGTGGTGTGCAGGTCATGCGCGAGCTGGTGACCGCCGTGCCGGTACAGAATCGCCAGTACCTGGTGGATATTGTCGGCACCGGTGGCGACGGTGCCAACCTGTTCAATGTCTCCTCCGCCAGTGCCTTTGTGGCCGCCGCCGCGGGAGCCCGGGTGGCCAAGCATGGTGGCCGTTCCGTGAGCTCGAAAAGCGGCTCGGCGGACCTGCTGGAAACTGCCGGTATTGCCCTGGACCTGACCCCAGAACAGATCGGCAGCTGTGTGGACAATGTGGGGGTAGGGTTCATGTTCGCCCCCAATCACCACAAGGCCATGAAGTACGCTGTGGGGCCGCGTAAGGAGCTTGGCATGCGTACCCTGTTCAATATCCTCGGACCCATGACCAACCCGGCCGGCGTGCAGCGCCTGGTGTTGGGGGTCTTCTCCGAGACGCTGTGCCGGCCGATGGCGGAGGTGATGGGGCGTCTCGGCGCCGAGCACGTGATGGTGGTGCACAGCAAGGATGGCCTGGACGAGATCAGCCTGGCCACCCGTACCCATGTGGCCGAATTCAAGGACGGCCAGGTCAGCGAATACGACGTGACCCCGGAAGACCTGGGGCTGGGTTCCGATTCGCTGGTGGGGCTGGATGTGACTGATTCCGACGCGTCCCTGGCCTTGATCCGCGATGCCTTTGGCAAGCGCAGCAGCGATGCGGCTCGCAAGGCAGCGGACATGATTGCCCTGAATGCCGGCGCGGCCATCTATGTCAGCGGGATTACCCGGACTCACAAAGAGGGGGTACGCATGGCGGAAGACTTGATTCACAATGGAGAGGCAGCGGAGCGCATGCGTGAGCTGGCCCAGTTTTCCACGGCACTTACCGCTGCGGACTGATAAGGAGAGCGGTTATGAGCACAGGCACCATTCTCGACAAGATCATTGCCCGCAAGCAGGAAGAAATCGCCGCCGGCAAGAACAACTATACCCTGGGCGAGCTGGAGGCCATGGCCGACAACGAGCGCAAGGCCCGTGGGTTCATCGCCAGCCTGTTTGACCGGGTGCGCGATCACCAGCCGGCAGTGATTGCCGAAATCAAGAAAGCCTCCCCCAGCAAGGGCGTAATCCGGGACGACTTCGACGCGGTGGCGATTGCCCGCAGTTACGAGCAAAACGGCGCCGCCTGTCTGTCAGTGCTCACTGACCGGGACTTCTTTCAGGGGGATGAACACTACCTGCGTGCGGCCCGTAATGCGGTGAACCTGCCGGTATTGCGCAAGGATTTCATGATCGACCCTTGGCAGATTTTCGAGTCGCGTGCCATGGGCGCAGATGCCATTCTGCTGATTGCCGCTGCGCTTTCCGATGCGCAGATGAACGAGCTCTACCACGCCGCCCAGCAAGCCGGCTGCGATGTGCTGGTGGAAGTGCATACCGAGGAAGAGCTGGAGCGGGCCGTGAATCTCAATGCCGAGTTGATCGGCATCAATAACCGTAACCTGCATACCTTTGAAACCAGCCTGAATACCACCCTGGCCCTGGCAGAAAAGGTTCCTGGTGACCGGATGATCGTCACGGAAAGCGGTATTCACACCCCGGACGATGTGAAGCTGATGCGCAAGAATGGCATCAACGCCTTCCTGGTTGGCGAAGCCTTCATGCGGGCGGAGGACCCGGGGGCGGCGCTTAAGGCGCTGTTCTACTGAGTTGACAGTTGATCGTGGACAGTGGCCCGCGTCGCGGGCGAGATCATTGGTTCATTAAAGCAAAGCGGCCGCGCCCAAAGTGTGGGCGCGGCCTCTTTCGTTTCAAAGCTACAAGGTGGTTTGGCGCGTAGCTGTCAACTGTCCACTATCAACTGCCAACTGTCTTATCTCGTGCCGTAAACCACCATGGTCTTGCCCTTCACGGACACCAGCCCCTGTTCTTCCAGGTTCTTGAGTACCCGGCCGACCATTTCCCGGGAGCAGCCGACGATGCGCCCGATTTCCTGGCGAGTGACCTTGATCTGCATGCCATCCGGGTGGGTCATAGCGTCGGGTTGTTTGCACAGGTCCAGCAGGGTGCCGGCCACACGACCGGTCACGTCCAGGAAGGCCAAGTCGCCAACCTTGCGGGTGGTGGCGCGGAGACGACCGGCAATCTGGGCTGAGACGGCAAACAGGATGTCGGCATCTTCCCGGGCCAGTTGCTTGAACTTGGCGTAGCTGACTTCGGCCACTTCGCACTCGTTCTTGGCCTTGACCCAGGCTGAGCGGGAGGGATCATTCTCGAACAGCCCCATCTCCCCGAAGAAGTCCCCTTCATTCAGGTAGGCCATGATCATCTCGCGACCGTCGTCGTCTTCAATCATCACCGTTACGGAGCCCTTGAGGATGTAGTAAAGGGCGTCCGATTCATCGCCTGCGTAGATAATGGTGCTCTTCGCCGGGTATTTGCGACGATGGCAGTTGGCCAGGAAATGGTCCAGATTTGGAATAATTTTGTTGCCGTCAGTCATGGGCGCTCAATATTAAGCCAGAAAAATGTCTTAGCTGATAAGCGTATGGATATTGCCTGTTTTTATCAGCGATGCCAAGGGAACTGGCTCTCACTCTCAATTTTCACTGGATTAACGGTGGGTTACGGGAGATGGGGGCCTGATCGTTCCCGCTGTTGGGCAAGAAAATTATCTCTCGCCGGGCCCCATCAGGGGGTGGCGGCGCCCCCATGCTATGGTACTCTGCGCCACCTTTAAAGACGGGGCCCGGAGCGGGCTTGCGAGCAGGAGGATCACCATGAAAGCAGTGGTTAAATGGCAGGGCGAAGCCTGCTATGAAGCGCAGACAGAAAGCGGCCATACGGTGCTCATGGATGGTCCCCCGGACCATGGAGGCCAGAATCGTGGTCCGCGGCCCATGGAAACGTTGCTCTTGGGAGTGGGCGGGTGTTCCTCCTTTGATGTGGTGCATATTCTGAAGAAGTCCCGCCAGGATGTGACGGACTGTCGTTGCGAATTGACCGCAGAGCGGGCCGACGAGGTGCCGGCGGTATTCAGCAAGATTCATCTGCATTTCATTGTCAGCGGCAATAAACTGAAAGACGCTCACGTAAAACGGGCGGTGGAGCTGTCCGCCGAGAAGTACTGCTCGGCGAGTATCATGCTGACCCGTGGTGGTGTTGAGATTACCCATAGTTATACCATTGAGGGCCAGGACGCCTGATCGGCGACTGGTAATGTATTCGGCGCAAGCCGGAAGGGGTCGCCAGTCCGGTCGGACTGGGGCGCTGAACAGGTAACCGCAGACTCTGCGGTGGTGTGTTGGTTTTATTGTGGCGGTGACGCCCATGGGGTACGGCTGTGGTGAAAGATCCCAATCCCAAGATTACGGTCCATGGTTTCAACAACCTGACCAAATCCTTGAGCTTCAATATTTTCGATATCGCCTATGCGAAGACGGAACAGCATCGCAAGGAGTACATCGAGTATATTGACGAGCTGTATAACGCCGAGCGTCTCACCGAGATTCTCACCAATGTGACCAAGATCATTGGCGCCAACGTGCTCAACGTGGCTCGCCAGGATTATGATCCTCAGGGTGCCAGCGTGACCATGCTGATTGCCGAGCATGAGACGCCGCCGGATGGCACTGACTGGGATGAGGAAGCGCCCGGTCCGTTACCGGACACCGTCGTCGCGCACCTGGACAAGAGTCACGTGACGGTACACACCTACCCGGAATCCCATCCGGATAACGGTATTTCCACATTTCGGGTGGATGTGGACGTCTCCACCTGTGGGGTGATTTCGCCGCTGCGTGCCCTGAACTACCTGATTCACAGCTTCGATTCCGATATCGTGACCATCGATTATCGGGTTCGCGGCATGACCCGGGATCTGGATGGGACCAAGCATTACATTGATCACGACATCAACTCGATCCAGAACTTCCTCACTGAGGATACCCAGAACGCCTACCAGATGATCGATGTGAACGTGTACCAGGAGAACATCTTCCACACCAAGATGCTGCTCAAGGACTTCGACATCGACAACTATCTGTTTGGTGCCGGCAGTGACGAGTTCGACAAGGAAGAACTGGAGCAGATCGAGGAGCGCCTGCGTACCGAGATGCTGGAGATCTTCTACAGCCGGAATATGGGGTGAAGGGCAGTTGACAGTTGATAGTGGACAGTTGAAAGCTGCGCGTTAGAGCTTATCGCTATCCGGAAACGTAAGAGGCCGCGCCCAACACTTGGGCGCGGCCTCTTTGCGTTAATCAACTACCAACTTTTTACGCGACGCTGTCAACTGTCCACTATCAACTGTCAACTCATATCCTGTAGGTCGTAAACGTCATCACCTTGCTCATTAGGGTCATGGCGTGGCGCACCGGCGGGGGCAGGTCTGCGCCGCCGGCATCCTTGGCGGTAACCGCATGTTTGAGTTCGTCAGCCTTCATCTGTTCGAGGATGGCCCGGGTACGCAGGTCGCTTTCCGGGACCTGGAACAGGTGTGACTCCAGGTGTCTGACCACCTGATTTTCCGTCTCCGAGACAAAGCCCAGACTCCAGCGGTCACCCACCAGGCCGGCGGTGGCGCCAACGGCATAACTCATGGCATAGAAAAGCGGGTTGAGCTTGCTGGGAACGCCGCCCAGTTCCCGGATACGCTCCTCGCACCAGGCCAGGTGATCCTCTTCTTCCTTTGCCGCCTCTTCCATGGCGTGGCGTACATGGGGAAGGCTGGCAGTACTGGCCTGCCCCTGGTAGAGCGCCTGGGCACAGACTTCGCCGGTATGGTTGATGCGCATCAGTCCCAGCACGTGGCGGCGTTTGTCCGCGGGCAGGGAGCCGGCTTCGGGGGCGTCCGGTGCCGGAGAGGCATGGGCGGGGGCGCGCTCCGCCTGGATGGTACCGGGTGTCAGAGTCCGCAAGGCGTTGTCCGCCCGTGCCAGCAGTTTGTCCAGGGGTGACAGTCGTCGTTCGCTCATGGGGTATCCTGCGTGGTGGTGCGCCTGCCGGGGCTGCCAGCAGCGTTTTGTTCAGTTGCCATGGTAGCATAGCGACAACTGAAGGCCGTGAAGAATGATAACAAATGAGTGACCTGAACGACCTGCGAATGCTGCTCGACTCCCGCTATCCCATTGTCGTGATCGAGACCTGGGAAGAGCTGCGGGCACTGGATCTGATTCGCCGCCTGGGCATGCGAGAAGGCCGCCCGGTGTTTGCCTGGAACGTGGTGGACGGCTTGCGACGGCTGGAGTTTGAAGAGGCGCCCAGCCAGAAACATACGGTGGAGCCGGAAGCGGTACTGGGGCAGATTCGTGGTACCAATGACCCGGGAATTTACGCCCTGTGTGACGTGCATCCGTACCTGGAAGGGGAGCCCAAGCTGGTGCGTTTGCTCAAGGACATTGCGCTGCACCATGATCGTCTCCAGCACACCCTGGTGCTGGTCAGCCATCAGTTCTCCATCCCACCGGAAATTCGCCGATACAGCACCCGGTTTTCCCTTTCCATGCCGGACGAGAAACAACTGGAGCATATCGTTCAGGATGAGGCCCGGCGCTTCAAGAAGGAACGGGGCGAACGGGTGCGTGCGGATCGGGACTCCCTGGACCGGCTGGTGCGCAACCTGCGCGGTCTGAGCGTGGAGGATGCTCGTAAACTGGCCCGTGGTGCGATTATTCACGATGGCGCCATTACGGAAGCGGATCTGCCAGAGATCAACAAGGCCAAATTCGCGTTGATGGAGATGGATGGCGTGCTCAGTTACGAGTACGACACGGAAAGCTTCGCCAGCGTGGGCGGCCTGCAGGGGCTCAAGGACTGGCTCGGCAAGCGAGAGCATGCCTTCCATGGACCGAGTGGGGCCGGTATCGACTCGCCACGCGGGATCATGCTGGTGGGGGTCCAGGGTGGGGGCAAAAGTCTGGCGGCCAAGTCGGTGGCGGGGTTGTGGGGGCTGCCGCTGTTGCGCATGGACATGGGAGCCATCTACAACAAGTTCTTTGGCGAGTCCGAGCGCAATGTCCGTGACGCCCTGGCGCTGGCGGAAACCATGTCTCCCTGTGTGTTGTGGATCGATGAAATCGAAAAAGGGATCGCCGTGGGTGATAACGACGGAGGCACGTCGCGGCGCGTATTGGGAACCTTGCTGACCTGGATGGCAGAAAACCGCAGTCAGGTCTTCCTGGTCGCCACCGCCAACGATATCGAACGCCTGCCGCCGGAGCTGATCCGCAAGGGGCGACTGGACGAAATCTTTTTCGTGGACCTGCCTTCGCCTGCCGTCCGGGAGGTGATCTTTCGTATCCACCTGGAAAAGCGGGGTTTGTCTCCCCAATGTTTCGACCTGCCGGTGCTGGCGGACCATAGCGATGGGTTTACCGGCGCGGAGATCGAACAGGCAGTGGTTGCCGGGCTCTACAGTGCCGGTGCCGCTGACAGGGAGCTGGATCAAGCGCTGCTGGAGGCCGAACTGGCGGCTACCGTGCCATTGTCAGTCACCATGGCGGAATCCCTGGCGAGACTGCGGCAGTGGTGTCAGGGCAGGGCGGTGAATGCCGGTGATTGATCCGGCCCTGGCCGGTTCGGACCGTTCCCTGTCTGCGGCCTACGTGGATGCAGTGCTACCGGCGTTGCTGGCCTATTACGATTTGCCCCGGGACTGGGTGCTGGAGCAGGCCGGCTTGAGCGAAATGCCTTTTGCCGAGCCCGGGCAGCTGTTGCCTCTGGTGGATGTGCTCAGGCTGTTTCTGGTGATTCTGCAAGCCAGTGGTGATACCGGGCTGGGCTTTGAGGTGGGCAGGCGGGTCAGACCGCGTTCCTATCAGGTGCTCGGTTACGTGATTTTGGCCAGCCAGGATCTGGGGCAGGCGGTGGACCGGTTGCTGCGTTTCGAGAGCCTGTCGGGAAAACTGGGACAAACCCGGCTCACCCGTCAGGGCGAGTCGGTCAGGCTGAGCTGGGAGTGTCCTGTAGCCGGAGAGCCCGCCCGTTTCCTGAGTGAGGCGGCGGTGACCGGCTGGGTGGCTTTCATGCGGCCCCTGCTGCCTGATGGCCTACGACCCGCCAGGGTGTGCTTTCGGCATTCGGCACCACAGACGCTGGAGCGATACCAATCCTTCTTTGACGCGCCAGTGGAGTTCGCCGCGGACTTTGACGGGGTGGAGGTGCCGGCGGCGTATCTGTCGCAGCCACTGGCGTCTGCCGACCCGGGCTTGTCGGTCTTGATGGAGCGCGAGGCCCGTGAGTTGCTGGCGGATTATGATGCCAACACCAATCTGCTGAGCGCGGTGCGGGCCCGCATCTATCAACAACTGGCGGACGGTGAGCCGACGCTGGACTCCGTGGCAGACAGCCTGGGTATGTCGGCCCGCTCTCTCAGTGCACGGCTCGCACGACGTTCCCTGCGTTTTGCTGATGTGCTCGACGGGTTGCGTCAGAGCCTGGCAGAACTGTACTTGCGGGAACCGGGGTTGTCGCTGACGGAAATCGCGCTGTTACTCGGTTTTGCCGAGTCCAGCTCGTTCAGTCGGGCATTTCGTCGCTGGCGAGGGACAAGTCCGAATCAGTGGCGTCGGGGTGAGTGAAACGCACCAGCGTATCTCGCAGCACATTCAGTTCCACCGGTTTTGGCAGGTGAGCATTCATGCCGGCGGCCAGGCTGCGCTCCTTGTGTTCCCGCAGGATATGGGCGGTGAGCGCGACGATGGGCACCGCCGGAAGCCCCTGCTTCTGCTCATGCTGGCGGATGCGTCGGGTGGCTTCGAAACCATCCATTTCCGGCATTTCGCAGTCCATCAGAATCAGGTCGTAGCGATGTTTTTCGGCCAGAGCCAGGGCTTCCTTGCCATTGCCGGCAATGTCGGCTTTCAGACCCAGTTTGCCCAGCATGCCACGGATGACTTTCTGGCTCAGGTAGTGATCTTCCGCGACCAGAATGTTCAGCTGCGGGTTGGGCCTGTGTTCGGTCTTGCGTGGGGGCGGGCGGTGGCCGGCGCCGAGTTCCTCGGCCAGTACCTGACGCAGTCGGGGGGCTGACACCGGTTTCGACAGCACCCGGTGAATGCCCACGTTGCGGGCCTGGGTCGCGGTGGGAGCCTGGCTGACCCCGGTGAGCATCACCAGTACGGTGGGGTGCATGATCACGGGGTCTTCGTGGATGCGGGCGGCCAGTTGCATGCCGTCCATGCCTGGCATGTTGTGATCCAGCACCACCACGTCGTAGGGTTCGTTGATATTGGCCTGGGTACGCAGGGAAGCCAGGGCTTCACGGGGGTCATGGCTGGCTGTTACCCGCATCCCCCATGACAGGGCGTGATGCCGCAACACCCGGGTTACGGTGCTGGAGTCATCCACCACCAGCAGGCTGCGTCCTTCCAGGGTGGACGTGTCCACGGTGAGCGGCGGCGGGAGATCGGTGGTTTCCGCAGGAAGTGGTACCACAAACCAGTAATGCGCGCCGCGCTGATCCTGCAGGGTGCCCATGCGGCCGTGCAGAGCCTCGACCAGTTGCTCGGCGATGGCGAGACTCAAGTGACTGCTTTCCGGCTGGCTGGCGCTGCCCCGCAGCCGTTGCAGGGTGTCGTCACTGACGGCGCTGCCGGAAAAACCGAACCGCACCCGGTCGGCCTGGCCAGTGGGCTCCATGGACACATCCACCACCAGTTCCCCGTGGCTGCCATGGCGGACCAGGGCGCCCATCAGGTTGGTCAGGATCTGCCGCAACCGGCCCGCATCCCCAATCACCCGTGCCGGAACATTGGTGTGAACATGGGTGATCAGTTCGATCTGTTTTTCCTCGGCCTTTTCCTTGAACAGGTCAATGGCTTCCATGATCAGGTCATGGATATCCAGGGCGCTGTGGTTGATGTCCGCCCCCTGGGTGGAGAGCTGGGAGTGTTCCAGCACATCGTTAATGATGCGCAGCAGGTTGTCGCCTGCATTCTGGATGGCGCCAACACATTCCCGCTGGTTCGGGGTGAGGGGCGTATCGCCCAGGATCTCCGCCATTCCGAGAATGCCGCTCAGGGGGGTGCGGATATCGTGGCCGATCCGCGACAGGGTTTCCCGGCGGGTGCTTTCCACGGTCTCGGCGATGGCCTGTGAGCGTTTTTTCTCTATGTTCAACCGGCTTTGCAGGCGGTGTTGGAGACGCAGGCCAATGCCCAGGGTCACCGCTTCCAGCATGGTGGCAGCCAACAGCCACTGTGGCAGTTCGGCATCGGTTTGCAGCAATCCCAGGCTGGTCAGACAGATCAGCAGCACGGGCACCGTGATCAGCAGGGACGTAAAGAAGAACAGGCCGCCACCGGTGATTTCCCGGTGCCAGGCGGTATAGCCCAGGACCAGGAGAAACAGGGCGGCAATGCCCACCATTCCGAAACTGATATAGCCAGCTGCTGCTACGGGTAGTATCAGAGTGAAGGGCAGGTTGGCCAGGGCGGCGACCTGCAGGAGGCGGGTCAGGCGGTTCAGCCAGCCAGCCGGTTCGGATTGATTGAAGAAGCTGCGTGACAGGCCGGAGGCGGCCCAGATTGCGACCATCAGGCCGGCAAACAAGAGCCTGGGATGCAGCAGAGGGTTGGCGCTGAGCACATCCGGAGGAAAGTCCGCCAGGGTCAGACCGATCAGCAACACACTGATGATAAAGACACAGTGGTAATAATACGTGGCGCCGCCTCGCATGACGGCGGCAATCAGATTATAGAGGGCGAGGGTGAGCAGAGCGCCGGCCAGGGCAAAATAAATGGCCTGTTGCGTTTGCTGGTATGCCAGCAGGCGATTGGCGGTGGTCAGCGTTAGCCCGTAGGTCAGATTGGCCCGGGGCGTCAGCTTCAGATAGGCAAGCTGTGTGGCGCCAGTGGGTAGCTGTACGCGGTAGGTGGTTCCCCGGCCGGGAAGGAGCTGTTTCTCGTCAGCCGGTTGGTAGGTGCCGCTGGCGTCGGGAAGATACAGGGTGGCGTCGGGGTGCCCACGCAGATGCAGCGTGAAATCCTCCCGGTTCCCCAGCTCGTTCTTGAGGGCAACACGGACCCACCACTGGCCATTGCGAATGCCCAGTCGCTCGATATAGCGTGTTGCAGGCTGGAAGTGATCCGCGGCCGGCGACTGGCTGACCGTGTTGATGTCCAGCTCGCCGGAAGGGTCACGCAGGTATTCCGAATAGATGGTAATTCTCGCCTGATCGGGCAGGCTGTGAATCACGAACGGAGGCGGCGGCTCAGCGTTGCCCTGACAGAGACTGGAGGCCAGGATCAGCAGCCAGAAAAGGCTGAGTCTGAAAAGGTGTCTTTCAGGCCTGTTCGACCACTGGTGTTGGTTCGTTTGCATCCGTCGCTTTTCCCCGGTCCAGCACATAGGCGTTAAGGCCTGCTTCCGAGAGGATATAGGCTCCCAGCTCGCTTCGTCGACCATCACCGCACACCACGTAGAAAAAATCCTTTTCCAGATTAAGGACTTCGCGACGCAGTTCGTTGAGCGGGATATTGCGGGCACCCGGGGTGCGGTCGTGTCGGAATTCCATGGGCAGTCGCACATCCACCAGGATGCAGGCGGTGTCGGCTTCCAGGACCATGGTGTCCAGTTCGTCTTCGCTGAGGTGTCGGATGACCGAATC
>JAZAJX010000029.1:0-7353 GCA_036230225.1 Pseudomonadota bacterium | reverse complement strand
CTATGCCGATGGTGACGCCCGTCGCCTGCTCAACATGCTGGAGGTGGCGGCAGATCTTGCGGAAGGTGAAACACCGGTCATCGATGCGTCGCTCATGCGAGAGGTGCTGCGTGATGCAGTGCGCCGTTTCGACAAGGGTGGAGACCTGTTTTACGACCAGATCAGTGCCTTGCACAAATCCGTTCGTGGTTCCGATCCTGATGCGGCGCTTTACTGGTTCGCCCGCATGCTGGACGGCGGCTGTGACCCTCTGTACATTGCCCGCCGCGTGGTGCGGATGGCCAGCGAGGAGGTGGCCAATGCCGATCCCCGTGCGTTGACACTATGTCTCCAGGCCTGGGACGTCCAAGAGCGTCTTGGCAGTCCGGAAGGGGAGCTGGCGATCGCTCAGGCGATTGCCTATGTGGCAGTGGCACCCAAGAGCAACGCTGTCTACAAGGCCTATAATCAAGCTCGTGCGCTGGTCAGAGAGCATCCGACAGATGAAGTGCCTCTGCATCTGCGTAATGCACCGACCCAGTTGATGAAAGACGAGGGGTTTGGTGCCGAGTATCATTACGCTCACGATTTTCCGGATGCGTTTGTGGCCGGGGAAAATTATTTTCCTGCCAGCCTCAGTGGCACCCGGCTTTATGAGCCGGTCAATCGGGGTTTAGAGATCAAGGTGGCGGAAAAGCTGGCACGCTTGCGCAGTCTGAACGAACAAAGTGACTGGCAGCGTTACGGAGAGGAACCATGAGCGTGACTCCCTGGCTGGCGGTTGCCGCTGGTGGTGCGGTGGGGGCTTGTCTACGGTTTGCCACCACCCTGTGGATGGGGGTGCCGGCCATGCCGGCCTGGCCCTGGGCGACTTTCGGGGTGAATCTGGTGGGCAGCTTCCTGTTCGGCTTTCTGGCCGTGGCCCTGGCCAGCCTGCCGGTCAGTGAGGTGTGGCGGCTTGCCCTGATGACCGGCATGCTCGGCGCCCTAACGACTTTCTCCACCTTTTCGTTTGAGCTGGTTCGCTTGGTGGAAGCCCGAGCGTTCGGTCTGGCGGCCGGATACGGGCTGGCTTCTGTCATGGTGTGCTTTTGTCTTGGCGGCCTGGGGTTGCTGCTGGGGCGTCAGTTTTTTGAGTAATCTGCCGGGGGAGCGATTCACCGCTTATTCCCCGCCTTTCTGATTTTGGAGTAAAAGACACATGCTGGATATTCGTGCCCTGCGTCAGGACGGTGAAGCCATCAAGGCGGCACTGGCCAAGCGTGGTTTTGACCTGGATCTGGACGCGTTTGGCGTTCTGGACGCGCGCCGCAAGCAGGCTGACGTGCGGTCACAGGAATTGCAGGCCGAGCGCAAGAAAGCGTCCAAGCAAGTGGGGCAACTGATCCAGTCCGGCATGGAGGTGGAGCAGGCCAAGGCCCAGGTGGCGGAGTCGCTGAAAACCATTGATGCGGAACTGGACCAGGAAGTGGCCAACGCCAAGGCGATTCAGGAGGAAATCCGCGAATTTCTCATGGGTATCCCCAATGTGCCCCAGGAAGCGGTCCCCGCCGGGAACGATGAAGACGACAACGTTGAAGTGCGTCAATGGGGTACCCCAAAGTCATTCGATTTTGAACCCAGGGATCACGTGGACGTGGGCGAATCCCTGGGGCAGGGGGGGCTGGATTTCGAGCGGGCTGCCAAGCTGTCCGGTGCCCGTTTCGCGGTGATGACCGGTGGCCTTGCCCGGCTGCACCGGGCGCTGATCGACTTCATGCTGGACATGCACACCGCTGAGCATGGCTACGAAGAAGTCTACGTGCCTTATCTGGTAGGCCCGGACGCCCTGCGTGGCACCGGCCAGTTGCCCAAGTTTGCCGAAGACCTGTTCAAGATGGAGGGGGAGCGAGAGCTCTACCTGATTCCCACTGCCGAGGTGCCGGTGACCAACCTGGCAGCGGAGGAAATCCTGGACGCGGAGGCGTTGCCCCGTCGCTATACCTGTCATACCCCCTGTTTCCGTTCCGAAGCCGGCAGCCATGGCAAGGACACCCGCGGCATGATTCGTCAGCACCAGTTCGAGAAGGTGGAACTGGTACAACTGGTCCGTCCGGAAGAGTCCGATGCGGCTCTGGAAGCGCTGACCGGTCATGCGGAAGCCATCCTGCAGAAGCTGGACCTGCCTTACCGGGTCGTCATCCTGTGCGGTGGGGATCTGGGCTTTTCTTCTTCCAAGACCTACGACATTGAGGTGTGGCTGCCCAGCCAGCAGCGTTACCGGGAAATCTCCTCCTGCTCCAATTTCCGTGACTACCAGGCCCGCCGCATGCAGGCCCGCTGGCGTAACCCTGAGACCGGCAAGCCCGAGCTGGTACATACTTTGAATGGGTCAGGGCTGGCAGTAGGGCGTACACTGGTGGCGATCCTGGAGAACTATCAGAATGATGATGGTTCCGTGACCGTACCAGAGGCATTACGCCCCTACATGAGAGGCCTTGAACGCCTGAAGTAAGGCGCTTTGGTGAAATGGCAGGTGCCAAGTATGGTGCCTTGCCCTGTGCCAAGCGTTATGCAGCCGGCGTCAGGGGGTTACAGGGAGCAGTCATGGAATTCTTACCAATCAGCTGGCGCTTGCAGGGTAAATCCGCCTTGCTTGTGGGGGGCGGGGAAGTGGCCCTGCGTAAAGGGCGTCTTCTGCACCGGTCTGGTGCAAAGGTGTGCGTGGTCGCTCCGAGTGTGTGCGCCGAATTGTGCGACATCGTGAAGCAGAGTGGGGGTGAGCTTTATGAGCGCGCTTTCGCATCCACAGATCTGGCCGGTCGGGCGCTGGTAATCTGCGCCACGGACGATGGCTCTCTTAACGCGCAAATAGCGAAGCAGGCCCAGGACCAGGGACTCCCCGTGAACGTGGTGGACAACCCGTCCCTGGGCGACTTCATCTTTCCGGCCATCGTCGACCGCTCACCGGTTCTGATCAGCATCAGCTCCTCCGGCGCCTCCCCGGTGCTGGCCCGCAAGCTGCGCAGCCAGCTGGAATCCTCACTGCCTGCCCGCTGGGGGCGTCTCGCCGATCTCATGGCCAAATTCCGCCAGCCGCTCAAGGACAAGCTTGGGAACATCGGTGCCCGTCGACTGTTCTGGGAGCAGGCGCTGGAAGGGCCGCTGGTGGAAAAAGTCATGGCAGGCAAGGACAGTGAAGCGGAAGCCATGCTCAGCGATGCCATTGAGCAGGCGGATGCGACCCGCCTGAGCCGCGGGGAAGTCTACCTGGTGGGGGCGGGCCCCGGTGACCCGGATCTGTTGACCTTCCGGGCCCTGCGGCTACTGCAGAAGGCGGATGTGGTGCTATACGACCGTCTGGTGGGCAAGGGCATTGTTGATCTGGCCCGCCGTGATGCGGAGATGGTCTATGTGGGCAAGGCCCGTGACAAGCATGCCTTGCCCCAGGACAACATCAACGAATTGCTGGTCCACTATGCCAAAAAGGGCAAGAAGGTCTGTCGTCTGAAAGGGGGCGACCCCTTCATCTTTGGCCGTGGCGGTGAAGAAATCGACCTGATTGTGGCTGAGGGCATCGATTTCCAGGTGGTGCCGGGCATTACCGCTGCAAGTGGCTGTGCTGCCTATGCCGGTATTCCGCTAACCCATCGTGATCATGCGCAGTCCGTTCGCTTCGTCACAGGCCATCGCAAGGATGGTTCCGTGGATCTGGATTGGCAGCACCTGGTCAGCGAAACGGAAACCGTGGTTTTCTACATGGGGCTGGTCGGGCTGCGACAGATATGCCAGCAACTCATGGCACACGGTCGTGCCGGCGACACGCCCATTGCCCTGGTATCCCGGGGAACCACCAATCTGCAGGAAGTGATCACCGGCACCCTGGACAGCCTGCCGGACCAGATAGAAGGCCAGGAAATCCACGCGCCTACCCTGATCATCGTCGGCAGCGTGGTGAGCCTGCATTCACAGTTTGAGTGGTTCGGGAAGGGCAACTAATAGTTAATAATGAATAGTTAATAGTTACGCGGTCACGCGTAAGGGGTTTTCAGACGAAGAAGCCGCGACCATGGCCATGCTCGCGGCTTCTTGCTTTCAAAAGAGAGGGGCTGTCTCGCGACGTTATTAATTATTCATTATTAACTATTAATTGCCTTTCAGGGCCTGCTTGTGTCTGTTCTGCCACAACTCACGTGCCTGCTTCTGCGCCTCTTCCAGCGACGCCGCCCGATCCAGCCCCCATAACGCCACCGCGACCGTCTGTATCACGGCGTTTTCGCCATAGTCGTCAGTCTGCTCACCACGCCACACTGCCAGTACCGTCTTTGCATCCGGCTCGCCCGGGGGCGTCTGCCGGGGCATGACGTTATCCAGGACCGCACCGTCCAGGTGGGCGCCATGACGGATGCCGGTGATCTGGGTGCGTGCATCCGGGCGGATTTCCAGTTCACCGCCTTCGCCCTTGAACAACAGCAGATCCTGGTCGCCGGCAAGATCGGCGGCACCCTGGTGCAGTTCAATGTAGGCAGGATGAAAGACGCTCTGCATGGAGAGCGGCGCCCGAGCCGGGTTAAGGCTGCGGGCCAGGGTGTTGATGGGGGAACGCAAGCCAAGAAAATAACGCAGGGTCAGCAACCGTGAGAGCGGCGCACAGAAGCTTTCCAACGGCAAATAGGCCAGGCCGTGCCGGTCCAGGTGGGCAGCGGCCTGGTCTGCGGAGGCGGCCACTGGCAGTCCCAGCTGGGGCAATAGCTGGTCACTGTATACCCGGTTGGGGGTATGGGCCGGACCGCCGTGGAGGAGGGTGCGGATACCCTGGCTTGCCAACAGCACGGTGGCCAGCAGGTACCAGGGGTGGTGCTTTTTCTTGCCCGCATAACTGGGCCAGTCCAACTGCACGTCAGGCAGGTCTGCCAGGGCCTGGTGACACACGGGGCGGCAGGCGTCGAGAAACCCGGCCAGTTCTTCCGGGGTTTCTTCCTTGACGCGTAGCAGCATCAGGAAGGCGCCCAGCTGGATGTCTTCCACCTGGTCGTCGAGAATCGCCTGCATGGCGTCCCTGGCTTCTTCCCGGGTCAAACTGCGGCGGGCGCGTTTGCCCCGTCCCAGGGTGCGAACAAAGGGCGCGAAAGCATGTTCCGTCATGGTTAACCTCGTACAGGCATCAGGTGTCAGGGAGGCGAGTCCTGCATCGGACGCGGGGATTAATACCAGCTGGTGCAGGGGCCGTGTTCGGCAACCAGATCCAGCAGCTGACTGTGGTCAATCACCGGCAGGTTCAGGTCTTCCGGCATGGCCAGCGCAGGGTGTTGCAGCAGGTAGCCGTCGCCTTTCAAGGAGAGCGTTGAAGCAAATAGCAGGCCAGCATCGCTGAATACGCAGATGTCGCCCTCACGGTACAGGGCGGTAAAGGCGGCTTGTTGGGGGCTTTCGGGGGCGAAGCCGATCAGGTGAATCATTCAGAACACCACAATCTGGTTGCATTCATCGCGCAGGGCCTGCAATCCGTTGGCGTCCAGGCGCTCAGCAGGGATAGGGGCCGCCGGTCCCTGGTTGCCAGTGACACAGCGTACGCCGAAATCCGGCAGCTGGGCCAGGGTAGCATTGGGCGACAGGGCTAGCTGGTTCAGGCAGGCGTCAGTCAGCCAGAGTGTGGTGGGCTGCCCAAACGCCGCGCCAGTGAGCAACATCTCCAGGGTTTCCTGGAACTGACTGGACAAGGGGGCGGTGCCGCTGGCGATGTAGAGAATCGGGTTAGCCAAACTGTATCACCCGGTCACTGCTCATCAGGGCGTCAGCCCACTGGCCGAGACCCGCCAGGGAGAAGGCGTCCGCCACGGTGTCGGCTACCACGCCACGGCGTTGGGCCGCACCGACACACACCACGGCGTCCACCGGGGTTTGGCTTAGCCATTGCTGCCATTGCTGGGCGGCACAGGCCTGCTCGCCGTCACCACGCCAGGCATGCCGATCGGCCAGGTGAACAGCGTCCCGGTAGAAGAACAGTCGATAGAGTTGGTGTTCCGGGTGGTCGTGCAGGGCGCGGGCGGTATGCAGGGCTGTCAAGGCGGCAGCGGAATCCGCCGCCGCGTTGACGAGAAGGGTAAAACGCATCAATCGTCGCCGCTCAGGGCCGTGAGGATCTGCAGCAGGGACATGAAGAGGTTATACAGGGACACGAACAGCGTAACGGTCGCGATGATGTAGTTGGTCTCGCCGCCGTGGATAATGGCGCTGGTTTGCCACATGATCAGCAGAGAAGACAGCAGAACAAAGGCACCGGAAACGGCCAAGGCCAGCGCCGGAATGGCGAAGAAGATATTGGCGATGCTGGCCACAAAGGCAACCAGAATCCCGATCATGATGAAGTTGGTCAGGAAGCTGAAATCTTTCTTGGTGACCAGCGCGATGGCTGACATGGCCACGAAGATACCGGCTGTGCCGCCCAGAGCCATGGTAACGATTTCCATGCCGCCAGGAATCTGCGCGTACATATTGATGATGGGGCCGGTGGTGAAACCGAGCCAGCCGGTCAGGCCGAACACGGCGAGAATGCCCCAGGCGCTGTTACGGAGCATGTTAGTGGCAAACAGCAGGCCAAAGTAGACGCCGATAGTCAGCCACACGTTAACAAAACCGATATTGCTGGCCATGGCAAACCAGGATGCGCCGGTGGCCACGATCAGTGACATCCCCAGCAGCATGTAGGTGTTTTTCAGGACCTGGGCCGCACGCTCTCCAGTGACGGCGACGCCGTGCTGTGAGGAGACGGAGTAGGGGTTGCTCTGATTATTCATGTGTTTGCACTCATCCTTGCGAATTGTCCCTGTGATAATAAGGGCGACAACGTCAAAATCAAGCGATGTTGAAAGGGTTAAACCCCTGTTTTTTGTACTCCATCGCTGCAATCGACCGGTGGTGCATTCTGCGTGACATTTTGTGAGGCAAATCGCGGGGTGGAGGCAAATATTGTCATACCGTCGTCATCATAGACTGTATACGACATTACCGGTGCCGGGGGACAAAAATGACGACGTTGGGGCTGGCTCCAAAAGAGGAGTCAATACAGATTCATGCGGTGGATCGTGGCGGCGATTTTCATCAGGCACTGCTGGCAGTGCCTGAACAGCAGGACTGGAAACCGGAATGGGTGTTTCGCCAGAAGCCGCGTTGGGGGCGGCCGGAGCGGCAGCTGACCCTGTTTAATGGGCGTTACCTTGAGTGGCGAGAGAAACAAGGGCGAAAGGAGAGTGTGCGTGTGCTGAATCTGGCTTTCGTCAATCCTGAACCCCGCCTTCAGAGAGTGCTGGCCTGGCGCTCGCTGGTGATTCTGTTGCTTTCTTCGCTCTTGGCAGGGCTGGCCTGGCATCTTGTCTGGATGCCCGGTCAGCTGGC
>JAZAJX010000028.1:0-11485 GCA_036230225.1 Pseudomonadota bacterium | reverse complement strand
GCTAAAACGTGCAATACACCTTGCTGTGGGGGCTGCGTTGGTGGCGGGGTATTTCGCCGCTACCCCGGCACATCTCTGGGAAGCCGTGCCCTCTTTGGTGGTGGAATCGACCGCTGAAGTCCCTTCTGGAAGCCAATGGCAAAGCCAGTTTGCTTCCGATGCCGATACGCGCCTGGTCCATGCGGGCTCCATGGTGGAGCTGGAAGACGGGCGCCTGCGGGCGTTCTGGTTTGCCGGCACCCGTGAAGGCGCCGCGGACGTGGCGATTCATTCCGCAGTCTTCGATCCCGCAACGGCAACCTGGTCTGATGAAAGGCCGGTGCTGACCCGTGAACAGTTGGCCCGCGGCTGGGGACGCCATGTGCGCAAACTGGGCAACGCGGTACCGGTGCTGGATGCGGATGGCCGCATGCGCCTGTTCGTGGTGGCGGTCAGCTTTGGCGGCTGGGGCGGTAGCCGGATCGTGGCGTTGGAGTCCTTCGATCAGGGGGCGACCTGGCAATTCGATACGGCCCTGGCCACATCCCCTTTTCTGAACATCAGCACCCTGGTGAAAACCCCGCCTATTCGTTACAGCGATGGCACCATCGGCCTGCCGGTCTACCACGAGATGGTGGGAAAATTTGGTGAAATCCTGCGCCTGGATCGGGATAACCGGATTCTTGGCAAAGCGCGCATTGGCCACGGCCGCAAGGCGATTCAGCCTCTGGTTCTGGTGGATACTCCCACCCACGCGGTGTCGTTCCTGCGTAATGAGAACGAGCCCAATAACGGCTATGCCTACCTGTCCCACAGCAGTGATGGCGGCTGGCAATGGCAGCCGCTGGAATACTCTTCTCTGGAAAACCCCAGCTCCGCCCTGGGCGGAGTCGCCATGGGGCCGGGACACTGGCTGATTGCGGCGAACTGCAACCGTTTCGAGCGTGACGACCTGTGTATCCGTGAAACCCGGGATGGCGGTCGTCACTGGGAAAACCGCTGGTTCTTCCATGACCGGGCAGCCTGGCGGGGGGATGAACTGGCCTACGATGAGTTTGAGGATCTGGTCGATGATGAGCTGGTAGGCATCCTGCCGGCGGATCAGCGCAAGCTGCTGACGCGGGTGCGCGAGAACAAGTGCCAGCCGCACAAGGGGTGCGAGTTCCAATACGATTACCCGTACATGATCCGCGCCCGAAACGGGGATTTGCACATGCTCTATACCTGGAATAAAAGCGCCATTCGTCATGCCTGGTTGAAGGCGGACGAAGGGCAGGCGCATGGCAAGGAGTCCCACGATGACGCTTGATATCCTGATTTGTGCCCTGGTGCTGGTGGCGGTCCAGTTGCGCATGAGTGCCGCGCTGTTGAGTCTGCGCGGCAGGATTGCGCTGAGCGTCGTGGTCTTCGTGTGGTCGTTTCTTCCCTATCCCTGGGGGCTGGCCGCCTGGACGGTCAGTTACCTGTCCACGTTCAGTATCACCTCCGGGCTGCTTGCCATTCTTGCCATTCAGCATCGTATTGTCGGCCACTATTGGTTGCCCCTGGGGCAGCTGCGGGGAGCCTGCGTGATGCTGGTGCTGATGGCATTGTGGTTCTACCCGATGAGCATGGGCTCCAGTTATGCGGATCCCTATGCCCTGGGATTCGGCAGTTTCGGGTTCAGTACTGCCTTGCTGCTGGTGGGGTTGCTGGCCTGGGTGGTCCGCGCCTATGCCAGCTGCCTGATCCTGGTGGCCGCGCAGTTTGCCTTTGGCGCGGATGTGCTGGTCAGCGATAACCTGTGGGATTATTTGATCGATCCCTGGCTGGTGTTCTGGGCAGCGGGTTGGCTGATCCGCGACCGCCTGTTGCAGGCGCGGGCCATGCCCGCCCCGGAAACGGCGTCATCCCGCGACGCTCAGTCTGCGGAATCCGCTGACAAGACCGACGTTTTATCCCCGGGCCAGTAACTGGCACTCAGGTAGCCCACGGCAAACATCAGCAGGTTACCGATCAGGCCAGTGTAGTAGAGGTCGAAGGGCGCGCTCAGCGCGTCCGGCAACAGGCCCTTGTTGGTGAGAATGGTCCAGCCCGTGAAGATCAGGGTGCAGCCAATGCCACACCAGGCGGCTCTGGCATCCCCCCGGTCACTGAAGAAACCGAGCAGGTAAAGTCCCAGCATGCCGCCACCGAGCAGGGATACCAGAATGGTGGACGTGTCCTGGAGGGTTTTGGTGTCTGCCTGATTCAGCCACAGCGCCCCGGCAATCATCAGGCCCGTCACCGCGATGGCAATCCCCCAGGCGACTTTCAGGTAATGGCGGTCATCCTGATCCGGGTGGAAATGGCGGCGATAGAGATCCACCACGCTGACGGTGGTCACCGAATTGATACTGGAATCCAGTGAGCTCATGGCGGCTGCCAGGGCGGCAGCAATCACCAGGCCGGCCACCCCGGCGGGCAGGTAGGCGGTGATGAAGTGGGGCATCAGGGTTTCGGCGCGGGCCTCACCGCTGAGAATGGCGCCGGCCTGCACGTCGGGATACACCTGAAAGAAAACCCACAGGGCGGTGCCCAGAAACATGTAGAAGGCCCAGATCGGCAGGGCTGTGAACAGGTAGACCCACAGACCCCGACGGGCTTCCCGGGTGGATTGGGAGGCGCAGTAGCGCTGTACCGTGTTCTGGTTGCTGGAGTACTCGGTGAGCCAGTTGGTCAAGCCGATCAGTAACATCATGGTGGCGGTTTTCTCGCTCAGGGACAGGGACCAGGAGGTCTCGCCGGGGCCGCCATTTTCCCAGGGGGCGAGGGCAAACTTGCCTGCCGCACCGGCTTCCTCCATGACCTGCCCCAGTCCACCTGGCAGGGCGTCCAGAATCACCCACAGGCACAGGACGCCGCCCAGCAGCAGTACCACCGTCTGCAGCACATCGGTCCATATCACCGCATCAATGCCGCCGATGACTGTGTACAACCCCACGAAGAGGCCGCCCAGTACGATGGCTGTGGCGGGACTCAGCCCCGTGACTTGCTGGATCAGCAGGGACAGTAACCACAGGATCATGGCCAGGCGCACAATCTGTGCGACCAAGAAGGCAATGGCACCATAGACCCGGATGGAAGGGCCATAGCGCTGTTCGAGAAACTCGTAGGCGCTGGTCATGTTACCGCGCCGAAAATAGGGCAGGAAAACGAACGCTGCCATCATGATGGCGGGCAGCAAGGCCAGGTTGGGCAGGTAGCGCAGCCAGTCCGTCTTGAAGGCGTCAGCAGGATAGGCAAGAAACGTGATTGAGCTGATGGAGGTGCCCACCAGCGACAGGCCGATCACCCAGCCACGAAAACGTCGCCCTCCCACAAAATATTCTTCCGTGCTGGTGTTGCGGCGGGAAAAGTAGATGCCAATACCCAGGACAACACACAGATAGCCGGCAAGCACGATCCAGTCGGCGGTAGCCAGTGTCATTGTTATTCTCTCGTTGCGACATCAGCCGCCACGCCAGCGGCCCGGACGGTACGGCCTCTGGCGTGCGGGTTGATGGATTACTGTTCGATGTAGACGTTGTCGGCTTGTTCGCCACGGTCGGACATCCGGGTTTCGAAGCGTACCCGGGTGCCAGTGCGCAGGCTGCGGCGGCCACCGTTCTGCACGGCCTTGAAGTGGACGAAGAGCTCTTCACCGCCGTCGGTGAGGATAAAGCCGAAGCCCGTGTTGGGGTTGAACCACTTCACCTCGCCCCGTTGTTGGCCGTTACCTGCCAGAGGCAGGTTGGCGGGAACCAGTTTCCCGAAGGGCAGCAGGGGCAGCAGGTAGACGATAACGGGCAGCCACAGCCACCACTGGTCGGCAAATACCACGCTGCCATGACTGGCGACCAGGCCGGCCAGGTAGAAGAATACGGCCACATGCAGAGGGACACGTTGGCCGCCACCCAGAACACAGACCAGATTCACCACGGCGGCCAGCAGCAGGCCCAGGCCGGTTTGTTGGCTATGGATGTTGGAAATTTCCACCACGGCCAGGTTCTCGTGGAGGGTGACCAGGGCCATTTCCGGGGCGAACAGCAGCCAGGCGCCAGGAATGGCCAGTAACAGGGCTGCGATGACATAGAAAACGGTCAGGGGTTTGGAGACATTCATGAAGTTGACGTTACCTTGTTGAGCAATGAGTGATAAAAGTAGCAACTTGCCCCAGGGCGCCGCCGATCTGCCAATTGCAAAGCGGAACGGAGAGCCGGCGCCGGTAAGGGAGCAGTCTTGGTAAACCGCCGGGAAACGAGGCGGTATTGCACGACAGCACTGCTTGCGACGGGATCCCTGCCGACGGACAGTATTATCCTGTGCCGTACAATCCGCGCATTGTACCCAAGGCAGCGACGAAACTCATGCAACCTGCTCACCGGGAGTCCCAGTGTCCGTTTTCCCTTTCCTCAGCAATGCCTTCTTTGATGCCCTGCAGGGCTGTGGTGCCGCCACGTCGGCCACCGGTTGGCAGCCTTGTCATCTACAGGTCGGGGATAGCTGGATGCCGCTCTTTGGGCGAAGCCACTCGCGGGGGGAGTATGTCTTCGATTTCAGCTGGGCAGATGCCTACCAGCGCCATGGTCTGGCCTATTACCCCAAGCTGGTCACCGCCGTTCCTTTTACCCCGGTAACCGGTCCCCGCTGGCGGGGAGGGCTGTCCGCCGAGGACATCTGGACAGGCGTCCAGAAGGCGCTGGCGGAGCAGCAAGCCAGTGGCTGGCATGTGTTGTTCCCGGACGAGGCCAGCCGGGAACGGTTGCGTGAACTCCCCCTGGTGTCCCGCCAGGCCTGTCATTTTCGCTGGTTCAATCGGGACTACCGGGAGTTTGAGGACTTCCTCGGCACCTTCCAGTCTCGCAAGCGCAAGAACCTGCGCAAGGAGCGGCGGCGGGTCCACGAACAGGGGCTCACCATAACCCGTCATCAGGGCGGGCAGATCACGGCGGCTGACTGGGCGTTTTTCTACCAATGCTATGCCAGTACCTATCTGAAGCGGGGGCAGTTGCCGTACCTGAACGAGGCCTTCTTTTCTACGGTCGGGGAGCGGTTGGCGGATCAGTTGATGCTGGTACTGGCCCGTGACGGTGAGAGACCCGTGGCTGCGGCCTTGTATTTTTTCGACCAGACCAGTCTGTACGGGCGTTACTGGGGGTGTCTGGAGGAACGCGATGGCCTCCATTTCGAGCTCTGCTATTACCAGGGGATCGAGTTTGCCATTGAGCAGGGGTTAGCGACGTTTGATCCCGGCGTGCAGGGTGAGCACAAGATCCTGCGCGGTTTTGAACCGGTCATTACCTGGTCCCTGCATCATCTGCGCGAACCGGCATTCCAGCGGGCCATCGCTGACTTTTGCCGGGAAGAGGCCGAGCATGTGAACCGTTACCGAGAAGAGGCATGCCAGTTGCTACCGTTTCGGCGTGGCTGACGCGCGTCTCTCTCAGGCTGCCAATTGTTGTTCGCGCTGATAATAGAGCGCCATGGTGACCAGATCGCAGAGGTCGGCGTCCGGGTGGTCCGGTGATTTCGGGCCCAGACTGGCGGTGACATCCTCCAGGTCGCTACCTTCCGGATCATCCAGATCTGCCAGAAATTCCCAGGCGTGGCCTTTGGCGTCAACCAGTGTGCCGGTGTAAATGCCGTCATCAAAGCGGCAGACGCTGGAAAAGACCGTGCTATCCAGAGAGAAGCCCTGCGCCTGTACCCAGGCCGTCAGTGCCGGATTCAGACTTCCCTCGCGGATCTGTAAGGTGGTATTGGCGACCGCATCCCAGGCATTTCGGGTGCTGACCTTATTGAGTTCCATGGCATATCCCTCGACCTTGCCTTTGAATCGTCCCTGAAATTGTGAGGCGTATCACATCGTCATTGACCGGTGGTGCGAATCAGACGATGGCTGCATTTTGCCGTGAATCTGACGGGCTCGCATAGGCAATGTGCTGTAAAACGCGTAGGAAATTCGCCATACCATGAAGGCTATTCATTTTGTTGGAGTGCATATTTAATGACCGGCCTGGCCAGCGAAGAGCGGCGGTAACGGGCACTCCATCAGGGCAGCCATGGCGCGCAGCATTTCTGCTTCACTCACCTGTACCTTGCCGTCGGACCGCACCAGGTCCGACAGGGCGTCGATGACCGGGCCTTTGAGCAAGGGGGATAAATCGGCCAAACGGTCCATCGCCTGCCCCAGACGCTGACTGCTGCAATGGGACAGCGGCAGCAGGGTTCTCGCTTCCGGAAGCAGGCCGTGGCTGGCCTGACGGAATGCTGTGCGGGCTTCGTCGTCCCGGGCACCGCTGGCCCAGGTCATTACCGAAAAGGCCAGTTGTAGCTCGCCGGCTACGGCGTTGAAACGGTGAAAGCGGGTGTGACGGTTGCGACGGGCCTGTTCATCCAGTTGCTGGCGGGCCAGTGCGACCAGTGCCCACTCGAACAGGGTCGTACGCTGATCGGCCGCCACCAGAGCGTTAAGGGTGTCCAGAATCGCCCGTCGCTGGGGGGCCGGCAGGCCTTTCAGTGTGGGGAGAGCCAGATCAATGATCGGCAGACGCAGGCGGGTCCCCAGCGCGGATAACTGTTGGCTCAGTGCCAGTAGCTCCGTTTCTTCCTCCTGCAACCCGGCGTTGCTGAGCAGGTGGGAGGAATCGTTGTCCGAGCTGCTCAGTATCAGGGCGTAAAGTGTCCGTTCCGCCTGACGTGGATTGTGCAACTGCTTTTTCAGGGCATCAGGCAGGCTTTCCAGCAGTGAGCGCGCATAACCCACATCCGCCTCGCTGACTGTCCCGACCCGGTGGGAAGGGGGCGGGGAGGTGGTGTCTGCAGGGTTGGCGCCGCTGAACGCGGAGGCCCCTTCCGGCATGGGGGTGGAGGTGCCCTGTGGCTGAGGGGGGGGAGTGCGGGCGCGGCTGCGGGCGCGGGCCACCCAGTCGCTGCCCAGTGCCCCCAGGCGCTCGTCCAGCGGCGGATGGGTGGCCAGCAAATTTCGGAAACGAAAGCCCAGTGTTTCGCCAAAGCACATGTGGCTCATGTCTTCCGCGTGCACGGAATCCAGGTGGGAACCGTCGCCGTTGCGGATCTTGATCAATGCACCGGCCAGGCCTGCCGGATTACGTGTGAACTGGACGGCTGATGCGTCAGCCAGTAATTCCCGCTGCCGGGAAATGGCGGCCTTGATCAGGCGACCGAAAAACAGGCCCAGATAGCCCACCACCACCAGCGCCAGTGCCACCAATACCAGGCTGTTGCCCTTGCGATTGGCGCTGCTGCGCCGCGAGGAACCGCGCAGCATGAATTCACCGATCTTGCCCACGGCCAGGATGCCGGCAAGGACGGCAATCAGGCGCAGGTTCAAGCGCATGTCGGCATTGAAAATATGGCTGAACTCGTGGGCGATCACTCCCTGCAGTTCACCCCGGTCGAGCTTCTTCAGGGTTCCGTGGGTCACGACCAGGACGGTTTCAGAAGGGCGAAACCCTGCTACAAAGGCGTTGATCGCGGCTTCCTTGTCCAGTACGTAGAGCTGAGGTGTCGGAATGCCCGAGGCAAGGCTCATCTCTTCCACCACGTTGATCAGCTTTTTCTCGTCCGTGTGGCGGGTGTCCGGGTCAATCGGGCGGGCGCCCAGCATGGAGGCCAGGCCCTTGCCGCCCCGGCGTAGCTGCCAGGTCTTGAACAGGCAGCCGCAGACCATGACCAGCAAGGTGAATAGCGTAATCCACAGGGTCAGGGGGTGGGTAAACCACTGGCTGGGGGGCGCCAGCGGCACATCCATCCAAACGAAACTGAGCAGCAATGCCAGGTTGACGCAGACCACCACCGCGACCACGGCAAGAATGAAATACAGAACCAGCAACCCGGTCTTGCGACGGGCTCGCTCCTGATGCTGAAAGAAATCCATGGCGGGTCGCCTCAGAAGCTGACTTTCACCGCCTGGCGCGCTTCCTCGCTGTCAATCTTCAGCAGCTGGGCTTCCTTGAAGCTACCGAACAGGCCACCAATGACATTCTGGGGAAACTGTTCGCGGTAGGTATTGTAGTTCATCACCGCATCATTGAAGGCCTGGCGCGCAAAACCGATACGGTTTTCCGTGCTGCTGAGCTCTTCCATCAGCTGGGACATGGTGTCGTTGGCCTTCAGATCCGGGTAGTTCTCGCTGAGTGCAAAGAAATTGGCCAGGGAGCCGGACAACAGGGATTCGGCTTTGCCCAGCTGGGTCACCGCCCCGGCATCATCGGGATGATCGGCTGCGGCTTTTTTGGCGCTGACGGCCTGATTGCGCGCGTCGATGACCTGGGTAAGCGTCTCCTTCTCGTGGCTCATATAAGCCTTGGCGGTTTCCACCAGGTTGGGGATCAGGTCATGACGACGCTGCAATTGCACATCGATCTGGGCGAAGCCGTTCTTGAAACGATTCTTGAGTGCGATCAAACGGTTGTAGACGGCGATGATGTAGATGATGACGGCGATGATCACGCCAATAAAAATGAGAGTCCCCATGATGACAGCCTTCCCCCGTGCAGTTTTATTGTGGCTATAAACTACTGCAAAAGTGTTAATGGGGAAAGGCGGTACTACCCCTGGCGCCTGTAGGAGCACCGCTTGAGATGCGAACCGAGCGATAGCGAGGGATGCGCTAGTGGTTAGCGCCAAAAGCATTCTATTGGTAAAGCATTGAAGCAAGGATCACCGCTACTCCTTCGCCGGGGCTCAGGTTCGCATCTCAAGCGGTGCTCCTACAGGGGCGTAGTAGATAGACAGTCAGTATTTGATTCCCCATTTCCGATACAGAAATCCCATGATCCAGGCCGGGCCGATCATCAGGTACTGGATGTCCTCAAAGAAAGAGGGTTTCTTTCCTTCCACCTTGTGCCCCCAGAACTGGCCGATCCAGGCTGCCACGAACAGTACCAGGGATACCCAGAAGACACTGGCCCCGCTGGCAGCGATGAGCGACAGCAGGAGCAGGCAGGCCAGGCTGAATAGCAGCATGCCCGCGGCAATGGGGACGGAAAGCCTGACGTAATAGAGCGTCACTGCGACCAGGGCAGCGAGAGCCCAGAAGCCGGCGAAGACCGGCGCAGGAAGGGCCCACAGAAAGCCGACGATGCTGAAGAAGATCACCGGCACACAGACAAAGTGGACTTTCTTGTTGGTGGGGTTCTGATGGCTTTCGCCGTAGGCATCCAGCCATTCATCCATGCTGCGGGTCGTCATGGTTGCCTCCCGGTTTTTTTCGATGCCGTCAGTATAACGCGATGTGGTAGCCAGGATGCGAGGGGTAATGGATAGTTGAGAATTGATAACGGCGCGGATGGGCTGCTCAGTAGCCTGAAAGCAAAGAGGCCGCACCCAGACATTGAGCGCGGCCTCCCGCGTTGGAGAACCTCAAAATCTGGCTCGCGCCAGTTCTCAATTCTCCAGTCTCAATTATCAGTTGGTCTTTTTACGCCCCCAGCCAGCCCGCGACGGTTTGCGGACTCACCGGCAGGTAATGATCCACCAGCAGTGCCGTGAAAAGGGCAAACAGGTAGGTGATGGAATAGCCGAAGGTTTTCATGGGCAGTTTCGGGTCATCGGAAAACCGCAACCGTACCGCGTGATAGAGAAAGACCAGCCCCAGGATCAGTGCACTGAGTAGATAGATCAGGCCGCTCATGCCGGTGAGATAGGGCAGCAAGGTGCAGATAAACAGCAGGATGGTGTAATACAGCACCGATTCCCGGGTGAAGGGGATGCCGTGGGTCACCGGTAGCATGGGGATATCGGCCTTGGCGTATTCATCGCGACGATGAATGGCCAGTGCCCAGAAATGCGGTGGGGTCCACACAAAGATGATCAATACCAGCAGCCAGGCATAGGGGTGAACCTCGCCGGTGACCGCGACCCAGCCCAGAAGCGGCGGGATGGCGCCGGCAATACCGCCGATGACGATATTCTGCGGCGTGGCGCGCTTCAGGTAGAGGGTATAGATAAAGGCATAACCGACAAAACCGAACAGGGTCAGCCAGGCAGTGATCGGGTTGACCAGGAAATACAGCATGACCATGGAGGCGGCTGCCAGGAAGACGGCGAAGGCAATCGCCGCTTTCGGACTCAGCTTGCCCGCCACCAGGGGACGCTTCTCGGTGCGGGTCATGATCGCATCAATCTTCTGGTCCATGATCTGGTTGATGGCTGCAGAGGACATCATCGCCAGGGTCAGGCCCAGAAAGGCAGGGATAAAAATGTGCAGGGGCACCATGCCCGCCGGTTCGGTGGCCAGGAACATGCCGGCCACGGCGGTCACCATCAGCAGCATGACGACCCCGGGTTTGGTCAGCGCCAGGTAGTCGCGCCAGGTGGCGGTTTGGCTCATGGTCATGCTCCTTGCGGGTTTGACGGTTTACGCTGGCCGCATTTCACATTAATGGCGCGGATAAACAGCACCAGGGCGGCCAGCAACAGCACGGCCACAAAATTGTGGGCCACGGCCACGTCCAACGGTACGGCAAATACCACGTTACTCAGGCCCAGCGCGATTTGCACCACCAGCAGGCCAAGGATGACCAGGGCAAAGTTGCGGAAAAATACGCTGCTGGCGCGGATCAGGATCTTGGCTACCAGGGCCAGCACCAGTAGCGTGACCACCAGGGCGCCAAAGCGATGCATGACATGGATGGTGGTGCGGGCATCATTGTCGAGAACGCCGAATTCATAGTCGGGTTTGTCGTGCTCATGACCCCAGAAGATAAAGGCTTCCTCGAAATCCAGGCGATCCTGCCAGCCTTCCTCACAGACCGGCAAATCGGTACAGGCCACGGCAGCGTAGTTGCTGGCGGTCCAGCCGCCCAGCGCGATCTGCACAATCACGGCGGCCAGGGCGAGCGACGCCAGCGGTTTGAGCATGCGTACATCACAGTCATTGAGGAAGGTGGGCCAGCGATACATGCGGGCTGTCAGTAGCACCAGCAGGGTAAAGGTGGTAAAGCCCCCCAGCAGATGCAGCATGACGATGGTGGGCTGAAGTCCCATGGTCACCGTCCATTTTCCCAGAATCCCCTGAAATATCACCAGCGCGACCAGAAACAGGGGCAGCTTTACCGGCTGTTTTCCCTGTTTACGGTTGATAAGGGACAGAGCGGCAATGACCAGAATCACCAGGCCGAGAGAGGAGGCAAAGTAGCGATGCACCATCTCCGGGACGGTCTTGTGCGCTTCGCGCAGGCTGCCGGGGGCGGCCTCGTTGGTGGTGTTCACATGGTCGATGGCTTTGCGAACATCCAGGTGGCCGTAGCACCCGGGCCAGTCGGGACAACCCAGGCCGGCGTCGGAGAGTCGCGTCCAGGCGCCGAGGATGATGACCACGGCCACCATGAAGACAGCCAGTACACAGAGTCGGCGCAGCCAGGCTTGTGAGGGTGTGAGCGCTTGCATAATCACTGTTCCGTTAACCGATCAGAGACCCTTTCAGGGTGCGTTTGAGATCGACGCGGATGTTTTCCGCCTCTTCCAGGGTGGCATCCAT